>SVSA01000007.1 GCA_015064545.1 Oscillospiraceae bacterium | reverse complement strand
AGCAGCCTTAGCCTCTTCCAGAGCCTCGTCGACCTTGGCCAGCGATTCGGCCGTGTAGAGCTCTCTGTTCAGAGCCTCGGCATCGGCAATCGCCTTCTTCAGCGCGTCATAGTTGACGGTGGGAACGACCGGCTTGAGCTCGAGGGCGTCAATCGCATCGTTCAGCTTCTTAGCGGCGGCATCTACGGTAGCCTGATCGTTCGAGGTCAGAGCAGCCTTAGCCTCTTCCAGAGCCTCGTCGACCTTGGCCAGCGATTCGGCCGTGTAGAGCTCTCTGTTCAGAGCCTCGGCATCGGCAATCGCCTTCTTCAGCGCGTCATAGTTGACGGTGGGAACGGGGGGCTCAACGACATCCGGAACGGTAATCGTGATGGTATCGGTTTCATAGACCGGATCGCTCGGGAAGATATCGGTTTCCGAGGATTCGTAGGTAACCGTGATTATCTGAACCGAGCCGGGAGCGGCATTGTCGTCAACCTTAAAGGTAAGGATGAGATCACAGGAGCCTACGATAGGAGCAACACCGAAAACAGCAAAGGTGTGATCGGTTTCGTTATAGAACGACTGTGTTTTTTCCAGGCTGTTTGCCCAGAAATTTTCAACGGTTACAATATTGTCACCGCTAAAGGTGAGCGTGCCTTGAATGGCAAGAACATCAGGATAGTTCAGGATAACATCAATCGTTTCGCCGGCCGCTGCCGTAACGTCATAATTGACGTTAGCGGCAGAGACGGATACACAGGGAACGAGGGGAAGGACAAGAAGCATTGTCAACAGTACAGCAAGAATTCTCTTAGTAAGTTTCATGGTTCGTTCCTCCCTTCCTTAATTTTCCTTACCGAAGAAGGATTTGTATTCCTCGGTATAGAAGACCTTTCTGGCGTTACGAGCAGCGTCGCCGATATCCACACGGCCGTTGTTGTTCACATCGGCAGCGAGCTTTTCGATTTCGCTCAGCTCACGCTTACCAACAACAGCCTGACCAATGAAGGACGAGTCGTTCATCTTGTTCATACCGTCACCGGTCAAGTCGCCGAGAATAATAATCGTGTAGGAAACCTCAGCACTTCCGGCGAGATTATCCACATAAGCCGTAACAACGGTACCGGTACCAACCATGCCGTTTCTTTCGCCAAGCTTGGTCAGTTCAAATTCCATCGAGAAGCCTTCGCCATGATAGGTCACAAAGTCAAGTGCCCTTTCCAGCTCTTCAACGGTAATACCGTTGATGTCGGCATCGATGATGATATACATACCGTCATAAACAACCTTGTAGCCATAGACCTTATCGCTGGAAATGGTCGGCGTACCGGTGCCATCCTCGAAATACGGAGGTTCAAGCGTCGGCTTCTTTTCGAGCTTATCGATTGCAGTCTTCAGGTTACCGGCAGCGGTATCAACCTCATCCTGCTTGATCGACTCGAGAGCCTTGTAAGCCTCTTCGAGAGCGGCCTCAACCTTAGCCCACGATTCCTCGGTGTAGTCCTCGGCGTTGAGAGCCTCAGCTCTCTTGATCTGGTCATTCAGCTCGGTGTAATCGATCGGGGAGAGGTTGGTCTCAAAGAACTTGACGCCAACATAAGCACTCGTGACCGAAACATCAGCCGATACGGTGTAACCGCGGAAGCTGGCGCTGATCAGACGAGAAACATTTTCTCTCGAGATCGAGACGATGCCGTCCTTGTCAAGGAAGCTGCCGAGCAGACGGCTGCCGCCTGTCAGATCGGCGCGGCGAACGAGCGCGGCGGCAACCTTGCCGAAGCGGTCGTAGAGGGATTCGAGCTCAACCACGTCGGCATCCACCACATCGGTCAGACCGAGAGCGGCAACCATCGAGGTGAAGGACTCGTCGCGAGCCACGTTCTTGATGGCGGTGATGGCCTGGGCGGTCGTCAGCGCATTGAACGCAAGGCTCAGTTTGCTGATATCACCGGTTGCGTAATATTCCTTGATACCGGCAACGAGGTCGGCATTGGCTGGAGCGCCGATACCGTCAGCAAGAATCGTGCAGAACATGACCGAGTACTCAGGCGAGCTGACATCAACAAAGACGTTGCCATCCGCACGGAAGGACAGAGTCAGGTTTGCGTTTGCATAATCATAGCCGTCGAAGTAGACATTAAGATCTGCCGTGGTAATCTCGCCGAGCTCGGCAAAGAGATCAACCAGATACTGCTTATCGGCAGCATCGCCTTCGACTACGATGCTGAAGTTGCCTTCCTTAACGGGCGTACCGGAGACGATGCTGGCGGTGACATAGTCGCCGTCAACCATGTGCTCAAAGGCAATGCCCCAAGGCTTTCTGACCATCGAATATTCGAAGATCGGAGCGTCAGCGGCAATCGCTTCGCTGATCGCGGTGAAGTCGAGAACATCGTCAAGAACCGTGTTCATCAGCGCGAAGAGCTGCTGAGGATCGACCATATCCATGACCTCGCTGGCAACCGACTTGAGGCGGTTGCTGGAGGCATAGAGGCCAACCAGGTCACTGAGGGTGATGTTGTAGATGGTGTTGCCATCGATTTCAAGGTAGTTGCAGGAATAGCCGTTGAAGAGGAGATCGCAGGCAATGTCAACAACCAGGCAAGCAAGCTCGGGGATGCTGTCGGTGTGGATCATTTCGGCATTGAGCTTGATGGTGATGTTGTCGTTTTCATCCTCTACGATATCATAGAAGTTGTTGGTAACAACACCGTTTGCATCCTGCGCATAGCCATTCTTGATGAAGGCCGATACATCGGTCTTATACTCACCGCCGACGATAATGGCGTTGCCCGAAACCTTATCGGTTACGGTACCGTTCTTATTATTCTGAACGTGCGAGTCAACCACGATGACCTTACCGTTGGCAACCAGGCCGCCATGGACGGTAAAGCCGTTGAGGTTCAGAAGCGTGGTGGTATCAAAGGTCAGCGTGCCCTCGATATCGCTCAGAAGGACGATGGCGGCGGTGCCGGCAATGTCGTCGAGCTTATGACTGAGATTGGTCACAAGACCGATCTTGTTGGTGATACCGGCGGCATTGATGTCCACGAAGAGCGCTTCGTAGTCCTTGCCGAGATCCTCAAGGGCAATGCTGATGCCGAGGGTGATGCCGGTTTCCTTCTCGGCGATGATGTTGCCGAGAACACCAAGGTTCATCTTATCGATCGCACCCTCGATGTCAACAGTACCGTAGGCAGTGCCGCTGATATCATCGTACTCGAAGGTAGCACCGGTATAGAAGGCCACAACCTCATTGAAGGCAGCGGCAACGCCGCGCTTCGAGGAGAGATCAAGGTCGATGCCGAACATAGCCATCGTATTTTCGAAGCTCTTGAGCGTAACGCCGCTCTCGAACATCGGGATCAGCATCTCGTTGATGAAGCTGATGGCGATTTCGCCATTAACATCATTCATATTCGAGAGATCCAGCTTACCGGTGATGAGCAGGCTGGCGAGGAAGGCCTCGTAAGCCTTTTCAGGGAGATTGAGCTTAACATTCACACGACCGTTCTCAAGAACGAGATCGAAGTACTGCGAAAGCTGGCTCATATAGAGCTCACGGATCTGAACGAGCTGCTCGTTCGAAGCGCCGAGCGTGAGGTAGAAGTCAACCGAAACGGCATCCTCAACCGTCGTGCCGAGCTGCATCGTCGTCTGCATCAGCTGTCCGCCGAGTGCGGCGAGCGGCTTGTCGCTGAGAACGGTGGTGCCGGGCAGCTTCATGTTAATGATGTTGCCGTTGTTGTCCATCAGGGAAACCAGCGTCTCCATACCGAGGCCGCTGTTCATCACAGCATCGATCAGAGTCTGGAGGTACACCTTACCGTCGTTCAGGAAGCCCTGGTTCTCGATGCCGATGTACGGATACGAGCCCTGCACCATGCCGGTGGCCATACCCATCGCGGCATCCATGAGAGAATCCGGAGCAAGCGAAGCAACCTTCAGAACGATGGCATATTCGCCATTGCTCTTTTCCACAAGGACGAAGACCAGCTCATCGCTGCCGATGGCAGCATTGAGAGCGTTTACATACTTGACGAGATTATCTTCCAGAATGAAGATTTCCTCGCGGGTAACCGTGAAGGCTCCCTTGGCAATCAGCGTCAGCTCAGACTCCGAGAGCGTGCGGTTACCGCTCGAAACCTGAACGCCGTTGATGTAGTAATCGTAGCGATACGCAACATCGGCGCTGGCGGGCAGGTTAATAACGCGATCCACGTAGTTAACCGTCTGATCGGCCATGCCGGGAACCTGAACCGTGAAGTTCTTATAGGTCCAGTTGAAGGTGAAGGAGGAGGTTTCAAGCGAACCGGCTTCGGTGCCGATCAGCTGATTGAGCACGGCAGCATAGTCATCGGCATGGTAGAATGTTCCGACTACGTTCTGACGCTTCAGCTCTTTTTCGATATCGGAGACCAATTTCTTGATCAGCGTATCGTCGATCTGCTCGTTTTCATAGAGAGAATCGGAGGTGATCGTTACGGTTTCGCCACCGGCAATCTGAAGGGTAACCTGAATGGCCACCATGTTGTCAGCAATCATAACGATATTCGAATCGGTCAGATACGGTGCTTCGATCGTAGCAAACGAATCGGTCGCCTTTCCGGAAGTAAGAGCCGCCGTCAGCGTACCGAGATTCGGGCTATCGAGGAGGATGGCCGCGTTCGGTACCGACAGGTCGTTATATACGCCGTTCATGGTAGATTCCAGCGTCGTCAGCTTGGCAACGTATTCGTCTACCTTATCGGCAGCAACAATGTTGGAGGGAAGGGTACGCATCATTGCCGCCAAGGCGTCCATCTTATCCTGTGCGGTAAGCGTGACGCCACCTCTGACCTCTTCACCCAACAGCTGGGACATCAGAGCGGCAAACTTTCCGATTTCGGCGCGGACATGCTCATAATCCGAATAGTAATCCATAAGGATTTCGGAATCGGAACGAAGCGTCTTTGTTTCTGCAATGTAGTAGGCGTCAACGATATCATACAGATACGAATTCGTAGCGCCGTAGCAGTCTGCAAGAATCTTATCCAGCGCATCGGTAAAGCTTTCCTTCAGCGCGTCATTCTTGGCGCCATTGTCGTTCAGCTTGGTATCGGCAATCAGTCCCTTCAGAAAGCCCATCATCGTGCGGTTCATGGTTTCCAGGTTGTCCCGCTGAGCGGCAATACGCTTCAGAGCCGCCAACTGAGCAGCTGCCTCACCGACAAGCACGTCGGGCAGGTTAGCCACATCCAGAACCCATGCTTTGTCGAAGTTGGTCAGAGCAAGACGATAGGTAACCTTCACATTGGTAAAGGGCTCATCGATCACCACGGTGTTATTGCCACCGAAGTAGTATTCCTGGCCGTTCGACAGCGTGTAGCTGTAAGGAGCCCAGCTCAAGCCCTCGTAGCTGGCGGCATAGGTGCCGGCCGTCAGCTTGTTACCGTCGAGGGTAACCAGGCCGTTATTGTTGTCGGGATAACGGACATTGACAGCTACATCACCGGCCAAAGCACCGGAGGTCAGAATGGCCTTGCTGCCGGCGCCGAGGTAGTTACCGGCCAGAATGGTGTAGAGCATGCCGGTCGTATAGGACTTACCGACTTCACGGTTAATAACCGTATCGGCAACCACCGTGTGGGTATCGCCCTGTGCATAGTACGTACCGTCAACGTCGTAATCGTATGCCTTCGTTCCGTCATCATGCTTCTCCAGCGTGATGTCATAGCCGTAAGGCAGATTCACAACACTATTATCAAGATACTGATACGTAACCTTGTAAAGATTCGGCTGAACCGTGATCACATAGTCAACATCCTCGGTCAGCGTCTCGGGGAGCTCGGTGGTTACCTGATGGAACTTGCCGTCCACATAGGCACCCTCGTCTGCCCACTTGGTCAGAGCGGCATTGACAAAACCGGCTTCCTCGACAGCTGCGAGAATTTCGGCCTTGGTCGCATCCTTGACAAGCGTCAGTTTATTTGTGGTCGAGCCGTATTCAACGTACTTAACATCCAGGCTGTCCGGATCGGTCAGAGCCAGAACAACCTTGACGTTCACGTCGTACATACTCATATTAAACTGTACCTTTGCAGTCGAAACGAGCAGAGGATTCTTGAATGCCAGTGGCATTTCTGTCACGGTGTTGGCAATGACTTTGGCGACCAGGATATCAAGAGCTTGATAATCCGTGGTCGTCAGACCGTCCTTCAGAACGTTCGTCGACAGAGCCGTCCAGGGAGCGTTTTCGAGCGTCTCCAGGGCGGAGATAGCCGAAGTAAGTGCGCGATGAGCCTGGGAGAAGATCGTATAGTAACTGCTATTTGCATTCTTCAGCGCATTCAAAAGCGTATCGCCAAAGAACGCCGTGTTCTTGATGCAGTAGAAATCATCACGAGTCTCGGCGATCTTGGCTTTCAGAGCTTCGCCGTTCTCCATGAGGTACTGAACCTTGCTGGGAGCTTCGTCATACTCGTTGAGCATCTTGATCAGATCAATTACGCCGCCATTCTCGGTCATCTGACTGTTCAGCTTAGTGACAGCGGCAATTGCTTTCTTGTTATCAAAATCTTTCGGATCAAACCGCAACACAGACAACGGGAAACCGAAAACATTAACTGGGGGATTCACCGGAATACCGTCACCGGCCAGCTGAACCAGGTGCGGCATCATCTCCTGAATAACGCCGATATCGCCGCTGGTACCATTCGCCGTATTGAGGTTGGACAGGCCTTCGGTCAAAATCGAAGGAGCCTGCAACAGCAACGACTGTGTATCCTCATCGATATCGATGCGCAGCTCAAACTCGGCCTCAACCTTAAAGGCATTGCCGGTGTACGCATAGGTACCGACACCGTTTACCAGTGTTACAACTTCGTGTTCGGCATCGTTGACTATCAATTTAGCGACAGTCGGTTCCCAAGGATAACCGTCGGTACCCTCATAGGGCAGTACGGTGATCGTCTTGGTCTCGGTGTCAACCGAAATCAAATTATCGGATGCCGTAGGAACCTTGTAGGTATGAGTAGCACCTACAAGAAGACCGGAACCGAGTAATTCCTTCTCGGCGTCGGTCAGGTTGTAGTTTCCGGCGACAATTTTGCCGTCTGTGGTGGAAACTTCACCCGTCGGCTCTACATCATCTGTTGCAAAGACCGACAGCCCAAAGAGCGGGTTCACAACCGTTAGCAGAATGGCCACGGCTACAACCCAAGCTTGGGCGCGCTTGAAAAAGCTGGAATAGTTGTGCATATTCCTTCTCCTCCTGAGTATTTCGCGAGCTGCACCCCGTGCAGACGCGATGATTTATTTTGAAACACCGATCCCGGAGAACCGAAATCATGGTATTTGCCGAAAGTAAGCTGCAAAACCGCTTCGGTTTCCTTCAAATATCGGTCACACGATCGAAAGAGGCCCGAAAAGCAACATGACTTTTATCATGTTGCCAAGAAGTTCTTTGTTCAAAGATAACAAAGTGTTTTAGTCGGTTTTGTTCAATTTCGTGACTCGAAAAGGCCAAATCGGGGCTATGGGGTTAACAGTATACCACAATTTCTCACCAATTGCAAGAACCACAGCGAGAAGTGTCTTGTTGAACTCCACCAGTAAACTTTAGTCGGTTTTTCTTCATTTTGGTAGACCGCAACGATACCGCTTCTGAGTCAAAGATAGTATACCACACATACTTTTAAATTGCAACCCTTTTGACGCAAAAAAATACGCGCTTTTTCGAAAAAGACTCTGCCATTTTCTGACACAACCGGCTTATTTTTCAGGCAAAAAATGAAAAAAACCGTTGCTCCATAACACACCCGACCACGCCGCCTTCGCTTCCATCGGCGGTAGTTCCGACGGCCCATTGGCAAGAGAATTTTTTTGCCTCATAGGATCGTTTTCTCTTGACATTTCCGAAAGAATCCTATATAATGGAAGGGAAATTCGTACAAAGAATCCGATTTTACAGGAGAGTGCCAATGAGCAAGCCCAATATCAACGATTTACTGAACCGTTTGTATCGCGTAACCGGCTTCCGCATTTCCATTCACGACAAAAGCGGCCGCGAAATCGCTGCCGCCCCCGAAGGGCTTCACGCCTTCTGCCGCTGCTTACAGCAGAATCCCCGTGCACGCCACTGCTGCGAAAAAAGCGACGCCGAGGCCTTTCGCATTGTCGAGGAAACCGGAGCCCTCCACGTTTATCTTTGTCCGTTTGGACTCTATGAGGCGGTCAGCCCTCTCTACCGCTACGGAACCTTGGCCGGCTATCTGATGATGGGACAGGTGCCCGAAAGCGGTTGCGGCTTCGAGGAAGCGCTCGATCGCGCCCGTCTTTACGCTGACCCCGCTACGCTCCGTGAAGCGTTGGAGGTTCTGCCCGGCTATACCCGCGAAAAAATTGAGGCATTTGCTGAGGTGATGGCTGTTTTTGCGGAATATCTGACGCTGATCGGCGCCGTTCAGCCGCAAACCGAGGATCTCCCCGCCGCGCTCCATGAATATCTGATGCTTCATTACGCCGAGCCGATCACCATCCCCTCGCTCTGTGCTCATTTTGCCTTCAGCCGTACGGCGCTGTTAAAGCATTATCGTGAGCGCTTCGGCGAATCGATCGGCCAGGCGCTCATTCGGATTCGCATGACGCAGGCGCGCAAAATGCTGACCGAAACCGACCTTCCCATCACCCAAATCGCCGCCCGCTGCGGCTATGCCGAGCCCGGCTATTTTGCCAAGGCTTACCGCAAATATTACGGGCACTCCCCCACCGATGCCCGACCTTATATCAAAAGAAGCGGCGAATAACCTCGCCGTACAAGAAAACACCGCACACCGTATCTGCCGCAATCCGTGTTTAAAGCCAAAGCAAGGCTCGTTTCCTAAAGAAATGAGCCTTGCTTTTCTGTTTTTTCCGGATCAAGACCGACCGTTCGGGCCATGCTTGGTGCTGCGCGGCAGAAGATACCCCAGCTTCATCCACTGTACCGTCTCCTTACCCTGCTCAACCGAGAGTCCGTCCTCGGTCCAAGCGGCACCATTTTCGGTAGAGAGCGCCTGCGGACAATTGGAAAACGCCATATAAAGCTCTCCGCGAATGCTGACGGTATCGTGCTCAACAAAGCCGTGCTTGGAGAAGAGATCGAGGATCACCTCGCCGTCGTAGACAAACTTCAACGCATTACGGAAGTTATGCATCCGCGGGAAGTTTTCCACCGAGCGATCGCTCTTATAGTTGTAGATAAACAGCGGCTTGCCGTAGTATTCCAAGATATCATGACGGGACTGTACGCCGTCGGCGTAGATGGTCGTTTCCCATGTTTTTCCGCCGTCGCGGGAAACCGTATAGCCGGCATGATTGGTGCCGTGATCGTCGGGCGCCGCGCGGAAGGCACCGAAAATGCCCTCGTCATTCACAAAGTAACGGAATTCATAGGTCTGCTTTTCGGGGCAGATGGCAAAGGGCACCAGCACATCCCCTTCAATCTTGCATAGTGTGGCATACGAGAAGGCGTAATCATCCAGGGTGATCGCCGTATACCATTCGCCGCGGTATTGTGTTACCTTATTGATAATCGGCGGCCACTTACTGTTGATCTCGTAGCCGTTTTCGCGCAGATAGCGGCAGTAGGTTTCGTTGTTAATGGGCTCTTCTCCCCGCGCGGTACGGAAGAACACCTCACGGCGCTCGGTGACCGTATCGGTCGCAAAATCGTATTCGCGGCTGTAAACAGCCATCGGCGCCGTCTTCTTGGCATCGACATCCTCGGAATACAGCGCGTTCTGTCCGCTGTGATCGGTAAACATCACGCGCACTCGCTTATCGCCGCAGACATACAGTGCGTTGCACAAAAAGCCTCTGGATTTGCCCTGCAGCTCATCGAACACACGATGACGCACCAGATGCGGCTGGGAAGGCGAGAAGACCGACAGGCAGATTTTCCCGGTGGATTCGCCGTAACGCTTCGGAACGCCGGTCATATAGCTGACAAAGGCGGTACCGTTCGCCTTATCGTACGCGATAGAGGAACCGCAGGCAGCGGTTTGCTCAAGACCGTTATTGATTTGTGTCATGTCCAGATTGTCGTAACGCATAATCGTTCTCCTTATAATTATATGGAACAGAATCGGGTGGATTCCTCGCTTGCGGATAAAGACAGACAGCCGCCACGGGAAAGGCTTGCGAAGCTTGGGCGTTCGCCTTATCCTGCGCATTTTATGCCAATTCGTATACTTTATTTAAAAATAGTATACTATATTTTGCGCCATCTGTCAAGACAAAAGACGAATTCCCGATACATTTTTACGACGGGATGACAAGGAAACCAACATTCGCGCCAATAGCCGAATCACAAGGCCGTCGCTTCTGCGGCATTTATCCTGACGCTCGTTGGACCTCCCTTTTTACCCGACGTTGTCTTTGTTTTTTCGGTGCCCGGTCCCTCACTCTCCCAAGCCGAGTCCGTGCGAAAGATGACATCCTGATCGAAGCCGTTTCCGCCTCCTGAGATTGGAAATAAGCAACTGTGCCCTCGGGGAGTAGGCAAAGCTGTGGGGCAGATCATTGGTTCTTTTCTTTCGGTTTGCGAAGGGATTTTTTGTTCCTTTCATTCAAAATATACGGTCAAAGCCTTTTGTTTTGCCTCTTTCTCCCAAAAAGATGCCCACTTAAGGTCCTCTCCCCGGAGCCTTGGCAAGCACCAAATACTGCGTGATTTATCAATAACACTGAATGATACATCATTGAATTCACTTTGTTTTTTTGATATCATACAATCGGTGGAATACCGATATATTTTTTGAAGAATATCGAAAGGAGCTTTCTTTATGTTTTGCCCATATCCCAAATGGGTTGGTAAGCTTTGTATCTTATGCCTCGTACTATGCCTTACCATCCACCTGTTGCCGCTGAGCGCGGCCGCGGCCGAAACGACCGTCATCGGCAAAATCGAATTCGACTCCCTCGCGGAAGCCGGTTCTTATATTGCCGATGCCTCCTCCTATTACGTCAGCGGAAGCGGTGTCGACAACTCCGGCGCGCTGTGCCTGCGAGGAGCCTCCGGCAACCATGTCATTGTTGCGCTGGAGGGGATCACCATCCTTCCCAACGTTGAGTACACCGTTTCGTACTATATCCGCATGGACGCCAAGGCCGCCATCGTCGCTCCGCATGACAGCGGTGCCAAGGCCTTCTTCCGCTTCGGAACCAACGACGATACGCGATTCGGCGACGCCAACGACGGTAGCGGTGACTGGGTGTATATTCAGGGAACGCTGGTAACGACCATCGAAACCGACAAGGTGCAATTTTGTTATTTGAACAGCATAACCGGCACCGACATTCTGATCGATCAGTTAACCATTTCCACCTCCGATCCCAACTATGCTCCCCCCGAAGAGCGCTATCACCGCGAATATACCGCCAAAACCGTTTATCAGCATGACAGCTTTACCTTTGAGTCCCAGCAAGCCGTCGACGCCTGGTCCGGCCGCGCCAACACCGAATACCGTCCCGGTGCCGGACTCAACGGAAGCGGCGCCATGGCGCTTCTGGCCAACGGAAACACACAGATTTTTGCGCTTTCGGTGCAAAGCCTGCAGCTGACAACCGGCTTGTACCAGCTCGGCTTCAGTTATCGGGTTGACAAGTCGGTGAACCTTGTGAGAATCAACAAAAGCACCGGTGCGCGGCTTTTTATCCGTGCCGATTACGATGACTATACGCGCATCGGTATGCCGAGCAATCATGCCGGTGAATGGCAGACCGTCTCCATGGCAATTCCGCTGATCAACCCCGGCGAGCTGCAGCTTGTCTTGTCCGGCTTGCCGCAGGGCACCGAGGTTTTGATCGACAACGTCGTTCTGAACCGCATCGACACCGCCGCGCATGCCGTGGAGGACAATTTCAAGCCGGTAACTCCGATCCTTCCCGAAGGAATTCTATTTGAGGGAAGCAACGCTTCTCTTTCGGCGGGCAACACCGCCCCCAAGCCAACCGCGGCCGAACCGTCAGTAGAACAAGCCTCCTCGCTTGCATCCCTGCTGATCGCCGCCGCTTCCGCCATCCTCGTTTTGATCCCCGTTATCGGTATCCCGGTAGCGAAAAAAAGCAGAAGGGAGAACCATCATGAAGCGTAATCTCAAAAAACACCTTCTCAGAGCCTTGTCCCTCAGTCTCTTTCTCGCGGCCCTGATTCCGATGCTTTCCGTCGCGCTTTTCGCAAGCTCCGAGGATGCGGCCGATCTTGCCGATACCGCACGCGGTACCCTTGCCACCGCCGAGGAGCAGGCCGAGGCCGAGGCGCTCTTCCGCCGTTATTTCGAGGGAGATACGCTTCCCTTTTCCTTCCGTCTCGGGGACACAACCTATTCCTCCTTTGACGAAGATTTCACGGTTCGCCGCGGCAGTAACGGCATGATTGCCACGCATCGCGACGGCATTGAGGTCGAGGTCGTGTGGGACTACAATTTCACCTACGCCGAGATGGAATGGCAGATCAATTTTACCAACACCGCAAGCGAAAACAGTGCCGTCCTCAGCGAGGTCTATTCGCTTGACATTTCCTATCAGGGCGAAACACCGTATCTGAATTATTCCATGGGCGATGTCAACTACGACCCCTATATCTATACGGCCTATGACACACCCCTCATGCCCGGCATGACCATGTTCTTTGAGCCGGGATGCGGAAAATCCACCGGACATCAGCGCCCGTATTACCGCTTGACCACCGAAACCGGCGGCCTGATTCTGGCGCTCGGCTGGCAGGGACGCTGGAAGGCCGAGTTTTCTACCGAAGCCAAGGACGGCCGCACAGCAGTCAACATTCGCGGAGGACAGTATGAATTCTCCTCCTACCTCAAGCCGGGCGAGCGTGTCAGCACCCCCTCGGTCGTTCTGCTTTGCTTCCGGGGCAACGACAAATATCGTGCCATCAATATGTGGCGCCGCTGGTTCTATGACTGTGCCGCCTTCCGCAACAAGAAGGGCGAGCTGATGGACCCGCAAATCTCCTTCGGTCCCTCCATGTCGATCACTCCCGAGCAAAACGAAGGCAATATGATCGCACAGCTGACGCAATATTACAATACCTACGGCAATCGTCCTCACACCCTTTATTGGATCGATGCCGGCTGGTATCCGTTGAACGGCTCAATCAGTCTTCCCGAAACCAACAGCTATTGGCGGTATACCGGAACCTGGCGCGTCGACACCAACCGTTTCCCAACCAAATTCGCCGATGTCCGTTCGGTGCTGGCCGACGGCTGTAAGATGGTGCTCTGGTTTGAGCCCGAGCGCGTCATTGCCGGAACCGAGCTGTTCGAGCGCAAGGATCTGATCCTCTCCGCCGTCAATGACGCCCGCACCTATTTGCTCAACATGGGAAATCCCGATGCCGTCGCTTATGCCGCCACCGCGGTTCTCAACATTCTGGAGGAAACCGGCGCCGCCATCTACCGCCAGGACTTTAATGTCGATCCCTACGCCTATTGGTATAACGCCGATAAGGCCGAGGGCGCCAACCGCACCGGCATCACCGAAAACCGCTATATTCAGGGACTCATGAGCTACTATACCACCCTGCTGAAGGAGCTCGATTATCCGATCGATATGTGCGCGTCCGGCGCGATGCGCAACGACATCAGCGTCATGAAGTTCTCCATCACGCTCACCGTATCTGACACCGCCACCGACAAGACCATTGAGCAGCAGAACATCCGTCTTTGCGGAAACGAATGGTTTTCCATGAGCTACGGCCCCGGCTCCACCAATCCGTATCAGGCGCTTTCCACGCTTTCCTATTTCTCCTCGGTCGCCGGCAGCGAGGTGTGGGAGGAGATCAGCCATCTGATGCTTGGTGACTATTATCCGCTGACCGAAGCATCTGTCGGCAATGACGCCTGGTGCGCCTATCAATTCTATGACCAGCGCTACGATGAGGGCTTTGCCGTCTTCATCCGCCGTCCCGACAGCGAAATGTCCAACAAAAAGTGGGTTCTCTGCGGCTTGGATCCCACCAAGAAATACCAGATCACCGAGCTATATACCGGAAAGCGCACCGTTAAAACCGGCGAGGAGCTGATGACCACCGGCTTTGGCGTCTTTCTCGGAGCCGGCTCCGGCGCTCTCTACAAATTTGCCGAGTACAACAAATAAGGAGGCCCCCCGTGTCAAATCTTAACCACCGATTCCGAATCGGGATCCTCTTGCTGCTTTGCCTGTCGGTTTTGGCAGCCTGCAACGACAGCAACGATCCGTCCTCCGATTCCACCGATCCCATAACCGGAAACGAAACGCAAGAAACCACCGAGGCGGTAACCGAAGAACCACCGTCCTCCCACGTGAATGAGGGCATGAGCGCTCTGATCCCCGGTGATCCGGTTGTCCCCTCCGAGGCAACCGCCGATCCCTCGGCCACAAGCGCGGACAAAGCTCGCCTCAGCACCCTTTTGTCCAACAGCTTCGGCCAAAGCAACGCCGACATTCCGATTTCGTTTTGCTATAACGGCACAACCTATCGCGGCTTCGGCGGCAGCTCCTGTCAGCGGGACGGCAACACCATCCGTGCCACCTTTAACAACGAGCTGGAGGTCATCCTGACCGTTACCGAGCACAAGGATTATGCAACCGTCACCTGCCAGCTTTCCTTCCGCAATCTCAGCGACCAAGCCATTTCGCTGACCGACATCGTTCTCTTGAGCACCCTTTCCGAGCGTCCCCGAGAACCGCAATTCACCTATTACGGCCGCATAGACGGCGCAGCCGAAGCCTATCGTCTTCCCTTCCGCCCCGGCATGAGCATCCGATTCCACAGCAAGAATCCGGGTGTCTTAGGATACTTTACCCTTTCTCACGAAAACGGCACCTACCTCTTTGTCCCCGAGGGAGCCGACTGGCAGCTTAACTTCTCCTCCGCTTACGGTGCCACCAACACCACCGGCGGTCCCACGGTAAAGCTGAATGTCTCGGCCTCTCTCACCGAAGCCTATAGCCTCGCGCCAAACGAATCCCTCACCACCGCCTCCCTGACCATTGTGGCGGCCGGCGCCGGGCGGGAAGACCGGATCGGCGATCTGTTTACCGCTTGGAACAAGGCCTTCGGCAATGATCTTTTTGCCGATTCGCCGTGGAATTAACGCGGTTACGCTGTGATATGTATATAGAATGTGTTATATATCATTTATTTTGCTTTGTAATCGTGCTACAATATAGATGGGTATATTCATTCAATAAGAATAATATCCTACAAGTTTATCACAAAAATTCTATAATTATCAACAAATCAGGAGCCCGAATCATCATGACATTAACTGAATTCTGTTCTAAAGTCGACCATTCTTGTTTGGGGTGGATTTGCGAAAAGTCCATCGTCCGCCGTTTTTGCGAAGAGGTTTTGCAATATGGGTTTGCTTCGGTTTGTGTGAATCCCGACCAAGTCGCCTATGCGGCCTCCCTTCTGCAAGGCCGCGCCGGCATCAGCTGCGTGGTCGGCTTCCCCTGCGGCGCCAACTCGGCAAAGATCAAAATTGCCGAGGGTCTTGAGGCAATCGCCAACGGTGCCACCGATCTTGACATCGTCTCCAACCTCAGCAAAATCCGTAATCGTGAATACGACAGTCTGGCCGCCGAATATGCTGAAATCGTCACAGCAATCCGCACCGCCAGCCCCAACACCGTCATCAAATTCATCATTTACGCTCCCTATGGGCAGAACCCCTGCTTTGATGAGGAGGAGCTGGAAAAGATTTCGCATCTGGTCACCGCATCGGGTGCCGATTATATCAAATTCGTCTGTGATCCCGATCTGATCAAATCCTTCACCGGCGGAAAGATCAAAATGAAATTCTCCGGCTGCAGCAACTTCGCGGTTTCGTATGAGGCGCTGGAAAAGGGCTGTGACCGCATTGGCTGCGACGAAAAAATGATTACCTGGCTGGAAGAAAACAAGAACGTCTTTGAGGAGGCATAACCATGAAAGTAGAACTGGAAGGCAAGATTGCCATTGTAACAGGGGCCGGCGGCTGTATCGGCCGCGCGATTTCCCGCACCCTGACCGATAACGGTGCCACGGTCATCCTGGCGGATCTGACCGCCGCCTCCTGCCAAGGCATGGAGGAAGAGCTCCCCCGCTCGCGTGTGATTCCCTGTAATGTCACCGACGAGGAGAGCGTTAAGACGCTGGTGGCTACGGTCATGGCCGATTATGGACATATCGATATTCTGGTCAATAATGCCGGTATCAATACCCCGGTCGAGGCACGCCGCAACATCGATGAGTATCAAACCGAAATCTGGGACAAAATCATGTCTGTAGACCTCAAGGGCGTCTATCATATGTCCAAGCATGTTTCTGCCGAAATGGTTCGTCAGAAGAGCGGGCGAATCATTCACATCAGCTCGGTGGCCGGTGTTGTGGCACTTCGTCTGCAGAGCGCCTTCGTGGCGGCCAAGGGCGGCGTCATCGCCTTCAGCCGCGCCATGGCCTTGGAGCTGGCACCTCACAATGTTCAGGTCAATGTCGTGGCTCCCGGCTCGATCTCCAACGCCGACTTCAAGGACGCCTCTAAAAACATTGATCTGCTTTCCCACATTCCCGCCGGCCGTCAGGGCCGTCCCGAGGAAATTGCATCACTCGTCGCCTTTCTTTCCGCGCCCGAAGCCGGGTATATCACCGGCAGCATGATCACAGCAGACGGCGGCTGGACCTGCGGCTTTATGCGAAACTGGTAATCAAGCATCCCAAAAAATTTTTATAAAGGAGAGCTTCCCATGAAATTCAAGCGCAGTCTTACCCTACTTCTTGCCGGCCTTATTTTCTGCATCGCACTGGTAGCCTGTCAAACGCCGGGGGCAACCAATCCAACCAACACGACCGACACACAGGGAGAAACCACCACTCCCTCCACCTCCGAGGCGGTCACCACCGAAGAGGACACCCTGAATCTGCCGGACGGCCTATACTATGAGGATTATGAATTCAAGATCCTTTCCTGGGCGCCCGCCGGTGCTGAATGGCAGTACTCCACCTTTAATATTACTCAGGATGACATCGGCGGCGACCGTGTCAGCGAGGCCTGCTACCGCCGCAACGAGATGATCTCGGAGCTGCTTGGCGTAACGGTGTCGGAGGATCCCTCGGGCAGCGCCATCAAGCTGGACCGAATCAACCAGATCGTCCTGAGCGAGCCCGATGAATTCGACATTGTCCTCTTAAAAGACCGCTTCGCATTCTCGGCCGCCTGCGAGGGCCTGATCGTTTCCTATTCCGATCTTCCTCATGTCAGCCTCGAAAAAGCATGGTGGTATCCGACCATGAACGCCGAGCTGTCGCTCAATGACGAGGTTTATTTCGCCTACGGCAACCACAATCTGGACACCTTCAACATGATGCAGATCATGCTCTTCAACGCCCAGTACGTGAAAGACCTGAAGCAGACCAGCCCGTACGAGCTCGTCAAGAAGGGCGAATGGACGATGGATCAGATGTATACGATGGCGGCCCTGTACAATTCCGACGTTAACGCTGACCAGGTCATGACCGCGGATGACAACTGGGGCATTATCTGCAGCCAGGACACCTGGTATCCGAACTTTGGCCCGATCAACGGACACGGCGTTATTGTTAAGGACGAAGATAAGAAACCGATGATGAACGTGCTGGATAACGAGACTCTGATTTCGATCTGGCAGGCAGTTCTTGAGCACGAAAAGGCCGAGGACATGGTTTTGATTTCCGGCTGGGAGGATATCGGCGTCTATAACAAGAGCAGCAACCGTTACGAAAATGCCGCCAACATGTTTGCCGCCGGCAAATCGCTGTTCCTTGGCACCTTTGTCGGCCAGATCGACACGGTCGTCGCCGCCAACATGAAGGATGCTTACGGCATCATTCCCTTCCCGACCTACGAGGAAATCGCCCCCGGCGAGTCCTATGTCGGTTATATGTACGGTGCCGGCAATGCCTTCTGTATCCCCAATAACGCCAGCGACCTCGACCGCACCTCGGCTATTCTGGAGGCGATTGCTTATTACAGCTATTCTACCGTCCTCCCCGAGCTCTATGAGACTAAGGTTCTGGTCCGCGGCGCACCCGATGATGATGCCAGAGACGTTCTCATTATGCTTAACAACAACCGCTTCACCGACCTTTCGGTTGCCTACTGGTTCGATATCGGAACCGCCTTCAATGACTGCTTCCGTTTGGGCGAAAACACCTTCGTTTCCAAGTATGGCGAGAACAATGAGAGATATAACCAGATCATCGAAGAATCTCTCATCAAGCTTGAATTCAACAGTTAATTTTGAAAAAACGGATGGAATCGACAGCGAATTTTTCGTTGTCGATTCCTCCCGCCTGTGCCTAACGGTTTTTGGGGGGCTTTTCCCCCCGAAAAGAAAGGAATTCGATTCACGGTACCCTTATGATCTTACACAAAGGCAGCATTGCCAGTTGTGACGAGCAACAGCATGCGAACGATTTTTACCAACAGCTCTTTGCCGATCCGGCAAAGCTCCCTCTTTCCTTTCGCTACGGCGAGAAGCGTTATCACGGTTTTGATGATGATTTTACCGTAACACAAAACGAAAATACCCTGATAGCAAAACACCATGACGGCCTTGAGGTAACGCTGACACGAGCCTCCGACGAGGCCTATGTCCAGACCGAATGGGTTCTGTCCTTCCGTAACACCTCCGACACCGACAGCAAGCTGTTAAGCGAGGTTTTTGCCGCCGATTTCTCGGTGACCGGTGCCGATCCGATGCTTTCGTATTCCATCGGTGACCGCAATCGCGACCGCTACTCCTTTACACGCATCGATACCCCCATGCGTCCCGGCACTCGCCTCACGCTCTTCCCGCTTTACGGCAAGTCCACCGGAAATCAGCGCCCCTACTACCGTCTCACCTACGGCGATTGCGGCCTGATTCTGGCGCTTGGCTGGCACGGCGAATGGCGCGCCGATTTCTTTGCCGATGATGCCAACAACACCGTCCGCTTCCGCGCCTCGCAGTTCGATTTCTCGGCCTATTTAAAGCCGGGCGAATCGATTCGAACCCCGCGCGTTTTCCTCATCCGCTATGAGGGACGCGACCGCAATCATGCCATCAATATGTGGCGCCGCTGGTATTATGACCGCGCCTTTTACCGTTACAACGGTCAGTGCATGGGGCCGACCAAAATCGTCGGCGGCTCGCTTTCGCTTTCCAAGAGCATTAACGAAGAAACCTTCATGCACCTGATCGATCAACTCAATCAAAAGCTTGACCGTCCGTTTGACCTCTTTTGGGTCGATGCCGGTTGGTATTACAAAAACGGCGATGTCAGCCTGGATGACAAGCCCGGCTATTGGAATGTTACCGGCACGTGGCGCATCGATGAATCGCGTTTCCCCACAAAAATGAAGGCGGTTACCGACCGTCTGAAGCAACAAAACGCCTACATGATCCTGTGGTTTGAGCCCGAGCGTGTGGCGGCCGGCACCGAGCTGTTTGAGCGTGACGACCTTTGCGTGGCCACCCCCGACGGCGCCACGTGGAAGCTGACCGACATGAGCAACCCGGAATTCCGAAGCTTTATGATCGAATCGGTGACGAGCATTCTGAAGGAGACCGGTGCTGAGCTGTATCGGCAGGATTTCAACTTTGATCCCCTCCCCCATTGGCGAAAGAGCGACCGCGAGCAGGGTCCGAACCGCAACGGAATCACCGAAAACCACTATATCACCGCCATGCTTGACTATTACGCCGAAATCCACCGCCGCTTCCCCGAGCGCCCGATTGATATGTGTGCCTCGGGCGGTATGCGAAACGATATGGATGTTATGCGCGATTCGGTCATGCTGACCTTTACCGACACCGACTGGAACGATTTCAATGTCATGCAGAATATGCGTCTCGGTATCTTTGAATGGTTTTCCAGCTTTGCCGGCGGCACCTCGGTCATCAGTGCCTATGCGGCGCAGTCCAACTTCGCGCCCTATTTTGCCATTCAGCCCGGTGTTGCCTACATTCTCGATCCCGAGAAGCCGTACAACGAGATCAACCGCCAATTCGGCATCTGGGAAGAGATCAAGCATCTGATGTTCTGCGACTATTATCCGCTGAGCGAATTCAGCGATGACAATACGACGTGGACTGCTTGGCAATTTTACGACACCGAATACCGCGCCGGCTTCGCACAGTTCTTCCGCCGCCCCGAAGCAACGGAGGACAAAAAGCAATACCGTCTGTATGGCTTGAATCCCGAAAAGCGGTATCTGGTTCGTGAATTAAACAGCGGCTATACCACCGAAACAGACGGCGCACAACTGCTGAACGAGGGTCTTCTTGTAGAAATTCAGGATGCCCCCGGATGCGCTCTCTTCAAATTTGAAGAGCTCGACTAATTTTTCTCCCCCTTAAGAAAGGAATGACCATGGAATTCTTTCATGCAGCCATGAAACAAGTGTATGAGCCCGACGTTCTTGTTTGCGGGCTCGGCCCTGCCGGCATCAGCGCGGCGGTTGCCGCCGCCCGTATGGGTGCTTCGGTGCTCGGTATCGAAAAATGCGGCTTTGCCGGCGGTAATATTACCAATGCCAACGTCATCGGCGTTTGCGGTGCAACCGATATGTTCACCGGCCGTCTGGTGGCCGGCGGTATCACCAAGGAGCTTCTCGGTATGTCCGGCTTCTTGCGCGACCCCGTCGATTATGACAAAATGACGCCGCTTTCCGAAATCGATATGGAAACCGCCCTGCTCTATCCGCACGTTGCCAAGGCCGATAACCTCACCCATCCCAATTTTGTTTCGATGATTTACGATGCCGAGGCCTTCAAGCTGGCCGCCGACAAAATCCTGACCGAAGCCGGAGTGCGGATTCTCTATCACAGCTTCGTTTGTGATGTGGAGACGAACGGCGACCGTATTCACCGCGTGATCGTCGCCAACAAGGATGGCCTGTCCGAGATTCGCGCCAAAACCATCATCGACTGCACCGGCGACGCCGATGTAGCCGCGTGGGCCGGCGTTCCCTACGACATTCGTCCCGAATTCATGCAATCGGGAACCACCATGTTTGTCTGCGGCAATGTCAAGTATGACGACTACGCCGAGCTCAAGGTCCGTTGCATCGAAACCTTCGTACAGGCGCAAAAGGACGGCCACCATCTCAAGATGTTCGGCCCCGCCGTCGGCCGTCTGCGCAAGGGTGTCATTAATTTCAATATGACCCGTATCCCCTACAATCAGACCGTTGCCTCCGAATATACGCAGGCCGAGATCGATGCGCGTATCGAAAACAAAAAGGCCTTCGATATTCTCAAGAGCTATATGCCGGAGTTCAAGGATGCCTATATGCTCTATTCCGGCCCTCAGCTCGGCTGCCGCGAGACACGCCACATTCACGGTCTTTACACCCTCTTGGCCAAGGATATTGTCGACCGTGTTCCCTGCGAGGACAGCATTGGCCTTGCCGGCTGCCCCATCGACTTCCACGATCCGAGCAAGATGGGTGCCAAGTGCGGCGGTGTTATGGAATATGTCAGCGCCTACCCGATTCCTTACCGCACGCTGGTTCCCCAAAAGATCAACAACCTTCTGGTTGCCGGCCGCTGCCATTCGGCCGAGCAGCTGGCCGCCGCCTCCACCCGCGTCGCACCGACCTGCAGCGTCATGGGCGAGGCCGCCGGTGTTGCCGCTGCCATGACGGTTCGCGATCACTGTGAGCCCGCAGCCGTCTCGGTATCCGCCCTGCAGGATCGCCTGCGTCAGACCGGCGGTATTCTGGAGCCCGATCGGTCGGAAAAGGAGTAACTCTTATGCGTTCTATTGTGATTTACGGCCCCGGCGACATCCGCCTCTCCGACATTCCCGAGCCGCCCATGGAGCCGCGTGATGTACACATCCGTGTGCGCTATTGCGGCATCTGCGGCACCGATCTGGGAATTCTCAGCGGCGACATGGGCTTTATCCGCAGCGGCCTGATCAAATATCCGGCCCGCATCGGTCATGAATGGTCGGGCGTTGTTGAAAAGGTAGGGCCTGCTGTTACCATGGTAAAGCCCGGAGACCGCGTTATCGGTGACAATTCGATTTCCTGCGGCGAATGTGAGCACTGCCAAAACGGCGAGTATCTCAAATGCGTTCACCGCCGCGGCTCGGTCGGTACCGTCCGTTGCTGGCCGGGCGCCTTTGCCGACACCATGCGTTTGCCCGAATGGCACCTGCATGTCCTTCCCGACAATGTCAGCTTTGAGGAGGCTGCCGTTGTGGAACCCTGCACGATTGCTTACAATGCCGTGCTGATGTGCCGTCTCAAGGGCGGCGAAACCGTGCTGGTGCTCGGCACCGGCGCCATCGGTCTGGCGGCGATTACCATCGCCAAGGTCTTTGGAGCCAAAAAAGTGATCGCCGTCGGACGTCAGGATGCCAAATTAGAGATTGCCAAGCAAATGGGCGCCGATGTCGTGGTGAATGCCAAAAAGGAAAATGTTCTGGAAGCGGTTCTCCGCGAGACCGACGGCCGCGGCGCCGACTGTGCGCTCGAATGCTCGGGGGCGATTGAATATGTCAACGGCGCCTCTGACCTGATTGTCGGTAAGGGTATCTTCACGCTGGCGGGCTTCTATGAAACCACGCTCGACGGCTTCCCTCTCGATGATTTTGTCCTCAAGGCACAAACCCTTTGCGGCACCATCGGCCACCCCGGCGTGCTCGATGCGGTTGTCAAGCTGATCTCCGAAGGAAAGCTCAACGTAAAGCCCTTGATTACCGAAATTGTCCCGGCCGAAAACGGCGTGGAGGCCTTCTACGCCTCGGCGAAAAGCTCGGTCGGACGCATCAAAACACTGGTCGAGTTTCACAAGGAATAAGACATTCCCTCTTGTTTCCCCTTCCGTAGGTACGGAATGAATTATATTTATTATTTATGGAGGAAAACACCATGAAAAAACTCGTAGCACTTCTTCTCTTTGCTATCCTGATGGTAGCAGCCGTTATCCCTGCCGGCGCCGCCGGCGATCCTTTCACCTTCGACACCGAGACCTCGGTCACCAAGTGGCTGAACAAGAGCTTCCCGGTCAACGGTGAAAAGCCTGCGCTTGACCCCGATGATTTCTATGCCGCAACCGAAGGCCAGAACGGCACCGGTGCCTTCCTGCTTGATACCGACGCCATGGGCTGCCCCGACAGAGCCTCGAACGTCGTTGAGCTTGAATGCTATAACTGCATCGACGTCAAGAAGGACCAGACCGTTATCGTCCGCATCACTGCAAAAGGCAACAAGCCTACCGCGAAGAGCGGTTCCCGCGTTGCTCTCCGCCTGATGGCCGCTGATGGCGTGGTTATGGACGGTGCCAGCCGTTGCTATATCGTTCAGGACGGCAATAACACCTACGCAACCAGCGAGCACGAAGTAACCCCGACCTCCGACATCGTCGGTGTCAACATCGCTACCCTGACCGTTTCTGCCGGCACGATTCTGTATATCGACAAGATCGAAATCGTTGACAAGGCAACCGGCGCATCGGTCTTTAATTCGGCAGTTCTTGACACTGAGGCTCCCGTTCAGACCCAGGCGCCCGCGCAGAGCGAAACCGACAACACCACCGCTCCCGACAATGGCGATGCCATTCTTTCGCTTGCCCTTCTCGGCATGGCGATCGTTCCCACAGTTGTGATCGTTACCCGCAAGTCCCGTCATACCAAATAAGACCTTCGCGTTAGCACGAGCCACTTCCCCCTTTTGTTCCTCACCGCATATGTGTGGAAAAATATATTAATCTTTTATGGAGGAAAATACCATGAAAAAACTCGTAGCGCTTCTTCTCTTTGCTATCCTGATGGTAGCAGCCGTTATCCCTGCCAGCGCCGCCGGCAATCCCTTCACCTTCGACACCGACACCTCGGTCACTAAGTGGCAGAACAAGACCTCCAAGGTCAATGGCGAAATGCCGCCCCTTGATCCCGAAGATTTCTATGCCGCAACCGAAGGCCAGAACGGCACCGGTGCCTTCCTGCTTGACACCGACGCTATGGGCTGTCCCGACAAAGCCTCGACCATCGTTGAGCTCGTTTGCTACAACTGCATCGACGTCAAGAAGGACCAGACCGTTATCGTCCGCATCACCGCAAAAGGCAACAAGCCTACCGCGAAGAGCGGTTCCCGTCTTGCTCTCCGTCTGATGACTGCCGGTGGCGTCGTTATGGACGGTGCCAGCCGTTGCTACGTCGTTCAGGACGGCAGCGGCACCTACTCGGTCAGCGAGACTGAGGTAACCCCCACCGAGGATATCGTCGGCGTCAATCTCGTTACGCTGACCATCACCGCTGGCACGGTGATCTATATCGACAGCATTGAGATCGTCGATAAGGCTACCGGCGCATCGGTCTTCAATTCGGCAGTTCTTGACACCGAGGCTCCCGTTCAGACCCAGCCCGCTACCACCCAGGCGCCCGCGCAGAGCGAAACCGACAACACCACCGCTCCCGACAATGGCGATACCATTCTTTCGCTTGCCCTTCTCGGCATGGCAATCGTTCCTACGGTTGTCGTCGTTACCCGCAAGTCCCGTCGCGCCAAGTAAGCGCCGTTTCTCCTGAGGATGGCCGCAGTTTCCTGCGGCCATCCGAACAAAGGAGCAGCTACGCGGTAACTGCTTCTTTGCTCGGATCTTTATTCATATTTATTTCAAAGCAAGGGAGAAAACACATGTACCAATCGCTTTTATCCGAACACGAAAAAGAATCAGCCTTTTCCGATCTTTGTACACGGTTTGTGTCTGCGGAGGCATTGCCTCTTTCGTTTCTCTACGGCGGAACCCGTTATCACGGCTTCCCCTCCCCCTTTGTCACCACACGTGCCGAAGATAGCGATCAAGTATGCTGGACCGCACGTCATCCCGACGGCCTGTGCGCCACCCTTCATGTCACCTTCAACCGCGAATACGGACAATGCGAGTGGTCACTTCGCTTTGTCAACGAATCGGAGCATGACAGTAGCCTTCTTGAAGAGGTATGCTCGGCCGATTTTTCTTTTGCGGGCGAAAACCCGACGCTGACCTTTGCCACCGGCGATACCCAGCGTCCCTTCAAGGACGCTTACGCCTTTTCCAACACCGAGCTGCCGATGATGTGGGGCACAACGCTCTCCTTTATGCCGCCAGACTGCCGCTCCACCGTCAATGTGGCCCCCTATTACCGTCTGGCCTTTGGCAACAACACGGCCATTCTGGCTCTCGGCTGGCACGGCCAATGGCGTACGACCTTTACCGCCGGCGATAAGACCGTAAATTTCCGTGCCTCGCAGGCCAATCTGTCGGCCGTTCTGCATCCCGGCGAAACACTGATTACGCCTACCGTTTGTCTTTTACAAATGGAAGGGCGCGACCGTTATCGTGCCATCAACCATTGGCGCCGCTGGTATCACGCCTGCGCCTGCCGCTTGGTCGAGGGAGAACTGATGAAGCCGAAGCGCTTTACCGGCGCGTGGATGTCGGGCAGGCCCGACATGAACGAGGAAACCATGCTGGAAATCATTCGCCTCAATCAGGAAAAGAAGGTTCATTACAGCCTTTTCTGGATGGACGCCGGTTGGTATTTCTTCCACGATGACGTCAGCCTGCCCAACAATATCAGCTATTGGTCCCGTCCCGGCACCTGGAAGGTCGACACTCATCGCTTCCCCACCGGACTGAAGGCGGTAACCGATGCCTTGGTTGCCGACGGCGCCGAAGGGCTTCTGTGGTTTGAGCCCGAGCGTGTGGCGAAGGATACCGCCTTTTATGGACGCGAGTTCTGCTTCTCTGCCAAGAGCTTTGCTTCCGAGCAGCAGAATGCCGACATGGGCAATCCCGTCTTCCGCGAGGAGATGCTGGCCGCGATCGACAAGGTCATGCAGGAGGGCGGTATTGCGCTCTACCGTCAGGATATGAACTTCAAGCCCAATCTCTACTGGGAGGACAACGACCGCGCGCAGGGTGAGCACCGCCGCGGCATGACCGAAAACCGTTATGTCGCCGGTATTTTGGCCTATTACGACGAAATTCTGAGACGGCATCCCAAGTATCCCCTTGATATGTGTGCCGGCGGCGGCACCCGCTTTGATTTGGAGGCCGCCAAGCGCTGTATCATGCTCACACTAACCGATACACCGCAAAGCGATACCGTCATGATGCAAAATATGCGTCTCGGACGCAACGAATGGTTCTCGCTGTTCGGCGGCGGATGTCCCGGCGAGGATCTCTATACCGCACAGTCGAATTTGGCGCCCTTCTACGGCTTGAATCCTTCGCTGAATTATCTAAGAGAAAAGGATCAGTCGGTACTGAATGCCCATGCCGCCAAATGGGAACGCATCAACCATCTTTTCTATGCCGATTTCTACCCGTTGACCGCGCCCTCTCCGGAGGAAACGGTTTGGGTTGCCTGGGAATTTTACGATCCTGATCGCGGTGAGGGCTTTGTCCAGGCCTTCCGCCGCAAGGACTGCGAGATTGCCACCGAGGTATTCCGCCTGCACGGCATCGATCCCGCCTCCGACTACGAGTGGGAGGAGCTGAACACCGGAACAAAGGGACAGATCGCCGGTGCGGTCTTGTGCGAGCAGGGGCTTTCGGTCACGCTTCCCGAAAAGCGCAGCTGTGCGCTCTTCGTCCTGAAAACGAGAAAAGGATAAGAAAATCATGATACGACGCTATACCTGTCTTTTGCTTTTGACAGCATTTTTGCTATCGCTTCCGTTTTCGGTCTCCGCCGCTTCCGACGGTGCCAACCTTCAAAGCTTCTCCTTTTCTACCGAAGACGAGATTGCACAGCTTCAATCGGAAAACGCCTCCTTTTCCGCCAACGGTCGCGAGCAAAGCGGTGCGCTTCGTCTTAACGGAAGCGGCGCCGTGTCCCTGCCGATTGCGCCGCTGAAAAAGGATACCTATTATCTGGTCAATTACTGGGTTCGCTTAGATTGTGAGCGAACCGAGAGCACGGCGTTTTCGCTGCACCTCGGGGATGCCTATACGGTACCCACCGTCTTCGAGGATAACCGCAACTGGCTGCATATCACAAAGGTTCTCTATCTGACCGAGGCCGTCTCGCAGGCTACCCTTACCTTTTCCGGCGAGGCCATCCTCTTTGATGAGCTTGTCCTGCGCGAGCTGCAAAGCGAGGATTCCCGTTTAACCTTTGATACCCAAAGCGATGTTCTCGCCTGGTCCGGCACCGGCGCCTCGATGTTTGCCCCCCACGAGGGCATGGAGGGCGGCGCCATGAAAATCACAACAACCGGAAACACGCAGTCCTTCACCCTTCATAACATTTCCATCCCGGATGGCCTTTATGTTTTTGCATTTCACTTTCGCGTAACCAATGGACTGGTCTTTAACCGTCCCCTCGATTCCGGCGCCAAATTCTTTATCCGTGCCGGTATTGATGATGCCACCCGCGTCGGCATTGCCTCGGACGGCCGCGACGGATGGCAACACGCCTCCCTGATCGTTCCGCTCTATGAGGCCTCCTCCTTGCAATTTGTCCTATTGAATATCAAGGCATCGCAAACCATTTATGTCGACAATATTGTCCTGCATCGCATCGACGAAAAGGACTATCTGCCGGACAACAGTATCCATATCGAGGATTATGCCCCTATAACCACCGACCGTCCCACCACACCTCCGACAGTCACGCAAGCCCCGGATACCACGGACCCCGTCTCGGACACCGCACCCTCGGAGGAGCCTAAGACCACAGCACCTTGGCTTTGGCTCGTCCCCGTTGTCGCCGTCCCTCTTGCCGCGGTCGTCTTCATTCTCCTACGGAGGAAACGCTCATGAAAAAAATCTATCGGTTTTTCACCCTCCTTCTGGCCGTGTTGCTTTGTGCGTCTTCGCTTGCCGTGTACGCCCTTTCGGACACCGAATCCATCGAAAAAACGCACCGCAAGGGAAGCATCGCAACGGCAGAGGAAATTGCGTATTTCAACACCTTTGCCGATACGCTTTTCGGCGATCCTGCTGCCCTTCCCTTTTCGTTTACCATGAACGAAAAGCACTATCGCGGCTTTGATTCCGACTTCACAGTCACTCGCCTACCCGGAAAAATCATCGGCAACTACCAAGACTCTCTGGAAATCACACTCCACTATTCCCTGAATCCCGAATACCTGCAAATGGAATGGTATGTCACGCTGACCAACCGCGGCGATGCCCCTTCGCCCGTCATTCGGGATCTCCTCTCGGCAGATCTGTCGCTGAAGGCTCGCTTCCCCTCTCTCACCTACAGCATCGGCGATGTGGTAAACGATGCCTACTCGCACGCCTCCTTTACCGAGGCACTTTGCCCGGGTATGCGCTTTGCCTTCAACCCCGAGGGCGGAAAGTCCACCGGCCATCAGCGCCCTTACTACCGCCTGGACACCGGCTATCACGGCTATACGCTTGCCATCGGCTGGCAGGGCCGTTGGAAGGCCTCCTTTGAAGCGCAAAGCGATTCGGTCACGGTGCAGGCCGGGCAATATGCCTTCTCCTCTTATCTGGAGGCCGGCGAAACTGTACAAACCCCGTCCACCGTGCTTCTCTGCTATGAAAGCGGCAACACCGACCGCGCCATCAATCACTGGCGCCGCTGGTTTTATGACTGCGCATATGTACGGGATACCCAAGGAAATATCACAGCCCCGCGCGCGGTTATCGGCTGCTCCATGTCGGTTACGCCCGATCTGACCGAGGAAAAAATGCTGAACGATCTCGCGACCACCTATCAAGATACCAACTACAACCTCTATTGGATCGATGCCGGCTGGTATTTCCTGAACGGCACGCTCAGCCTCCCGGTTACGACCCAAAGCTTTAAGTACACCGGCACCTGGCGTATTGATACCACACGCTTCCCCTCACGCTTCTCCAAGGTTCGTGAGGCCATCGGCGAGGATCGTGTCATGGTGCTTTGGTTTGAGCCCGAGCGCGCCCGCGCCGGCACCGAACTGTATTCCCAAACCGACTATATGCTCAGTCTGTCAAGTAACACCAAGGATCGCTTGGCCAATATGGGCAACCCCGCGTATGTTCACTACATTGCCTCGGTCGTTAACACCATCATGGAGCAAAGCGGTGCCGACATCTACCGCCAGGACTTCAATTTTGACCCATATCCCTATTGGGAGGAGCATGATGCCGCCCAAGACGGCGAGCGTCAGGGCATCACCGAAAACCTCTATATTCAGGGCTTAATGCAGTATTACGACCTGATCATGGAGGCGCATCCCGATTTCCCCATCGATATGTGTGCCTCGGGCGGTATGCGTAATGACATCAGCGTATCGCGCTTTTCCACCACGCTGACACTGACCGACACCACCAATACCAATCTGATTCTTCATCAAAATATCCGTCTTTGTCTGAACGAATGGTTCTCAACCTTCTGCGGCTCGGGCGCCCCCGGTAACAACTACGCCATTCTCTCCAATCTCTCTTACTTTACCGCCCCCTCCAATGTGCCCATCTGGGAGCAGATCAACCACTTGTTCCTCTGCGATTACTACCCTCTGACCGAGTACAGCCAAGAGGACGATGCTTGGGTTGGCTGGGAATTCTATGACACCGAATACCGTGAAGGCTTCTTCGTAGCCTTCCGCCGCGAAAATAATCCCGATCTGATTAACACCTTCTTCTTGAAGGGCCTTGATCCCGAAAAGGACTATCAGATCCGCGATCTCCTGACCGGCAAAAAAACCAACGCCACCGGACGCGAGCTGATGGAGGACGGCTTCCGCTTCTTTGCCGATCCCGGTGCCGCCAAGATTTTTAAAATCACAGAACAATGAGGTGAGAAACATGAAAAAGATACTTTTACTCATCCTGTTTCTTCTTCTGACCCTGTCGGCCTGCCATTTCGGGTCCGACGATCCCTCCGACACCGAGTCCGCCGACAGCGAAGCGACAACCGAAACCGGCGGATTCAGCGAAAAGCTCCCCTCCGACATCCTGCCCCCCGAAGGAGAGCCCCTGGGCCATTTCGCATACTTTCCGGACCGCTCCGGCATTTCCGATTCGCTTGTCGGAGCCACCGCTTCCGAAAAGAACAAGGCAAAGCAGTGGTTTGCCTCGCTGATCGGCTCGCAGCAGAACCTTCCCGTCTCCTTTACCATCGGAACACAGTCCTATCACGGCTTTAACGACGATTTTTCGGTTACTAAGGAAGACGGCTGTATCACCGCCTGCCACAAGAACAGCGGCCTTGTGATCCGATTCCAATACCGCTTCGAGGAAGCATACGCGCGCAGCGAATGGACGCTTACCTTCGAAAATACGGGAAGCGAGACCTCCGCCGTCATCCGCGATATCCGTGTTCTGGATCTGAGCCTTACCCTCTCCGATCCCAAGCTTTCGTATCATACCGTCTATCCCAACGGTACCGCCGGCAGTCTGGCCAAGCAGGAGGCATTCCTTCGTCCCGGCACCAATCTGTCCTTCCGACCGGCCATCGGCGATGGCGGGTATACCCTTCCGTTTTATGACCTTCGTGCCGATACGGATGGCTTTCTGATTGCGCTCGGATGGCAAGGCCTTTGGGAAACCGCCTTCGATGCGGATTTCATCTCGGTATCGTCGGTCAAACTGGGGGTAACGGCCGGCCAAGCCTCGCTTGCCACCGTCCTTGAGCCGGGTGAAACGCTGATTACGCCCTTGGTTTCGATCTTTCAATACAGTGACCTTACCGAAGGACACAGCGACGAAATCTATGCACGGTGGTTTGCCGATCAAGCGGCAGCCTCCGATGCAAACACACCCCTCACCCCCGATGAGCCCTATACCGCCAATCTGTCGGCTGCGCCCTTCGCCCCCTGGCAATCCGAAGCCGAGGCATCCAACCGTTTGGGCATGACCGAAAATCAATATGTTCAAGGCCTCTACGCGGCCTATGACAAGCTGCTTGATAAGGACGGCTATCTGCCGTTCGATGCAACGGCCTTTGCCCGCTTGGATCTTTATCTGCTTGGCCTGCCGCTTCGGCTTTCCCTGCCGTCTTAACAGGCAAAGCCAATCAAACCACAGCAAAACAACGGAACACCGTCCGGAGGAAACTACCATGAAGCCTTTTTCCGAAATACTGAACGAAACCCAAGGTCCTGCGCTCTTTTTTATGGGGCAAGCCGGCCTGATTCTCAAAACCGCATCAGGCACTACCCTGGGCATTGACCTGTATCTTTCCAACTGTTGCGAGCGCTATGTCGGCTTCAAGCGTCTGATGCCGTATTTGCTCCTGCCGGAGGATCATGCCTTTGACTTTTTGATCACAACCCACGCGCACTATGACCATTTTGACTTTGACGCCATGCCCACCCTGCTGGCCCCCGAAAAAACACAGCTTTTTGCCGCCCGTGACTGCGCCCGTCCGCTGGCCGAGCTTGGTCTTTCCGAGGAAAAGGTGTGCTATATCGAGCGCGGCGGCCGCTACACCTTAGCGGACATCACGCTTGAGGCGGTCGAATGCGATCACGGCAAAACCAAGCCCGAAGCGGTGGGACTTCTTTTGCATTTCGACAACAAAACTGTGTATGTTGCCGGCGACACCGCGCCCCTGCCCGCACTGGCACAACAGCTTTCACAGCAAGCGATTGATGCGGCTGTCCTGCCCATCAACGGCGCCTTTGGTAATCTGAATGAAACACAGGCGGCCGAGATTCTTGCGATCCTGCAGCCTCGCCTTGCCATTCCTTGCCACTACTGGAATTTTGGTGAGCATGGCGGCAATCCTTACCGCTTCACCGAAGAGGCAAAGCGTCTTTGTCCGGCGGTCAAGACCTTGCCCATGCGTCCCGGCGAAGTCTATCTCTTTGAGGATGCCGACCAATGATCTTCCGTACCGCCTACAAGGACCGTCCTGCCATCGGGGTCAAAACGCCTCGGCTTGCCGCCCTCTTTTTGCCGGAGGACGGCGGAAAAATGGCCTCGCTTACCGATAACGACCAGCGCGAATACCTCCTGCAAGCACCGGGGGACACCTATTTGCGCTTAACCGCTGACGGCCGTTACGGCCGTGCGGAATGCAGCGGCTTTGACGATATGTTCCCCACCATTGATCCGTACACTCCGACCGACGGCCGTTATGCCGGTATCACCTATCCCGACCATGGCGAAATCTGCCGCATGCCCTCGGTCTGCCGTGTTTCGGAGGATTGCGTGAGCTTTTCCTTCGAATCCCCGCGCTTTCATACGACCTTTACCAAGACCGTCTCGGCGGATGGTGATGCACTCGCCCTGACCTATACCCTGACCAATGCGAACCCCGAGCCCTTTCTTTACCTGTTTGCCACGCACTGCATGTTGGTCGGCGATCCGCAGGCCAAAATCGTCACGCCCTTGGGGGCCGAAGCGAAAATCCGAAAAATGTTCGGGATGGCCGAGGAGGCAGCGCTGAACCGCGAGCAGCTCGCCCCCTTTGATCCCGAGGGCGATGCCTATAAATTCTATTATTTAGATCGCTTACCGGAAGGCTACTGCGAGTACCGCTATCCCTCTCGCGGCACCCGTTTCCGCATCGAAAGCGACCCTGACTGTCTTCCCTATCTCGGTCTTTGGATGAATACCGGCTCCTGCAAGGGCTATTACAATACAGCCATAGAGCTGGCGACCGCTCCGTTTGATACCCCGGCCGAGGCCCTTCGTACCGGCACCGCCTCCTACCTTCCCGCAAACGGTGCGGTTACCTTTACCATCCGCATCAGCCTCCTTTCCCTATAACCGACCGAACCGCTTAACCGCCCTTCGGTTCCCGCATACCCTCAAAGCATAAAAAAGCTAAGAGCCGCAGGCGTGACGCCTCCTACGGTTCTTAGCTTTTCTTTTCGGATACGGATGTCTTTCTTCTCTCTGCCGCGCGAAAGCTACGACTGACGGTTATACTGCTTGCGATATTGCGACGGCGTAAATCCGGTGATTGCCTTAAACTGACGAATAAAATGCGCCGTATTGTGATAGCCGCACACGCTCATCGCAATGTAATCCAGCTTTTCGTCACTTTGAAGCAAGATCTTTTTCGCATATTCCACGCGAAACAGAATCAAATCGGCTTGGAAGGTGGTATCAAAGTATTTTCGATACAGGTTTTGAAACCAGGTTTTGCTCATATGGCAGTCTTTGGCGATTTCCTCGAGTGTCCAATTGCGATAGGGGAAATTGCGGATATTGTTTCGCACCTGCTGCAGGGTATGATAATGCACGGTCTGAACATAGGGGCTTTCTTCTTTAAAATGCACCTCGTCCGCAAGATTCATAAAAAAGCAATTCATTAATCCCGAAATAACGGCATTGCTGTTGGGCTGATTTTGGTTATAAACAAACGACAGCATTTTTATATAATCGGAAAAAAGAACCGAATTCGACAGCGTAATCGGAACCCCGAAGGGAATGCCGGACGCAATCACCCGTTCCCGCTCCTCAGAAGTCAGGTCAAAATGCATCCAGTCATGCAAAAAGTCTTGTCCGGCGCTGTAAAACAACTGCGGCTGATGCTTGTCATAGATAAACAGCTGATGATTCTTCAGCAAATATCGTATATCATGAGAAACGAAATAGGCCTCGGTATGTGCCAAAATCAGAACATACTCGTCCAACCCGTTCGGGCGGTTATAGTAGTATTTATCTTTTCGGTCCAATGTTTGGTAATGAATATACTTGATATACATGTTACCCTCCTTCTCAATCGTAAACAAATGCCGAAAGATATGCGTGTTCTTTTTCTATCATCCACCAAAAGCGGCTTGCTTCAGGATCAGTATAGCACAATTTCCGTGAAAAAGCAAGAAAAATATCATCGGGAGCAGAACCGTGTTTTCCCTTCTTCTCCCTATCACAAACGACAGATCGGCAGAGAACACAGCGTCTCTGCCGATGGTTATACCGATTCGGATCAAACAGTCGTTAATCGTTTTGGGATAAAAACGAGGCAGCGGTTTCAGCCAAGACCCTCATGCCGTCGGCATTCGGGTGAAAGCCATCGATGGTGTCGTGAGGGATACCGCTTCGGCGCCAATCGACCAGACGGCAGCCATAGGCCGCCGCACGATCGCGGATGGCCTCACAATAGGCATCGATATGCCATCCGGCATAGCAATACGGAAAGGACATCGTCTTGTGTGCCGTACAGGTGCTGATCGGCAGGGTAAAGCAGCAAAGCGTAGCGTCGGGATACTGCCGCCGCAGCTTTTCCAGCATCAGGCGGTAGGCCACCGAGAAGACCGCAGGGTCCTCGGCTTCCCCATGATGGCGGGGGGTCGGCGTTACACCGTAGCCCCAGTCATTGATTCCCAAAAAGATCAGAATCATATCGGGAGACAGACCGTCCCGTCCCAAGGCGGCGGTACGCTCCTCGCTGCAGCCGTAGGTCGGCGCCTCGCAAAGACGGTGCTTGCAAACCATACTGCCCGAAATCGAATGATTGACAAGCAGGCATCCGCCAAGTGACGCAATCAGCTGTCCCCACCAGGTATCCTCGGGCGTGAAGATGCCGGCCTCGTAGCAGTACGCCCCCTCATAAAACACCGCCTCGGGCGGCCGGCTGTAGCCCTTCAGCGTACTGATCGAATCGCCGAGCACCGAGATCCAAAGGGGACGTTTTTTTAGGATGTTTCTCACAGATTCTCCTCCTGTCGGGGCGCATGGGGATTCAGCAGGGCATATAACAGCGGATAAACGCGCTCTGCCATGCGCAAGAAGCCGAGCGAATCGGGATGGCAGTCATCCACCGTGCCGCATTCACCGTTTTGCAGCGCGCCGAAGCACCCGTAGCAATCGATCCGATAGACATTCCGGTCACCGGATGCCTTGGCTTTCTGGTAGCTTTCGTCAATCACGGCCCGACGGTCCTGCAGGCTCGGCTTTTCCTCGTAGCCGGCAATGGCCGGCATCGTCATTATGACAATCGGCGTTTCGGAATGCGCCGCACGAAAGGCCTGATACAGCGCAAAATGCGTTTGGCTCAAATGCGCGGCATCCGGCGCGTTGTAATCGTAATCCATCACAAAAACCGACGGATTCAACGAGGACAGATACTCGACCATGGTCTGCTCGGCCTTGGCACTGCCCGAAAAGCCCAAATTCAGAATATCGGTATCGAGCATACGGCACAGGCGGTTCACATAGTCGTCCGCGGGCTTACCGGCGCAGCCGCCCTGCGTGATCGACGAGCCGTAGAACATCACCGGCGAGGGATAGGAATAGGGAATCGGCTCCGCCAGGACGCTTCCCTTTTTCAAGCCGATATACACCTCATTAACCGCGCTGTAAAGCGGGAAAAACAGCTCGGTCTGACAGAGCCTTCCCTCCTGATAAAACGGCGGATAGCGGATGCCGTCAAAGACGATGCGGTGCGGCTCCTCGGTAACCGCCTGCCAAAGCTGCGGATAAGATGGCATATAGGTGCCGCAGAAGCGGTTATCCGAAAACAGTGTAAAGCCATACTTCCCGCAAACCGTCATATGCGAAAACGGCTCCTCGTACGGCTCAACCGCGCGCAACATGACAAAGGGGGAGTCGGTCGCAAAGCGCACCCGTCCGCCCGCCGTGTGCTTGGCAAGATGCGCAACACCGGGGCTCACGGCATCGGCAACCGCCTTCGGCAAACGACGGTATAAGCCCTCCTCCTCGGAATAGCAGATCCCATAGGTCTGAAACGGCGCTTCTCGGACAGAAAACCACACAATGTCCGACGGCGCCTCAAAGGAGGTATCAAAATTCTTATCGATTGCTTGAATTGTCATGGTCTCTCTCCTGTACTTTTTGTCTTGTCGCGGCCAATCGGCCGTTTTTCAAGCATGGTTTCATTATATCACAAACACCATCGCCTGTCAATTCGAAAGCGGCCGTTTGTACCGAAGGAAGCCCCAAGACTGGCCGTCTCTTGACACCGCCGCTCGGCCATGCTATAATGCGTATAGACAAAGCGATTTCTCCAGCCTCCCCGAAAGGACAGGACGAATATGAAGCATCCCGACAAATACCAAGCCAGACGCTACGATACCCCCGGCCGTTGCCGCGCTTTTACCGACATCGTTTACGGGCCGATTTCCGATGACCGTGACGCCCTTTTTTGCGAGATGAGCCGTGCGCGCCGCCGGTTTGATCCGCCTGCTCCGACCCTGAAGCCGTTTTCCGGCGAGCTGCACGGACATAGCCGGCTTTCAGACGGCACCGTCGATATCGATTCCTATTTTCAGGGCATCCGCGATATCGCCAAGCTGGACTTTGCCGCGCTGACCGATCACGATCACGGCGGTGTCGGACAGCCGACGCTTTGGGAGGGCGGCGTCCATTCCCCATGGGAGCTGATCAAGCGGAAGGTGAAGGAATACCGCGAGGACGGAACATTTACCACCATTCTCGCCTATGAGCGCGATTCTTATCCGTTTTTCGGCAATATGATTCTCTATTTCCGCGATGACAATGCCGCGATGTTCCGCGATGAGCACCCCGGCGAATTGACCGAGGCCGGTTACCGCCGTCTCCTTGCCGATCCGCATATCCTCGCGGTTCCCCACGACACCTACGATCTTTCGGCAGGCGGCGATTTCCTGCGGCCGGAAATCGAACAGATGCCGCCGCTGATGGAGATCATCTCGCGCGGCGATCCGGCCGAATATATGGGAAATCCCGGCTTTACGGCAGGCGTGGCCTGCGAGGGCGGATTTTATCAGGACGCGCTCCGCCGTGGCGCCAGGATCGGCTGTATCGGCGGCAGTGATGACCACCACGGCAAAAACGGGCAGTATGAGGCATCCTTGGGATATTCGGCCATGTATCCCGGGGTAACCGGCGTGTGGGCAGCCGAAAACACGCATGAAGCGATTTTTGACGCGCTTTCAGCCAAGCGCACCTTCGCCTATATGCGCGGCAAGCCCGATGGCGCGATGGGCGGCCGTGTTGTCATCGATTTCCGCATCAACGAGCATTGGATGGGCGAAGCCATAAAGCGTCCTGCGGAACGGGATCTGCGGATCTTCTTCGAGGTCAAGGCCGATGTTCCGATCAAGGCCGTCACACTGGTCAAAAACGGCCGCAACTATATGATCTTTACCTACGGACGAGAGCTGATCCTCGACTATAGCCAGGAAAACGATACCGATTTTTATTATCTGCGCGTCGAGCTCGCCGACCGACGCTTCGGCTGGACCAGTCCGATCTGGGTAGAACGGAGTTAACAGCCATAGCCGCGCCCTTACCGTAATAAGCCATCCGCTGTACAACCGTTACGGCGAAGGGAAATCCGCAAGCTGAAGCACCTTCCTTCCCAGGCCTTACCGCCTCCGACGGCGAAAAGAAAACACCTCAAGCCGAACATCCTCGTTCGGCTTGAGGTGTTTTTAGCCCCTATCACTTGACGATTCCACCGGAAGACACAAGTACGATTTTTCAAGATGGACGCGCGTTATCGCCCGTTCGGTCTCGGTTTGCCAATAATACGCGCCCTTTTTGTTTGTATGGCAAACATAGGAATTCTTGTCCGTGGCAGAAATATCGATCTGCAGGCATTCTCCTTTTTGTATAAGAAACGCATAGTCATCAAAGCAAAAATGCAGGACAGCCACACTGTTCTCGCGATACTCGCCCTCTTGATAGCCAAGCGAGGTGATATCGTGGCGAAGCACATAGGTATAGTCGGCCTTCTTGAGGCTGATGCGCACATAAACCGATGTGTCGAGAACCGTGGTTTCCACCGCCAAGGCAGCCGTCATTTGTCCCTTCACAAAGGTGTCTGCCGCAAACGGCGGGGTGCAAATACGCAAAACATCGGGCCGTCCGCTTACCTCCTCGGCCACAAGCCCGTCTTGCCGGAAAGACGGCGGGCAAAGCGGATCGTACTCAAACGAAGAAATGCCGGTGCCCAAGGGAAGAACCAAGGGCGTTGTTGCGGTCTTATCATAATCCTTCTGCCATACGTTTTCAAACGTACGGTAATAGGTAATCGTCCCGGTTTCAAACGGCAAGGGCGTTCCTTTTCGGATATAGTCAAACCAAGCGATGGGATAATCCCCGCCAAAGGCTTGCCGCCTTTGTCCTTTCGGAAAGGAAATGCCGTAATCGTCCGAATACCCATCGCCATGGTTATACGGAGAAACGAGTAAGGCGCTTTTTCGCTTTGTTTGTTCGTCCATCTGCCGCCACATCGTAAAGACACCGCCGACATAATAATCATGGTAGCCCGTCGTCAGCAGGATGGGAATATTGGCATGAAGAACCGCGTCCTTGGTATCGCTTCCGCCAAGCCGTGTCGACCAAAAGGCGTGTGACGGTGAGGAGGCCTCCAGCATTCCTTCAAAATCCTCCGCTGTTTCGCCCAAAGCGCGCACAGAAAGTCCTTTGAGCGGCAGTGACGAGAAGGAATCCATGTTAAAGGCTTTGTTCCGCACACATTTATCCTTATAGAGCCCGAAATGCCAACAGGCATGGCCCCTTCGCATTTGTCCGTTACGGTACCAAAGCCGATAGCGCTCGCTGTCCTGAACCTCAAACACAGCGCCCTTGACATCGGGCTCAAACGGAGCCGTCGCATAATGAAGCGAGGCCGTATAGCTTGCGCCCAACAAATACAGCTCTCCCCGATAGAACGGCTGGCTTCGGATCCAGGCGCGAAAGGCAAGGCCATCCTCCCTTTCGTGAAGATACGGCACAAAAGCGCCCGTGCTCTTGCCCTGCCCCCTGCAATGCTGAAAAAGAACCGCATAGCCGCGCTCCACCCACGGCTTAACCGTTTGATAATACGCTTGCACCAGGGTTTCTTCGGGCAGGTCCACCGTGTGCTTGACATACGGCGAGCGCGAAATAACAATCGGAAAGGTTCCGACGGCGTCAGGCAAGATACAAATTGTGAAAAACCGCTCATGATTGAGCGTCAAATAGGTATAAAAACAATGGTGCATGCAGGCTTCTCAACTTTCTTTGGCAATACCGTTCGGGAGAGTGCGATGTCATCCTCTTATATTATATCACAGAATTCGAGGATTTCAATACCTGTTTGAATCGTCAGCAAGCGAAAAAAAGCACCGCCGAGGCAATCGGTTACGGCTGCCATCCGCGATGCTTTTGTCAATATTCGTATCGGTATGAGGGATCGCGCGTCACGGCGGGTTGATCCTGCCGTTATTTGAGCTCTCCGTACAGTCGCTTGACAATGCGGTCCATCTCTGCCATTTTCTTCTCCATATCGGCAACCAGCTTAAACTGGGTGCGGCAACGGTCGAGATTTTGCTCGGGATAATGGATCTTAAAATAGGTATCGCCGTTCAGATAGTCGGTAAGGAAGCGAATACCGCACTCATAAGTCAGCAGCTTAGCGCTAAAGGGCAGATAGGCAATCTCCTTCTCGGTCAGAGCCTTGCCGCAGGAGGCAAGGAAACCGCGCGTATAGGCTTCAAAGAGAGCAAGATCCATCGACACCTTGGACAGATCCTTTTCATCCTCGGCGGCGGTGCTGGCGCCAAAGCGGATACTGTCACCGAAATCGTAGTGAACCAATCCCGGCATGACCGTATCGAGATCGATCACGCAAACGGCCTTGCCGCTGTCGGCGTCAAACAGAACATTATTCAGCTTGGTATCGTTGTGAGTCACTCGGAGCGGCAGATTCCCTGCCTTCAGCTCCTCCACCAACCGAGAGGCGTCGACCTTTCTTGCCTTCGCGAAAGCGATCTCCTCGGCAACCGTATCGGCGCGGCCGGCGAGATTGGCTTCTACCGCCGCCTCAAAGGCCTCGTACCGCTTGGCGGTGTTGTGGAAATCGGGAATCGATTCGCTTAATTGGGAAGCATCGAAGTCGGCCAGCTGATTCTGGAATTCACCGAAGGTCGCGGCAAGACTCTCAAACTGAGCGGCATTCTCCACTTGCTGTAAGCTGAAGCTGTTTTCGACGAAAACATACGCCCGATAGCAGTCCCCTGTCTCGGTTTCGTAATAGGGCCGACCGTCTTTTGTGGGGATGACCGTCAGGGTGCAACGATCGGCATGGGGCGAGGTCTTGTTCTTTTGCCGGATATGATCGGTCACCAGAAGAATATTCTTCATGAGGCCTTGGGGATCACGAAAGATAGAGGTATTGATTTTTTGCAAAATCACACGCATGGGAGGGCGGCTTTCGCAATCAAAATAGACACAGTAGGTGCGATTGATATGGCCGCAGCCATAGGGCTCTGCCATCAGATAGCGGGCATCAATCGCAAAATGCGAGACAATTTCCTTGATTTCTGTCATGACCAAAGCTCCTTCGGATAGATCCCTTTTGTTGTCATATCATCGATGGCCAGTGCCACCTTGTCCTTGTCCTCGCGGTAGGTCATCCCATACCAGACCGCCGAGGTCTGATAGACGCGGACTTTCTTTTTCTTTTCTTTTACGACACGGTCAATGACACGGGGAATGAAAAACTCATCCTTTTCGATGTTGGCCGTTGCCAGGAACTCCCGGAACTGCTTGGCAAGCTCCGGAAAAATATCGGGCTGAAGTCCCCACATATTCATGGATACAACCGTGTCAGCCGGCAAATCGGTATCACGTGTAATGGCAGTATGCTCGGTGACATCGACCATATAGCCGTCCTCGATCTCGCAAACCCCGCGCGACACCGAGCCGTTTTCGGACAGGGTATTGGCAAGGCGGTAGCCTACCATGCAGTATTCATCCTTCTGCCGCAGTCCTTCATAGATCTGACGGAAGGCGTCGGCACCGTAGAAATCGTCGGCATTGATGACCGCGAAGGGGGTGTCCACCACCGCGGCCGTACAGAGAATCGCCTCACCGGTGCCGTAGGGCTTCTTCCGATGGTCGGGCTTCTCCTGAAAGACATAGGAAACCTCAACGTGACGGGCGATGCGGTCGCCTGCCAGCTTCTTGAAATCCTCCTCAATCTCCTTTTTAATAATAAAGACCACCTTGTCAAAGCCGGCGCGGATGGCATCGTAAACCGAATAATCCAGCAGTACCTCGCCGTGAGCACCAACCGGCTCCAGCTGCTTCACACCGCCAAAACGGCTTCCCATGCCTGCCGCCATAACAACAAGCGTTGCGTTTGCCATGTGGGTATCCTCCTCATTTTTCTCTCGCTGCGTAAGAGCGATTGTATTTACCATTATTATACCGCAAAGCGTTTGATTTTTCTATGAAAAATCGTGTCATAATAAGAAATATCGTACAGAAATATGATTTTACCATAAATCCGCCATGACTATGTCCCCTACCTCAGCGCGCCGGAATTGCCTTGGGGTGGAAGCGGCCTTCTCCCTTCCGTTCCTGCCATGCGCTGCCGTAAAACAACCGACCGCCATCCCTTCTGCCGCTTTGTGTTTGTAGGGACATTCATCGAACGACAGCGGGCGACCAATGGTCTCCCCTACGGTAAACATCCTTATGAGAAGAAACCTTAAGCAAGTGCTTTTTTCGGAGTTTGGCCAACAATTTGGAACCTTTAATACAAAGGTAAAGTCCCTGTCAATTCGTCTGCAACATCGGCCGATAAAGGCTCTAACGCAAGACAAGTTTTAGTGGGTATCCCATGAAATTCTGTCATTCCTACATCCGTGATAACGGATGCTATAATTCCTCTCTCCTCTGCTTTCTTCGCGATATCCAGTAGCGCTTCCTCGGAATCCACGTATACACACACCTTAGCACAACCATACATAAACCAATCAGACAATGGAGAGGTTGGCTTGTCAGTATTCTTCAAAGCAAGTCCATCCGCAGTCATTTCGAACTCGTCCATGCGCTCTTCTTTACTTAGTGCCATCAAAATAGCTTCAATACAGGCATGCCCTGCCTGCGCAGCTAT
>SVSA01000097.1 GCA_015064545.1 Oscillospiraceae bacterium | reverse complement strand
TATACAAGGAGGTTTAATTCTTTTCAACGGGCTTACTTATAGCTCGCCCGATTTATTTGTAGCTCTGCTCGGTTTTCCGCTCCCCCAGTAGAACTGGGGGTTTATTTACACTACCAAAAAAACCGCTCCGCACGAAGCCCGTGCGGAGCGTATATGGCTATATATCTTGGCTGACCGGCCGTCCCGCCGCGCTTTCGTTATACCTGTTCCCCTTTGAGTGCCTTCACCGCGGCGGCGGGATCAGCGGCGCGGAATACCGCAGAGCCTGCCACGATCACGTTCGCTCCCGCCTCGCGAATCGCGGCGATATTGCTCATGGTCACCCCACCGTCGACCTCCAGATCGATCGAACATCCGGAAGCATCAATCATCGCACGCGCTTCACGAAGTTTGTCAAGCGATGACGGGATAAAGGACTGGCCGCCAAAGCCAGGCTCGACGGACATCAGCAAAATCATGTCCACAAGCGGCAGAAAATCGCGAAGCACCGAAACCGGGGTTTTCGGCTTAATCACCAGGCCTGCCTTAATTCCCTTCGAACGGATATAGGTAAGCACCTCGGCAACATTCTCACAGCTTTCGTAATGCACGGTGATGATATCCGAGCCGGCATCGACAAAGGCATCAATATAACGAATCGGATCGACAATCATCAAATGCGTATCAAACACCGCCTTCGAATGGGGGCGAAGCGCACGAATAAAATCGGGACCGAAGGACAGATTGGGCACAAAGAGTCCGTCCATAACATCCAGATGCAGATACGCAGCTCCGGCATCGTATACCTTGCGGATACCATCCGCCGCATAAGCAAAATCACAAGCAAGCGCCGAGGGCGAGATAATAATATTATTTTCCATAGCAGACCTTCCAAAACAGAGTATTGTGTCAGTGTTTTTACCGCTTGGACAAAACCAAAGCGTCTTTTTGTATCACGGCTTTGAGCGCAAGTCGTGACAGGTTTCTTTTTTTCTCATATGATAACAAAGACGGGCAATCGCCGTCAAGGATATCTCCGGCATGCGCTTTCGCCAAGGACATAAAAATACGGGATGTGAGCCCCATCAGCGCAAAGCCCTGCCGTTACGGCCGCCTCCGGCGGCCTTTTTTTCTTTTATTCTTCCCGGTACAGCAAGCATACCGCATGAGCGGCAATCCCCTCACCGCGGCCGGTAAAGCCGAGATGCTCCTCGGTTGTTGCCTTAATATTAATTTGCTCCGGCGCCACGCCGAAGACCTCGGCCAGATTCCGGCGCATCAGCGTCAGATACGGTGCCAGCTTGGGACGTTGCGCGATCACCGTAACATCGATATTGCCCACCGCATATTGCTGTTCCTTCATGAGGGTAATCACCGTTGCGGCCAACGCTTTTCCCGAGATCCCGCGATACTGCTCCTCGGTATCGGGAAAATGCTTTCCGATATCGCCAAGGCCAAGCGCGCCGAGCACGGCATCGAGAACCGCGTGATACAGGACATCGGCATCCGAATGGCCGAGAAGACCGAGGGCAAACGGAATCTCCACCCCGCCGAGAATCAGCTTACGGTCAGGAACAAGACGGTGCACGTCATAACCGTGGCCGACACGAAAAGCAGGGCATCTCATGACATGTCTCCTTTTGACTCATCGCGATAGCGAAGGATCGTTTCGGCGATCGCAAAATCCATCGGGTGCGTAATTTTTCGATTGGTATCGCCGCAATCCACCGGCGTCACAGCAAAGCCTGCCGCCTCAACGAGCGACGCATCATCGGTTGCCATCAGCTCCTCTTTCAGCGCACGGTAGGCCGCCGCCCGATATAGCTCGGTCATAAACACCTGCGGCGTCTGCGCCAGCCAGACCGTATCCCGATCCACGGTAGACAGCTTTCCCTGCCCGATTACCTTAACCGTATCGGCCGAGCGCGTGGCGGCAATAGCCGCACCGTCTATACAAGCCGCATGCCCGACGGCAGCAATCATGGCCTCGGTTACAAGACAACGAGCGCCGTCGTGGATATAGACAAACTGCGAGCGCTCCGAAATATGCTTAAAGCCCTCTAACACGGAAAGCTGCCGCGTTTCGCGCCCCGGCACTACAGCCGTCACCTTATGCCATCCGTACTGACACTGCATGGCATCATACCGCGGAATCTCGTCCTCGCGAGCCACAATGATAATTTCACGGATAAAATCGCAAGCCTCAAACACCGAGACCGTGCGAGCAACGACGGGAATACCGAGAAGAGGCATCATTTGTTTCGTCGTACCATCCGTCATGGCACGGGTACCGTTCCCCGCCGCTACAATGATCGCCGAATTATACTTTCGGTGTATCAAGGCGACGCGATCGGTAAATTTTGTCAGAAGCTCGGACAATTTACTCATGCTGTTCCCCTATCGTAAGATTCCTTATCGATCAGTATAGCATCCAATTGTTACAAGACTGCAAACAAATGCAAAAAAATCATCATTTTTTCGGGTTCGCGCAGCGTTCGAAAGAAATCACCGCAGCAGCAAGTAGCACGGCATCCTCCTCATCATGCGTAATGACAAGAACGATGCGGTCGGAAAGCCTCTGTTTTAAAAGAGACGCCGCTTGTGCCTTGGTTTCGCCATCCAGGCCTCGAAAAGGCTCATCGAGCAAGACGAAGGTGCTCTGCCGTTCTTCGGCATACAGGAGGGCTCGCGCGATCGCCACACGCTGCTGCATCCCGCCTGACAGCTCACTCGGCTTCTTCTGACAATCCTCTTGAGAAAAGCCAAGCGCCGCAAGAAGGTCCGTTGCCGCTTGTGCGGCATCACGACGCTCCGATACACAGGATACGTTGGTAAGCGCCGATACCGACGGCAAAAGGCGAGGCTCCTGAAACAAAACCGTCGTCTCGTCAACAAGTCCTTGCACCGAACCGCCGTCTGCCCTCTCCAGGCCTGCCAGAATCCGCCCCAGCGTGGTTTTTCCGCAACCGGAGGGCCCGTAAAGGCAGGTGAAACCGCGCTTCAACATCAAATTCAAATCCGAAAACACCGTCACTCCGCCAAAGGACTTTGACAGATCGGTGACCGTAATGATACTCATGCCGATTTCCTCCTGCCAAGATAGCGAGTCATAATCGTTCCGAAGATTGCCTCCATAGCAACACTGAGAAGAATAACCGTCAGCGTCCAGGCAAACAAATCGGGCGTTTCCAGATAGATCTTTGCGTTATACAGCTCGCCGCCGATCGAACGCTTGGGATGACAAAGCACCTCAGCGGCAATTCCCGCCTTCCAGGCCAAGCCAAGCGCTGTCATTAGCGATGCCGTGTACTGTGGCAATACCGTCGGCACATAGAGAAAACGAATCCGCTTCCATCCGCTGAGCCGATAGGCATCCGCCATTTCAAGCAGATCCTTGTCCACCTCACGAATCGCTGTCTTAAGTGCATTCCACACGATCGGCGTCACCATTAACACAGCAATGAAGGAAGGGACGCGTCCGCTTTCAATCCACACCAGCGCCAAAATGATGAAGGAGGCCACCGGCGTGGCGCGGATAACCGTATTCATCGGTGACATCAGCAAATCGGCCGGACGAAACAAAGCTGTCGGCACGGCAAGAAGTGTACCGATCAAAGCACCGACCGCAAAGCCGACAGCAATCCGAAGCAAGGATGTCAGCGTAGCCTTCCAGAAGACAGCCGTTACCGCCAATTCGCACAGCCGCCTCAGCGTCACAAACGGCGACGGCAGCAGAAGCTCGCGGTCGACAATGGCTGCCGCAAACGCCCAAAGCGCCGTCCAAAAGACGACGCTGAGGGTTCGATAAATCAGTTTTTGCGCGGTGGTTAACTGAGCGGCCTTCGCTCTCATCGCTTATAGTACAGGCTGTCGGTCGGCAGCGTACCGCCAACCGAGGACGGATTGGCATTGTAAAGCACCGCATAGAAGGACTTAAGCGAGGCAATCATAGCGTCACCCTCAATAAAGACAATGTTGCAACGCGGAATCGCCCGTTCGGCTACCGCTGCGGCAGGAACAATGCCGAGCGCCGCAATCAGCTCGGAGGCTTCCTTCACATGACCGTTGACATACTCGACAGAGGCCTGATAGTCGGCAAGGAACGCATCCACAACCGCCTTGTGCTCTTCGATCGCCTTTTTCGAGACCAAAAGGCATCCCTGCACCGCCTGGCCTTCTCCGGTCTTATTCCACTCTTCAGTCAGATTGATGGCCACGCGAAGCGTATCCTTTTTGCTCAGTACGGTCGTTACATTCGGCTCGGGCAACATCGCATACTGCACCTCACCCGAAGCCACAAGGGTTGCTAACTCACTGTGCTCGGTTTTCCATTCAACTGTCACCTTATCGAGCAGACCATTTTTCTCCAAAATATAATTGAGCATATACTCCGGCGTCGAGCCCTGGCCGGTAGCATAAAGCGTTTTTCCTTCCAGGTCGGACAGCTTGGTCAGCGTTTCACCGTTTTCCACGATATACAGCACACCCAGCGTATTGATAGCAGCGACAAGGTATTCCCCTTGCGTTCTGTTGTGAATGACAGCGGCAACGTTAGCCGGAACTGCGGCCACATCCAGTTCCTTGGCGATCAAGGCAGCGGTAATATCCGTCGGCGCCCCATATATTTCAAAGGTATGGCGTCCGAGATCCTTCTGATCCGAAATCAGCTTGGCCATGCCCATACCGGTCGGGCCCTTGAGGGCGCCAACGCGAAGCGCGTAGGAATCCTCCGTACTCTCGGCAGAATCCGAGGTATTCGGTTGACTTGCGGGAGAAGACGAGCATGCAGCAAAAAGCGAAAAGGTTAAAGCAAGAGCAAGAAAAAGAGAAAACAAGCGATATTTCATGATCATATTCCTTTCATCCTTATAATCAAAAATTATTGGAGCGCGATAAGACCGTCACGATCGATCACCGTTATCGTCTTGCCGTTTTTGGCAAGCAATCCGCGCCCGACGAAATCCTCCACCATACGGTAAAGCGAGGCACGACCAATGCCGAGCGCCGAAGCAAGCTGTGCCATATTGGGCGTAATGGTATCGGCACATTCCGAAAAGAATTTGGCAAGCTTCTCCTCCACCCCCGGTGCCGCAAGCGAAGCCAAGCGTCGGTTAAGAAAGCGAATCCGATCCGATAAAAACCGAATATATGCCAAAGCAAACGCCGGATAGGCCGTAATCAGCTCTTCGCAGACCATTGACGGAATAAAGAAGATTTCGGTTTTCGTCCTTGCGGTAATCGCAGTTACATACTGCTCTTCCTCAGAAAACAGCGTCGCACAGCCAAACAGGCGACCCTCCTCCAAGCGATTCAACAGCACGCGACTGCCGCTTCCCATCCGATGGACATCAACCTGTCCCTTCAGAACCAGTCCCAAGGCACAGCGAAATTCATCGTCAGCGTTTACCCCTTGTCCGCCGGCAAAGCACAACGTGATACAACGAGGATCCGCAGTCAAAGCGATAATGGCTTCTTCGCTCAATACCCCAAACAGAGGGTCGGCCGAAAGGTGACGGATAACAGCACGTGGATCGTTCATACTACACTCCATTGTGTCTCATATGAGACACTTATATTATACCACAGGATCAAAAAAAGTCAAGAGAAAAGGAAACGAAAACTACAACAAAGTTTTCGTTTCCTTCGAAATCTCCCTTGTGAAATCAGCCCAAAACGCGGTGAATTCCCTGCCCTGTCGCAAGAAACGACCGCATATTATCACATAAAATAGCAATCAAACGGCCTCTGGCCTCCACCGAGGTCCAAGCACAGTGGGGGGTAATCAAGCAGGAATCGAGTGTTAAAAGC
>SVSA01000096.1 GCA_015064545.1 Oscillospiraceae bacterium | reverse complement strand
TTTCAGGGGTTAAGCCTGTATTTGCCCCTTATAGGGGCTGTGCAAACCACCGGTTGAACCGGTGGTTTTGATTATGCTTCCACTACGGAAAAGCGCAAGGTAAAGGTCACCGCGCCGCCGGCCGGCAGATAACTGCAGGCATTGGCTTTCATGGCCTCGGCGGGAGAATCGTAAGGCGCGGTGGCAATTTCAAGTGCAATATTATACATGCCCTTGAAGGAGCCGTTATTAATCCAGACACCGAGCCACGGAATCTTGTCTGCGTCATAATCAAAGCGGATCGTGCGGCCGGTGGAAGGATAGTGATAGGCCACCTCCCCGCGCGGTATCGGCTCGGTATAGTAAAACTTATACGCCAAGCCGTCAACAGGATCATGCACAACCAGAGCATCGCGCTTCATCTCCGCTGCCTCCTGACGGCCAAACATTTTGCGAATTGGTGCATCCTCCGCATAGGCGGTGGTCACAACCGCACCCTCCTCGCCGGCTAACATACAATGCGCCGCCCACAGATAGGGATACGGTTCATCATAGCCGTTTTCGATCCGGTAATGCACAGCAAGCGCACCGTTTTCCGCGCAAACCGTCTTGGAAAACACGGTTTTGAACAAGCGGGAACGACAAACAAAGGTAACCTCCTGCTTGCCCATCTGTACCTCCCACGGCAGACGGCAAATCTCGCCATGATCCGGATACGGAATACCGGCAAAGGCCCCTTTATCTGCTGTATAAGGATCGATTGTCGGGAACATATCGTCAAACGAGCTGCATTCCGAGTGGATAAATTCGCCGTCGGGCGTCAACCGCTGATAGACCTCGCCCTTCGCCTGCGCCAAATATTCAAATCCCTGTTCATCGGTCAGCGAGGCCATTTTACCACCATCCTCAGGCAAAAACAGTGCGGTCAGAGACCCGGCCTTCACCGCAACCGCGGGACGATCCTTGTAGCTTGTCCATGCAATCATGTTATTCCTTCCTTTCTCAGGTTTCAAGTTTCATATAACCATCCTTAATAAGACCAATCTTACGCAGGATCTCGTTAAAGAAAAGCGAGAGCAAGATCGGAAGCACCAGGCAAACCAGCGCCAGCCCGATCCATTGACGCATCGTCACCGCTACAGGATAACCGTTCACAGGATCAAGCCACCCGAGTATCATACCAATCGGCCCGAGAAGCCCACAGGTTCCCATACCGGAATTGATCGCTGCACCGTACATTTTCAAATCAAAGACACAAACCGCAAGCGGCCCGGTAATGGCCGACGCCAAGGTAGGTGCAATCCAGATCTGCGGATGGCGAAGGATATTCGGCATCTGCAGCATGCTGGTTCCGATACCCTGCGACAGCACCCCGCCCCAGCGGTTTTCGCGAAAGCTTATCGCCGCAAAGCCAACCATTTGCGCACAGCATCCGGCCACTGCCGCCGCGCCGGCTATTGCCAAGCCCTCCGAAGAACCCTGCGCCGCCGCACTTCCGGTCAGCACCAAGCCGGCACAAATCGCCGCGCTCGAAATAGGAAGTGTCAGACAAATACCAATGACAACCGATAGTACAACACCCGTAACAAACGGCGCCTGCATGGCCGCCCAGCCAATGAAGGTGCTGATATAGCCTACCAGCGTACCGATCCACGGGGCGACAAGAATCGAAAGAACACCGCCGACCAAAACCGTGACAAACGGCGTCACGATAATATCTACCTTTGTCTTCTTGGAGACCAGCATACCGATCTCAACCGCCGCAATCGCGATGAAAAATACGGCAAGCGGTCCACCGGCGCCTCCTAAGGTATTCGCTGCATAGCCAACAGCAAGCGACGAAAAAATCACAAGAGCATGCCCCTTCAGCGAATAGGCAATCGCTCCTGCCATAGCCGGGCCGGCCATGGCTTGGGCAAAACCGCCGATTTCAGCCAAAAAGCCAAGCCGCGGAATCATCCCGAGCGCCTTAAAAATGGTTCCGATGAGAAGCGAGGCAAACAGGCCTTGGGCCATGGCCCCCATCGCATCGATAAAATAGCGTTTTCCGATTCTCTTCAAAAGCTCCATGACAAACCTCTTTCCGTTTTGATTCCGATGAGAATTGTAACTATTGTAACACTCGAAACGGCGTCTGTCAATTGGCGGTTTTAACAGATTAGCACATTAAAACAGCAAAGCGTCGGTTATTTATCCCATTTGTGTTTGTCCTTCAAATCGTGATACAACGACACAAAGCTTTCATGACGGGAAGACGGAATCTCCCCCCGTGCCACGGCCTCACAAATCGCACAACCGTCCTCGCAAAGATGCGTACAGCGCTTGTAGCGGCACTGTCCGAGATACGGCTCAAACTCGGGAAACGTATCGGGAAGCGCTTCTTTATCAAAGAAATCAAAGCGTACAAAATCCAAAAGCGAAAAGCCGGGCGTATCGGCAATATAGCCTTCGGTTCCATCACCGAACAGCCGATTCAGCGGATACAGCTCGACATGACGAGTCGTGTGCTTACCGCGCGCAATCCGCGTGCTGATCTCGCCGGTCTTTAAGGCCAGCTCGGGAAACAGCGCGGTCATCAAGGTAGATTTTCCAACACCCGATGCCCCGGCGAAGCAGGAGATCACGCCGCTGCATTCGTCGTGCAGATATTGTCGGATCGAAAAAACGGCGCTTTTGTCCGCACCCGACACAAAGGCCGTAAAGCCCGAGGCGCGGTAAATCGCCGCCAGGGCCTCTGCCTTCTCGGGAGCAAGGTCCGCCTTGGTCACGGTAATGACCGGACGGATGCCGCTGTGGACGGCAATACAGGTAAGCTTATCAATATTCAAAAGTGCCGGCTCGGGTTCGACCGCAGCAAAGGTAATAAAGATCACACCCACATTCGAAATCGGAGGACGGATCAGACAGTTCTTCCGTTCGGCAATGCCGCTTAATACATAGCCGCCCTCATCCCGCACGGTCACATTATCGCCGATGCAAGGCTTGATGCTTTCGTGACGGAAGCCGCCCTTAGCCTTGCAGGTTACCGTACTGCCGTCTGCCAAGCGGATCTCATATAAGCCGCCAACGCCCTTGATCAGTTTTCCTTGATACTCCATAGGCCACCCGTTCTTTACCTTATTAAGTATATTTTACCCGATTCTGTCGGGAATTGCAACCGGTTTGAGAAAAAAAGATCCGCGGATGTCGAAAAAGACACCGCGGATCGAAGAATTATTCCCTTGTCAAGCGATTCACAAGATCCGAAAACAAGGCATCGCGATTCAGATAGTACACATAGCTCATCAAATGGTTATCCTGCGCCATACCGTAACGGAAATCGTATTCGGGCATCGGCGCGGGCACAAGCCGCGACAGCATAAAGCGATTGCCGTTGACCAGCCACGCCACCGCCGTCACGTCCCAGATTACGCGACTCCAAGGCTTACCGGCAGCATAAGATGTAGCGGCACGGATGGTATTCGTAGCCAGATAGTCTGCCAGGGGGTTTTTACCCTTGAGCCAGTATTCCAGCTCGGGTTGTGTTGTGTAAAAACGGTCCACCACACCGGCGCAAGGAAGCTGAACCAGCGGCACACCGCATCCGAAGATTACCCGGGCGGCGGCGATATCCTGCTTCATATTGAATTCGTCGGTATGCGGCATATGGTGCGCTTGACCGCCAAGCCAGACCACCACCGTGCAGTCCTTCATTTCGGGACGCAAAAGGAAGGCCGAAGCCACATTGGTAATGGCACCGATCGCAAGAATATACAGCGGATTCTCCTCGGTATACGAGCGGGACAGCTCGGCTAAGAACGTGGCCGCCTCCGAGGAAACCGGTGTTTTTTCGTCAGGTAAATAGCTTGCGGAGCCGCGATAGGTATGCGGTATCAGATCCTCGCGGCCGGCAAGAGACAGAACTTTGTGAATTTCATGATAGCTCTTCTCCATGCCGTCGGCCGGTGAGGTCGAATTATCATTATAAAACGGTGCGGCGCAAAGACCCTTGACTCTCAGCTTTTCCTCCGAACGGAGTAAATAGGCAATCGCAAACTGATCGTCGATCTCGTTATAGGCATCGGTATCCAGAACGACATCGACCGGCCCCTGCGGCACCTCAAGACAACGGTAATAGTTTTCAGGCTTCATGACAGATTCTCCTTATTGGTTTGGCATTGGCAGAAGGGTTGTCCTTCGCACTATTCTTCCTCTTCCGTGAAGACGACATGATCGATGGCAAGCAGCTGCTTCAGATCCACGCTACAGCGCTTGGAAACGATAATGTTAATGCCCAAATGACCGGGAAAGCCGCTTTTCGGAGGCAGTATTTTGCTGACAAAATCATGTTGAATAATCGTGCTGACGGTTTCGACAATCGCGTTGGCAGAATACATATCGTCAATTTCGAGATAAATGACCTCGACCGACTTTTGACGCCGTTCAAAGCGGGCGAAAAGAATCAAGGACAGCAACAGCAGAACCGTAGCCAAGACCGCGCCCCAATAAAACCCCGCACCGATGGCAATGCCGATAATACCCGTTGCCCACACACCGGCCGCCGTCGTCAGCCCCATAATCACATTGTTGTTTTTTAAAATGATCATACCGGCGCCGAGAAAACCGATACCGGAAATCACCTGAGCCGAGATGCGCATCATATCGCCATCGTTTCCCAGCTCCTCTTGCGCGTAGATGCCGATCAAGGCGGTCAGCGCCGCCCCGAGACACACCAGAACATGGGTTCTCATCCCGGCGGCTCTTCCGTGACGTGCGCGCTCACTGCCGATCACAACGCCGACAATCACCGCCAAAACCAACCGTATCGCGACATGCCATTCAAATGCCATCATGCTTCTCCTCAAAATACTTTGTTTGTATCATTATACTCAGCGGTTCTTCGTTTGTCAATATAAATTCGTACGTTTTATCGGTCGTATTATTCCTTCCTTTTATCCCCAAAAACAAAAACCGCGGTGACGGTTTCCCGTCACCGTGGTTACTTGCCTTGCCGAATACTTATCCGAGAAGATCCTCAATGCGCTCCTCGGACGAAACGGTCAGATACGGGCGGATATCCTCCACATGTCTTAAGCTTCCGACGAGCTCGTGCATCTGCTCATCGGTAAAGAAGTACGGAACCTCTAAGCTGTACACATAGCTTCCGTCGCTCCAACAGAAAAACTTGCGCTCGGTGCTGATACAAGCCTCCGTCAGATAATATCCCGTCGCCCCGCCAAAGGTCGTTTCGATCCATTCGGGTTGGCTGTTGCTTACAATGCTCGTTTTGATCACAAAGGTTTCGGGCTGACAATATTCGCTCGCGATACTTTCCTGCCGGTAAATGATACCGCTCTTGTTAAAATCCGGCACATTCCACATCGCGAAAAACGACACACACATCCTGTCGTATCCCCAAATCAGACATTCAAGCATCTCATAATTCTCGGACACCTGCGGCAAATAAAAATCCTCAATCTCCCGCGGTGCTGTCGGATCGGCGGGGAAGGCAAACGATAGTGAATAAAGATTACCCGAGATGCTGCTGCCGTCATCTTCGGTTGCACCGACAACAAAGTGAGGCTCGTCGTCAAACTGTCCGCCATACTCTCGGCGAACCAGCTTGGAAGCGCCCACCGATGCCGCTCCCGCCAAGGCGAGAACCAGTATCGCAATCAGACACACGCGAAGCGGATGCCGCAGACGCATTCGCGCGGTGCGGCCGCAAGCGGGAGCCTCGTTACGGCTCAGAGCAACACCGGTTGCCTCCTCAAATCGTTTTTGAATGGCTTCTAAATTTTTATGCTGAAAATGTTTCATCCTTACTCTCCTTTCGATT
>SVSA01000095.1 GCA_015064545.1 Oscillospiraceae bacterium | reverse complement strand
GTGGTCGAGCGCTTCCAGGAAGACAGCACATCGTTTGTCTGAGAGGAGATACCGCCGTAGGTAAGGGAGAAGGGGGCTGCGTTACCATTCACATACGTATCGACAAACCATGTCTCCAGCTTTGCGCGCATACCGGCATACTCGTCGTAGTTATCATACTCCGGCCAGTAATGATCGGTGAGACGAACACCATCGGGCAAAACCAATTCTTCACTGGATGTCGCGCCGCTTCCGGTTGTGTCGGTCGAGGTAGAAGAAGGAGTATCTCCCTCCTGACTACAGGCCGCCAAAAGAGGAAGAACCATCATCGCAACCAGAAGGAGAAGCAGCAGAGCCTTCAGGCGCATCGGGGAAAATATCTGTTTCATCATGTACTATGCCTTTTCTCGCTTAGGAAAGATTCTCCAAAACATCGCCCAGCTTCTCAACATCGCCCGAAATCTGAGAGTTGATGGTTCCCAGGTTCGCGTCCAAAGTCGATTTGAACGTATTGTTCTGTGAGCGGAAGCAATGGAAGGTAATAATCTCACGCATCGTGCTCATCCAGATCGAGTCGCCGAGGTCGAGAATCGTGTTAGCCTGCATCGAGCGAAGCAGATCCAGCGACTGCTCGGGATCGCGCAGGAAACGGTTCTCAATCGCATCCTCGAAGTAAGCGGGAACATAGTAGTTCAAGCTTTCAACAGCCAGTGCCTCCAGCATCAAGCTGGTGAAATCGAGATCGGGATTGGTGAAAGGAATGCAGTTTGCGGTGCCATCGCAGACGCGGGAATAATAAAGCTCCTGCGTCTCGTCATACTTCGGAAGCGGAAGAACACCAAAATCGTCCACCATATCGGTCAGACCTTCCCAACGGTAAATACCGGCAAGATAGAAGAGGCCGTGTCCGTCGTTAAAGCCCTGCAGGTCGGCAGTAAGAGCCTCGGTGGTCTGTCCAATGCGGGAAAAGCCGTTCCAGAAAACGCCGTCCATCAGCGTATAATCGTAGATCGAATCCAAAATATCAAAAAACTTCTGATTAGCCAGAGCCGAGAAATACGGCATACCGGTTTCGGGATCCTTTTCGACCATACGAAGGCCGGCACCCATCCACATCGACGGTGCATGCATATCGTCCTCGGTGATCATGCCCCAAATATCGTCCTCAAGCGTCCACTTCGTATCGCCGTTGACATCCTTGGCACCCTTGGTCATCATTTCATGCATCTTATCAATGGTCCACTCATTATCAGCCACCAACTGATAGGGATCCTCAAGATCTTGATTGTCCTCAAGGATACGCTTGTTGAAGAAAACGGTCATCATACCGCGCAGAATGGTATCAGCCTCGTAAGTATAGGCATAGAACAGTGTACCGTCAATCTCAAGCTGAGAATTGACATGCGGCAGATACCAAGGCTGTTCGGGGTCGCAGTACTTGGTGGTGCTGACCGGAATAACCATGCCATTGACCGTTGCCAGCCATGCGTTACGCATGATATTCTTGCCGATATCGTAGACATCGTTCTGCGTGATAAAATTCGTCTGATACATGGCGAACGCCATATCATAGGAATCGGCCAGGTGCTTTTCAAAGAAAGTCACATCATAGCGATCTTCCAGAATCGATTGACGCTTATACACAGCGTTATCCACCACGTTACCCTGAACATCCTCAGCGGTAAGAACATATTTTTCCGAACCGAATGTTCCGATACGGAATTGACGGCCGTCGTAGGTCGTAGCCGGCAGATAATCCGCAACATACAGCTCTTGTCCCTCTGTTTCGGCATCGGTTGTCGCGGCATCCGTGCTGCTACCGGCCGGTCCGTCCCCATTGGTGCAGGCCACAAAGGTTGCCATCAGCATCAGAAGCGCCAACAGCCCCGCTAAAAATTTTGCATTCAATTTCATGGAAAACCTCCTGGATTCTTTTCAAAGAAATTCTTTGTACTATATATTCTAACAAATTCGTTGTCAAGACTCAATGACAATTTTTTACCTCTGACTGCAAATTTTTGTCATCTTACCGAATGGTAAGCAAACCATGGCATTTTTTAAGCACTCGCCCTCTAAAAAAAATAGCCGTGGAGGGAATTGTTTTCCGCTTTTTGGTTGACTTTTTTCCTAAAATGCGATATAATAAAAAAGGAACCGACGCATATGAGGGAGAATTACGATGAAGCTTGAGCTGGGAAACGAACACAAAGACTTTTATGAATACAAGGACTATCTGCCCGATGGGATGAAATTTATTGCCTACCGAGAAACCCTCGCGCGCGGACAGTATTGCAACCCTCACAAGCACGATTTTTTGGAATTGGTATACATCATCAGTGGTAACGCGGTTCACCACGTCGATGATATCACCTATCACATGACCAAGGGGGATCTGTTGCTGATTGATACCAATCAGTCCCACAGCTTTACCTCCGAAACCGGCACCACACATGCCAACATGATCCTGCTTCCCGATTTTCTGTCCGAAAATCTGCACTCCCAGCATACCGCCATGGACGTGTTCGCCTATTTCCTGTACAGCCGCGAATTTGCCAATAACGGTACCCCTCACATTCCGTTGATCCGTTTTCGCGGTAACGATCTGATTGCCGCTGACAACATTGTCAGCGCCATCTGCGACGAGATTATGGAAGAGCCCAGCCATTTCCGCGAGGTGGTATCCTCCTATCTGAACATTCTGTTTTATCTGATCATCCGTAACATTGAGAATAACAACAACGAGCACATCATGCACGATATCCGCGACATCGTGCCCGGCATCATCGACTATATTGAGCGCAACTGTAACGAGCCGATTACGCTGAATGATATGGCGCGCCGTTATTTTTACTCCCCCTCGTACTTCAGCCGCGCTTTCAAGAAAAACTTCGGCACCACCTTTTCGATGTATTTGCAAAATGTCCGAATCCAAAAGGTTATCCAGCTCATGCAGGATCCGACCTTGTCCATTGAGGAAATCAGCGAACGGATCGGTTACCACGATAAGCGCGAGCTTTACCGTGCCTTCAAGAATGTCACCGGAACCACACCGAGTAATTACCGAAAAACCAAAATGTCCTGGACAAAAATGCAATAACGGCGAGCGCGCACGACAATCTGACGTGCGCGCTTCTTTATGGAAAACACAATCGGCGCCTCTGCAAGGATCTGCAGAGGCGCCGATGTCATATTTGAAATTGAAACTTAGCCGGTAACAGCATCCAGCAACTCGTAAGCAACCAGAGGTCTACCGCCTTCGGGCGTCGTACACTTCTTGGCGGTGAAGCAGAAGGAAACCGCGTCACGGTCCGTGGGAACCTCGCCGGTCACATTCAGCTCAACATCGCCGTAGGTCTCGATACGGATCTCGTGCGTGCCGGCCTCCAGCTCAAACTCGACCTCGTGATCGGGGGGACAGAGCGTCGAATAGGAGTTGCGGAGCAGCGAGAAAGGCTTACCGTCCAGAACCTGCTTGCCATCGACAAAGAGACGAACAGCCTGGCAGGTACTGATATAGAAACGCGAAGGACGCTTCTTGAAGGTACGGAACACGGTCGTCGCTACGTGCTCGCGCTTACCGGGTTCAAAGCAGATGATATTACCGTCGACGTCAACTTCCTTGCCGTCAACCACCCAGTGAGAGGTGCGAACCAGAACAAACGGAATGGTGTATCGCTTCCAAAGACCTTCCTCGTTCTGTCTGTCAACATTCAGAACAAAATTCGCCTGCGATTCCATGAAATCGGCACCCATGGTCACGGTAGCGGGATAATTGAACTCCTCGCCATGATCAAGCGTCACGTCGGCATCGGCACTGTTAACAACACATCCGTTGGGAGCGCTGACCGACAGGTGCATACCCCAAGGAGCATAGGTATTATTGCGAATGCGGAAGTTCATGCTTCTCGAGCCGCCGGGGGTGATACCGGGCGTCTGATCCATCTTGAGGGTAACCCAAATCGCTTCCTCACGGAGCTCGCCTTCGGGCAGAGTGTAATGCTGAACATCATAGTCCGCAAAATCTTCCTCGGTGATGGTGTACTTGTCGTCGTTTTCGTCCTCATAGAGGAACATATTATAAAGACGGATGGAGCGGTCGGTCAGCTCATCGAGGTTAGCGGGGCACTTGAAGCCGCGGACTTCCTTCGAGAGCAGGATAAGATCGCCGATCGGATCCGACCACTTGGCGGGGATACCGGCGGTACCGTACATGATACCGTAAAGAGCGGCATAGGTAGCAACCGTGCAGTCGGCGTCGTAGCCGTAATTTGCGACCTTCAGCAGACCGTCGCCGAAGTTGTCGGCATAGAGGAAGCCAACGAGCTCAATGGCGATGTTCTGAGGAGCATCGGTAAAGTTATTCACGTGAGAGCCGTGCTTAGCCAGCAGAAGGGGACGCAGATCCTCGTAGGAAACGCCTTCCTTATACCACTTGATGGTATCCGAAACGGCCTGATAGACGCGGCAGGTGGTGGGAATATACTTCAGAGCCTCTTCGACAAGATAGAAGATATCGCTCGAGGTGAAGGCCAGGGCTTCGATGGCGGCATTGAAGATCTCGCCGTAAACACCCTCGCCGCCGGCATGGTCAACAACGGCGTCCTGCCAAGCATAGAAGGCAGCAAGCTTCGGACGTCCGGCACAGACGACAGCCCAGATTTCCGAACGAATCGGAGAGCCCATGCAGCTCGTGAAAATGTTATTGTAGCGTCCGGCAAGCGGCAGACGGAGGCCGCGGCGCAGGTTTGTTACCGCATAGCCGTATTCATCGACCGGGAAATAGTTGTGCTCTGCCCATTGACGGCCGATATGCTCTGCGCGTGTTGCTGCTCCGTAATGCTCCAGGGCATGAAGGTTCAACAGCTGCAAATCCAGGTCATCATTCGGAATGCATCCTTTTTCACCCAGTTCGGGGAACCACTTAATGTCCATAAAATCGCAACGGCCTTCGATCGGAGCGCCCAGCGTTCCGCCGATGTTCTTACCGAGCCAGCAGGCATAGATTTTATCGCGTAATACCTTCTGATCCAACATAATTCTTTCTTTCTTCGGCATTGTTATTTCTGCCTCTCACAGCCGACATGAGAAACATTTTTTGCTTTATATCATAATTATAACGAAAATCACGTACTTTTCAATGATAGATTTTTACCTCTGTGTGCCACAATTTGTCCTGCTTAACCGAAAAACGACTTTTTTTCATTTTCCCCTTGCCCGACAGCAAAGCTTGTGTTATAATTAAGAATGGATACTCAAAAACAATACCGAAAGGATACTACGTTATGGAAAAGAATCTCCTTCCTGTCGGCGTTCGCCGCGACGGCTCTTACTACACCCGTATTCTCTGGACCGACACCACCGAAACCGATCCCACCTTCTGGGTTAACAATCTGATCAACGATGATTTGGCCCGCGAGGGAGGCACCTGGGGCGCCAATACTGAAAGTACGGCCAATGTCGTTCTCGATTTCTTTGGCGAAACACAGGAAATTTCCAAAATCGCCTTCTACAAGAATGTCGGTTTGAATATCAGCATTCTCGAAGAGCTGGCGAAGTATGTTCGTATCTATGTCAGCGAAACCGATGAGCCTCTGAAGCTCCGCCGCAAAGAAAACGACATCGAATCGGTTGCCTGGACCAAGATTGCCTCGATGGACACCATCATGGAGGAAGGCTGGCAGGAGATCGTTCTCGAAGCGCCCGTGAAAGCGAAGTTTGTCCGTATTGAACTCGACGATAACTTCTGCAAGCGCGATGAAACCTTCATCCCGTGGATCGAAACCAGCGAGGTCAAGTTCTTCCCCGCCGGCGTATAAGGCATCACAAAACCCTCGGCCGCATGAACAAGTCCGTTAAAAACGGACAATAGACAAAAGCCCCCTTGATGTGGTAGAATTAAAATACCATATCAAGGGGGTAATTGTATGCCAAGAAAATAT
>SVSA01000006.1 GCA_015064545.1 Oscillospiraceae bacterium | reverse complement strand
TTCGGCAGGGATTTCTTAGGATTTCCCTGCAAAAAACGCAGTTTTTTGCTATCTCAAAAGTTTTTGGGGTGCAGGGGGATTTTTTCAAAAATCCCCCTCGCCGGGGTGGCAGGGGCAGAGCCCCTGCGCTGTTTAGGTCGCGTCTCCCCCAAGGGGCAGCGCCCCTTGGGGGGTGGGAAAAGTCACGCTATGTTTAGTCGATGGTCATATCCAGCTGGAAGCGCTGAATTTTACGGAGGGTATTTTTCGGGAACTCGGTTTCGCGCACCTTAAGGACACCGATTTTTTTATAGGGAACCGCCGCACGGTTATAATTATCGATATACCCCTTCAGATGAGCATAGACATCGGTAATACCATTAGTCTCGATATAATCCTTATCGGGATAGATCTCGGCGACGATCGCGTTATGCTCCAGCCCGCGGCGGCTCTGACCCTCATACACGATAATATCAATGACACCGGGTGTAGCCACCAGCTCGTTTTCGATTTCCTCGGGATAGACATTTTTACCGTTGGAGAGCACGATGAGATTCTTTTTACGGCCGGTAATATACAGCACATTATTCTTGGCCAGCTTACCGTAGTCGCCGGTATGGAAGAAGCCTTCCTCATCCATCGCCTCGGCAGTTGCTGCTTCGTTCTTGTAGTAGCCGAGCATGACATTCGGACCCTTGACGCAAATCTCTCCCTCGCCGTCCTCGTTCGGATCGTCAATACGCACCGTATCGATATCAAGCACGTGGCCGACACTGCCGGGGAAGGACTGGCGACTGCGGTTGACAGCGACAATCGGCGCACACTCGGTAATTCCGTAGCCATTGAGCGTCGTAATACCAAGTCCGTCGAAGAAATAGAGAATATCGGGATTAATCGGCGCACCGCCCGAAATAATCATCTTGACCTTGCCGCCAAAGGAGGCCATAATCTGCTTGAAGAGCTTTCCTCTCAGATCGATACCGGTTTTGCGCAGACCGTTGCTGAGCTTGATCATCTTCATTACAAAATCCAGCTTACCCTTTTCCTTCAGCGTAGCCTGAATCTTGCGGTAGAAGGTTTCCAAATACAGCGGTACCAGAACCAGATGCTCCGGTTGCTGCTCCTTCAGCTCCTTTGCCACATAGCGGATGCCGGCCGAGATATAGATCTCACAGCCGATCATGGCATGGCCGATCAGCATGACCGACGAGCCATAGGTGTGATGCGGCGGAAGAACACCGACCGTCTTCTGTCCGAAATCGATATACGGAATAATCGCCGACAGGTCCGAAAGAATCGCTGTCTGCGACAGCATGACGCCCTTGCCCTTCCCCGTCGTACCGGAGGTGAAGACCAGAAGCGACATGGCATCATGATCAATCGGTGCCCCATGGTAGGGGTCGGGCTCAACCGCATAGCGTTCCTTGCCGGCGGCAATCAGCGCGGGAACGCTGCGCTCGCTGAGCTTGGCCTGAAGCCAAACAGTCGGCGCCAGCGCGGGAACCTTTGCACGGATCATCTCCTCCTTTGCCGCAAGCTCCTCCTCACAGAAGAGGAAGGAGGCATCGGCCTTACCGATCGTGTCGGCAAGATCCTCGCCTTGCCAATCGCGGTCCAGCGGAACAATCACGCCACCGATCGAGAGAATCGCATAGTAGGTGACCACCCAATCGTACGAAAACTTACCGATCACCACGCAATGCTTGCCGGCACAGCCCATCGCAAGCATCTCGGAGGCCAAGCCGCGAACATCCTCGCGCAGCTCGCGGAAGGTAACCGTAACAATCTCATTACCGCGGGTGACGGGACGATAAGAGAACGCCTTACGGTCGGCATATTCCTCGCCGGCCCATTCCACCAAGTCCCGTACCGTTTCAAAATCACGTCTTTCATGGAGCATTTCGTTTTTCATGTGCGTTTTTCCTTTATCCAATCAATCATTTTCTTGTCAGCGCTTCAGCCCTTCCAGCAGGAAGAAAAAGCTGTAACGGAAATCGGCCTCCGCCTTTTCGCGCGGAATCCCTCGCCCGACGGCATCGGCATTATAGCCGCGGCAAAAGCACCAGATGGCATAGCTCAGTGCCTCCGAGTCCACCTCTTTGATATAGCGCTTGGCAATCGCCTCATCGATATGCTTTCGGATTTCCTGCACCCACCACGCGCGGTTCGCCTCGTTGACCGAATCGTTTTCGAACATATAGTGGTTAAACTGCATCTTGGTGTCGTAGGAAAGCATCAGCGCCTCAACCGCCAGATCGGTTACATATTCAAAATAATCGGCCTTGCCCTGCGTTCGGGCGGCAAAGCGCTTACGGATTTTCACAACGGTCTGTTGGTAGAGAACACCGAGAACCTCATCGATATTCCGAAAGCGATTATAGAACACACGGTTCGTTATGCCGAGACGTGTCAGAATTTTCCGTACGGTCAGCTTGTGTGTCCCTTCCTTGGTTACGATGGTTTCGGCCGCGGATACAATCCGCTCCGACATCTCATCGCAAATCCGATGACCTTGAGCTGTTGTCATAGAGGACTTCCTTTCAGCACACTGTGTGCTAACGATAGTATAGCAAAAAAATGCGCACTTGTCAAGGCAAAAAAGCGTATCCTAACATCGTTCAGAAGCCATCGGCGTTTTATTTTTTGCGCTTACGGCACAAATACTCATCCAGCTTGCCCTTCATTTCCTCGGGCATGGTCTTACTCACGGGACAGCACTTCGCATTGGCCATACGCTCGGCAAAGGCCGTAATAAACGCAATGTCGGCCTGCATCTGCTCGATGCGCACCAAGACGGCCGTGTCGTAACGGTTATGAATGGTTGCCGCCTCACGAGGCGAAATTCTGGCAAAGGAAACGGCCGGAATTCCCTTGTCGGCAAACGGCGTCGAGTCGCTGGAATACACATCATGATAGCTCGAAACCGGGAAGCCGTACTCGCGTCCCATGTAGGACAGATACGAAACCATATCCTTTTCGGTTGTGCAGCAGGCAATGAACTTACCCATCGTACAGCCGATCATGTCAAGATTAATGCAAAGCACCGTCTTTGTCAGTTCCTCCTCCTCGGCGGCACAATACGCCTTCGCGCCGAGCAGACCGCGCTCCTCGCTTCCGCACCACAAAAAACGCAGCGAATAACGATGCGGATGTTGGCTGAAATATTCGGCCATTGCCAAAAGCCCCACGCTTCCGCTCATGTTGTCGTAAGCACCCTGCGACAGCGAGGTGGAATCGTAGTGCGCCGTAAACACAATGGTGTCCTCAATCTCGCCCGGCAAATCCAAGCGCACATTCTGCGAGGTGCCCTTGCTTTCCTCCTGACGGATCACAAGACGAGCCGTGCCGCCCCCGCGCTCAATCAGCGCCACCGCATCCTTGACGTTGATGTTAACGCCGAGCAGCTTGGCCTTTTCGCCAACCACATAAGGGCGAAGCTCGCGCTGATCAATATCCCGATCCACATAGTTGACACTGCCATCGTAGGTAATAAAGCCAACCGCGCCGGCCTCAAGAATGTCGTGATAGCGCCAATAGCCGAGATAGCCATCGAGTAAAACAATCTTACCCTTGCAAAGCGACAGCGAATAGGAATCGGTCGCACGCAGATAATACAGCGGTGCCTCCACCTCACCCGAGCCGCAAAGGCGATAGCCCTTGCAGGGGATCGTCAGACCGTCAACCGTCAGAGAGGCTTCTTGGATGTCGGTCACATCCACCTCAAAGGGAACCTGCGTCGCCTGTGCACCAAAATCTCCGCAACGTGCGACCAAATAGGCCGCGGCACGCTTTTCCTCGGGCGAGCCGCCCTCGCGCACATAAGCGGTATCCTGAAATAGTTGCTCCATCCTTTGATTCGTCATAGCGGAATCTCCTTGTTTTTCACATTTTTTTCATTATAGCACAGACAAGACACGCTGGCAAGCCATCACGGAAAAAAGACATAAAAATATGTCATAGAAAGCAAAAAAACGACATTGACAATCCATCCTCGCTTTGCTATAATAAACGTATTCTATCGTATAAAAGGAGACGTTCCATGAGATTTTTGGAAGGTAAAACCGTTATTATCACAGGCGGCGGCCGCGCCGTGCTTGCCGACGGTAAGGCAGGCTCCATCGGCTACGGTATCGCAACCGCCTACGCCAAGGAGGGCGCTAACATCGTCATTACCGGACGTAATGTCAAGAAGCTGGAGGAGGCCAAGGAGGAGCTGGAGCGCCTTTACGGTGTCAAGGTGCTGGCTGTTAAGGCCGATATCGCCGCTGGCGCCGACAATGTCGCAACGGCTGCCGAGGTCGTGAAGCAAGCCGTCGAGGCCTTTGGCCGTATCGATGTGCTGATTAACAACGCTCAGGCCTCAGCCTCGGGTGTCACCCTCGCCAACCACACCGTCGAGCAGTTTGACCTCGCAATGTATTCCGGCCTCTATGCCGCATTCCACTATATGCAGGCCTGCTATCCTTACCTGAAGGAAAGCCGCGGCAGTGTCATCAACTTCGCCTCGGGCGCCGGCCTGTTCGGTAACTTCGGACAGTGCGCCTACGCCGCCGCTAAGGAAGGCATCCGCGGTCTGACGCGTGTTGCCGCTACCGAGTGGAGCCGCGACGGTATCAATGTCAATGTCATTTGTCCTCTGGCCTGGACCGCTCAGCTCGAGCAGTTCAAGAATGCCTATCCCGATGCCTTTGATAAAAATGTCCATACCCCCCCGATGGGCTATTTCGGCGATCCCGAAATGGATATCGGCCGCGTGTGTGTCCAGCTGGCTCATCCCGACTTTAAATATATGACCGGCGAAACCATTACGCTGGAGGGCGGCCTCGGCCTTAGACCTTAAGGACGCGTTTCCCCCAAGGGGCGCCGCCCCTTGGGGGGGAGGAGACGCGACTCCAATACGCAGGGGCGCCGCCCCTGCCACCCCGGCGAGGGGGCTTTTTGAAAAAATCCCCCTGCACCCCAAAAACTTTAAGAATAGCAAAAAACTGCGTTTTTTGCAGGGAAATCTTAAGAAAACCCTGCCGAAAACGCAGTTTTCGGCTATATCGCTTCTTTGCTCCTTTCTTTCAAAGAAAGGAGCGGGGTTCCAAGGGGCGGCGCCCCTTGGGGGGAGCCCCTGCGTACTAAGCCCGAGTCCTTCGAAGCTCAATATTCCGCTTGCATTTCCCGGAGGCGCTGAATCACCTCATCGCTACGGAGGCGATCGGCCATATAGGATTTGCGCAGCAGCTCGGAGGGAATAAAGTCATCGTATTTTTCAAACACGGGGCAGTCCGCGGGCGAAACCAACGTTTCCTTTTTCAAGCCCTCGGCACGCAAGCAATCGTTGAGATAGGTAATCAGCTCGTAGCCATTTCCCTGCTCCATTTTAAAAGTCATGAAATAACAGCCCTCATATTCCATCCCGCTGATCTTAAAGCGCGCGCCATGCCGTGCGATAAATTTTCTCAGCGTGCGGAAGGATCTTGTACCGAGCCATGGGAACAAACACCAGCTATATCCGCCGAGGGACACCAGCGATTGCTCCAGCATACCGGTATTTCGTGCCACGCGGCGGGCAACCTCCAGTCGCTTGCGGGCGTTCTTTTTCAGATACGGATAGACGGTATCCTCACTAAGCACCTGCTTCATGCGTTCCAGAATACGGGTATGAATCTCGCCAAAATCGCCCGGCCAGGAGATTTCCATCTTCCCCTTGACCTCCTTGACGTAGATCAGCTTGCGCGGTACATCTAATTCTTCGACCTCCCACACCCGTCCTGCCAGCGCAAAGCGGTCGCCGACCGGCGGTGGTGTGGTGATCGTACCGATTTCGTCCGAGCCGCGACGCACGGTATAGTCCTCGCTGTCCTTGAAGACAGCATAGAACTTAAAGCTGTTAATCAACCGTTCGCCCTTCAGACCGACGATCAGTCCCTTTTCCTCGGTGCGTTCGAGGAAATCCTGCTTGAGCATCGAGATCAAAAGCGTCTTGTAATCCTCGGCGCTGACATGGGCAAAGGGAGGCAGAGCCAGCACTCGTTCGGCCAAGGCCTTGGGCGTCAGCTCACCCGAGGAGGCCAGCACACTCAGCGTTTGCTGGAACAGCAGGCTGAAGGGCAGATGCTTCACGTTCGGCGGCTCGATAAAGCGCTCCTCCAGATACAGCTGAACAATCGCAATGGCGCGCAGTAAGCCCCACGGCATCAGCTGGGGAAGCGGCGTATTCGGAAGCGGATTTTCCTCGCGGAAAACCATCATCATTTCGGGCGGCTCGCCGCGCCGTCCCGATCGGCCTAAGCGTTGCAGTAAGCTCGCTACCGAGTGGGGCGCGTCGACCTGCAGAATCCGTTCCAGCCGCCCGATGTCAATCCCGAGCTCGAGCGTTACGGTCGCGCAGGTCACGGTCCGAAGCTCGTCATCCTTGAGCTTCAGCTCAGCTTCCTCACGAATGGAGGCCGACAAATTGCCGTGATGAATCTGAAACACATCGGGATCACCACGCCGCTCGGCAATCTGCCGCAGGGTAGCGGTCAGATATTCGGTTTCCTCGCGCGAATTGGAAAACACAAGACACTTCTTGTCACGTGCACAATCATATACATATTCAAAGCCGGGATCAAGCGGCACATAGCCCTCCCCCGGCACCGCCTCGACCGGCGGCTCCTCCGAGGGGGAATCCTCCGTCAAAAAGCGCTGCATCGGATCGGTCTGGTCGGGCGCATCGGTCTGAATATAAAAGTGCTCCATTCCCAGCCGCCAGGAGGTTCTTGCCTCGGTCGAGCCCACCACCTGCGTTTCGTGCAGGGAGCCTGCACCGAGCCATGCCGCCGCCTTGGCGGCATCGCCAACCGTCGCCGACAGGCCGACGCGTCGGAAATCGTGTCCGATCAGCCGCATGATTCGGCTGAGCTGACAGAGGATCTGATTGCCGCGATCGGTACCCGTCAGGGTGTGCACTTCGTCGAGAATGACAAAGCGCAAATCGCCAAAGAGACGCGGAATATCGTTGGCGCGGTTCATCAGCATACTTTCGAGTGATTCGGGCGTGATCTGCAAAATGCCGCGCGGCTGCTTCAGCGCCTTGTTCTTATGCGACATCGCCACATCCCCGTGCCAGTGAAACACCGGAATACCGCTGAGATCCAAAACCTCCTCCATCCTCCCGAACTGATCATTGATCAGACTTTTGAGCGGCGCCACATACAGCACCCCGAAGGTTGCGGGCTCCTCCTGTGACAGCAGGGAAAGGATCGGGAAAAAGGCGGCCTCGGTTTTGCCCGATGCGGTTGCCGAGGTCAGAAGAAGATTGTCGTCGCTCTCAAACAGCACCTCGGCGGCACGCACCTGCACCTCGCGCAGTGTCTGCCAGCCGTGGGCATAGATATAGTCCTGCAAAAACGGAGCAAACCGCGAAAAAACATCAGACATCGTCAGTCTCCTTTCGGACAGCGATCAAATCCAAATCCCAAGCCGGCACCGAGAGCTTGCGCCTCAAATACAGGTCATAGCGGGCATTCAGACGGTGAATCAGGAGGGGAATCTCAAACAGGTCGGCACTCTTATGATAGAGCGCGATCCGCAGCGCCGGCGCATGGGCCAAGCAGGACTTGCATCCCGCAATCGCCTGCCGTTCAGCCCCTTCCACATCGATTTTTATATAGTCGGGCCTTCGTCCCGCGAGCAGCTCATCGGCGGTCATGCCCATCACCGTCACGGTTTTCTCGCCCTTGGCTCCGCGGATACCGCGCCCTCCGCCCCGGCGGAAGGAAAGCGCCTCACGGCAATGCCAGGCAGCGGCAAAATGCGGCTCCACCTTCCCGGAGGCTGCCGTGGCAAAGCAAAGCTTGGTAAAATTCCGCTCGTCCGGCTCAACGGCGATCACCGTCTTCAAGGAAGGGGCCCGTTCAATCAGCTCCTCGGCCGTATCGCCCACATAGGCTCCCAGATCCAGCGCAAGCGTAAAGGATTCGGGGTGAAGAAGCGAGAAGATTGCATCCTCATCGGACACCTCGCGAAGCAGCGCCTCCCAGCTTCCATACTGCTTGGCCTCCCAAACGGCATCGTAGAGGCGGCGCGACGACTCATCGGCCCACAGTGTCCGCACTTCGTCGATCGCTTCGCGGTGCGCCTCGACAAAAGCGGCATCAAACAGCTCGCCGCCCGCCACCGGCACGTCGGGCACATACAGCGTATGGCGTGCCGCCAGATACGCAAAACGCTCCAGCACCTCGGGCCGCGAGGAGCCAAAGGCAACAAGCACGGTCATCTGCTCACCAAAGCGCGCCAGGGCTTCGCGGTAGGAAAGCACCGGCATCCCTCGAAAGGTTCGTTTCCGAACAAAACCGTCGGAGGCAAACACGCCGTCGGCGTGCAATCCCTTGGCTTCCATCGTATCAAGAATCTTATCGGCGCCATCACCGGTGCCATATAACACCAGGGGCGTGGTGAGTGCGGCAAGGTTTTGCCACAGATCGGTCATCGGAAGGATCTCCTTTCGTTTGGTATTTTATTATTATATCATGAAAATTATCCGATCGCAAGTCTTGTTTTCGCTTTTCTCCCTTTTTATCACAAGAAAAACCGACATAACCGTGAAATAACCGGTTATGTCGGTTTTTTTAACGTTATGGGAGCATCCGAACAGCGGATGGCAATCCGCTTATGCCTCCTCGGCCGTCTCGGTGCTTTCGCTCTCGGGACAGTTGAGCTCGACGTTACGGTAGCGCTCCATACCGGTACCGGCAGGAATCAGCTTACCGATCAGGACGTTCTCTTTCAGACCGAGCAGATGGTCAACCTTACCCTTGATCGCGGCTTCGGTAAGAACCTTGGTGGTCTCCTGGAAGGACGCGGCCGACAGGAAGGAGTTGGTCTGAATCGAGGCCTTGGTGATACCCAGCAGAACCGGCGAACCGACAGCCAGACGGAGATCTCTCTCTCCGGCATCGATGCGCGCCTGCAGCAGGGCATTTTCTTCCTCGAAATCACCGACATCCATCGTCGAGCCGACGAGAATATCGGCATCACCGGGATCCTCAACGCGGATCTTTCTCGTCATCTGACGGGCAATGACCTCGATATGCTTATCGTTGATACCGATCGACTGCATACGGTAAACGCGCTGAACCTCGCGGATGATATAGCTGTATACGGCATCCAGACCGCTGATGCGGAGGATATCGGCGGGGCTCATATAGCCCTCGGTCAGCGCCTGACCGGGAACAACCGACTGACCCTCGGTCACGGTCATACGCGTACCGAAGGGAATGGTATAGGTGGCGCTCTGTCCGGTTTCCTCGTTGGTAATGATGATGCTCTTCATCTTCTTCATCTCGCCGAAGGAAACCGTACCGGCGATTTCGGCAGCCACAGCCGTCTTCTTGGGACGTCTGGCCTCAAAGAGCTCCTCGACACGGGGAAGACCCTGCGTAATATCCGAGCCGGCAACACCACCGGTATGGAAGGTACGCATCGTCAGCTGAGTACCCGGCTCACCGATCGACTGTGCGGCAATAATACCGACAGCCTCACCGACGTTAACCGGACGGCCATTCGCCAGGTCGGCACCGTAGCAGCAGGCGCAGACGCCGTGACGAGCCTTACAGTTAAGGATCGAACGGATGTGAACCTCCTTGATGCCTGCCTTGACAATCGCCGCGGCCTGCTCCTCCGAGATCATGGTATGATCGGGGACAAGCACCGCACCGGTAGCAGGATCGACCACATCACCGATGACATAGCGTCCGGTGAGACGGTCCTTGAGGGGCTCGATGACATCGTTGCCGTCGGTAATATCACTGACAACGAGTCCATGCGTGGTGCCGCAGTCGTCCTCGCGTACGATGACATCCTGCGAAACATCGACCAGACGACGGGTAAGGTAACCCGAGTCTGCGGTCTTCAGAGCGGTATCCGACAGCGACTTACGCGCACCGCGTGCCGCAACGAAATATTCCAGAATGTTCAGACCTTCACGGAAGTTACTCTTGATCGGAATTTCCATCGTACGGCCGTTGGTGGCAAACATCAGACCGCGCATACCGGCCAACTGACGCATCTGCGTCATGTTACCACGGGCACCCGAGTCACTCATCATCTTGATCGGGTTATAGCGATCGAAGCGGCCCTGGAGGGCGGCAACGATATCCTTGGTGGTCTGTTCCCAGATCTTGATAACATTGTTATAGCGTTCTTCCTCGGTGAGCTGACCGCGCATGAAGTGGCGGTGGATGGCGGCGACCTTCTTTTCGGCCTCGGCCACGTAGGTGTACTTCTCATCGGGAATGGTAACGTCCGAAATCGAGATCGAAATCGCTGCCTTGGTGGAATACTTATAGCCCATCGCCTTGATATCGTCAAGAACCTGTGCGGCGACAGTAAAGCCGTGCTTTTCGATACAGAGATTGACGATTTCACCGAGCTGCTTTTTACCGCAGGTCATATCAATCTCAAGATCCAAAAGCTTAGCCGGATCCGAACGATCAACAAAGCCAAGATCCTGGGGGATCGGCTTATTGAAGATCAGTCGGCCGAGGGTGGCATTGATAATACCGGTATGCACCACGCCGTCGATCTCGCGGCTGACACGCACCTTGATCGGCGCATGAAGTCCGAGCACACCATTGGCATAGGCCATCATCGCCTCGTCAAAGTCGCGGAAGACATGGCCCTCACCGGGCTCGCCGGCCTTATCGATGGTCAGATAATAGGAGCCAAGCACCATATCCTGCGAGGGAACGGTGACGGCCTTACCGTCAACCGGCTTCAGCAGGTTATTGGCCGAGAGCATGAGGAAGCGGGCCTCTGCCTGCGCTTCGGCCGACAGCGGCACGTGTACCGGCATCTGGTCGCCGTCGAAGTCGGCGTTAAAGGCGGTACAAACCAGCGGATGCAGCTTAATGGCACGTCCCTCAACCAGAACCGGCTCAAAGGCCTGAATCGACAGACGGTGAAGCGTCGGAGCACGGTTCAGAAGCACGGGATGCTCCTTGATCACATTTTCCAGTGCGTCCCACACGCAAGCGTCAACCTTATCGACCTTCTTCTTGGCATCCTTGATATTGGTTGCCTTCTGGGTTTCGACAAGGCGCTTCATAACGAAGGGCTTAAAGAGCTCAAGCGCCATTTCCTTCGGCAGACCGCACTGATAGATCTTCAGCTCGGGGCCGACAACGATAACCGAACGTCCCGAATAGTCAACACGCTTACCGAGCAGGTTCTGACGGAAGCGTCCCTGCTTACCGCGGAGCATTTCGGACAAGCTCTTGAGCGGACGGTTGGAGGGGCCGGTAACCGGCTTACCGCGGCGGCCGTTATCGATGAGAGCGTCAACCGCCTCCTGAAGCATACGCTTTTCGTTGCGGATGATGATCTCGGGTGCCTGCAGCTCGAGCAGACGGCGCAGACGGTTGTTACGGTTGATAACACGGCGGTAGAGATCGTTCAGGTCGGAAGCGGCAAAGCGGCCGCCGTCGAGCTGAACCATCGGACGGATTTCCGGGGGAATGACGGGCAGAACATCCAGCACCATCCATTCGGGCTTATTCCCCGAACGGCGGAAGGCCTCGACAACATCCAGACGCTTGATCAGACGAAGCTTTTTCTGTCCGTTGGCGCGACTTAATTCTTCCTTGAGCTGACGGGACAGCTCCTCGATATCGATTTCGGCCAAGAGCTCCTTGACCGCCTCGGCACCCATGCCGACCTTGAAATCCTTCTCATAGCGCTCGTACATTTCGCGATACTCGCGCTCGGTCAGAATCTGATACTTACTCAGCGGCGTGGCGCCGGGATCAATCACGATATACTGGGCAAAATAGAGCACCTTCTCGAGCAGTCTCGGCGAGATGTCGAGAAGCAGACCCATCTTGGACGGGATCGCACGGAAATACCAGATGTGAGAGACCGGAGCGGCCAACTCGATGTGGCCCATACGCTCACGGCGAACCTTTTTGGTCGTTACCTCAACACCGCACTTTTCACAAACCTTACCCTTATAACGAACACGCTTATACTTACCGCAAAGACATTCCCAGTCCTTGGTCGGACCAAAGATTCTTTCGCAGAACAGACCGTCGCGCTCGGCTTTGAGCGTACGGTAGTTGATGGTTTCGGGCTTTTTGACTTCGCCCGAAGACCATTCGCGGATCATGGTGGGTGAGGCAAGGCCGATTTTTATTGAATCAAATACATTATGTTCCAAAGCAAATCTCCTTATCACATATCATCGAAATCGTCGTCGTAATCCTCGGCGTCGTCATAGAAGCCGGAATCATCGTCGTCATCGTCGTCCTCAAAATCGTCGATCTCCTCTTCGATCATCGAATCGAAGGTATCGTCGGTTTCCACGGTCTCGCCGATATCCTCGGCCGACACATAGGTAGGAGCATCGTTATCCTCCTCACCGATTGTCGAAAGCTCGATTTCGTTACCGTCATGGTCAAGAACACGGATGTCGAGACAGAGCGATTGCAGCTCCTTAACCAGCACCTTGAAGGCCTCGGGCACACCGGGCGTCGGGATATTCTGTCCCTTGACGATGGCCTCGTAGGTCTTGACACGTCCGGTCACGTCGTCACTCTTCACGGTCAGGATTTCCTGCAGCGTGTAAGCGGCACCGTAGGCCTCCAGTGCCCAAACCTCCATCTCACCGAAGCGCTGACCGCCGAACTGGGCTTTACCGCCGAGCGGCTGCTGGGTTACGAGAGAGTAAGGACCGGTGGAACGGGCATGGATCTTATCATCAACAAGGTGATGGAGCTTGAGGTAGTACATAATACCGACCGTAACGGGATTATCAAAGGGCTCGCCGGTGCGGCCATCGTACAGCGTCATCTTACCGGTTTCGCTAAGGCCGGCCATCTTGAGGCATTCGGTAATATCCTCTTCCTTGGCACCGTCAAAGACAGGCGTCATGATCTTCCAGCCGAGGCGCTTGGCGGCGATACCGAGGTGTACCTCGAGCACCTGACCGATATTCATTCGTGAAGGAACGCCCATCGGGTTCAGCACGATATCCAGCGGCGTGCCGTCGGCCATGAAGGGCATATCCTCGGGCGGCAGGATGCGCGATACCACACCCTTGTTACCGTGGCGTCCTGCCATCTTATCGCCGACCGAGATTTTTCTCTTTTGCGCGATATAGACACGGACAACCTTATTGACGCCGGGAGGCAGCTCGTCGCCGGCCTCGCGCGAGAAGACGCGGACCTCGACAACGATACCGCTTTCGCCGTGAGGCACACGAAGCGAGGTATCACGAACCTCTCTCGCCTTTTCACCGAAGATGGCGCGCAGCAGGCGCTCCTCGGCCGTCAGCTCGGTTTCACCCTTCGGGGTAACCTTACCGACCAGGATATCGCCGGCACGAACCTCGGTACCCGTGCGGATGATACCGTCGGCATTCAGATCCTTCAGCGCGTCGTCACCGACGTTGGGGATCTCGCGGGTAATTTCCTCCGGGCCGAGCTTGGTATCTCTGGCCTCGTGAGAATACTCTTCAATATGAAGAGAGGTATATACGTCGTTACGGACGAGATTTTCGTTCAGCAGAACGGCGTCCTCGTAGTTATAACCCTCCCAGGTCATAAAGCCGATCAGCGCATTCTTACCGAGCGCGATCTCACCGCCCTGGGTAGCGGGACCGTCGGCAATGACCTGTCCCTTTTCGACATATTCGCCCTGATCGACAATCGGCTTCTGGTTGATACAGGTCGACTGGTTCGAGCGCTTGAACTTAATCAGATGATACGCATTTTTACGGCCGTCATCGGTGCGGATCACAATCTCATCGGCCGAAACGCGCTCGACAACACCGGCTTCCTTCGCGCAAACCACAACACCCGAGTCGACAGCGGCCTTGTATTCCATACCCGTACCGACGATCGGCGAATCGTTGATGAGAAGCGGCACGGCCTGCTTCTGCATGTTCGAGCCCATCAGCGCACGCGAGTTATCGTCGTTCTCAAGGAAGGGGATCATAGCGGTGGCAACCGACACGACCATCTTAGGCGAAACATCCATATAATCGGGCACCGAAGCATCGACCTCGATAATCTCGGAGCGCTGACGCGCGGTGACCTTGGCATTGATAAAGCGGTTATTTTCATCGAGCGGCTCGTTTGCCTGCGCGACGATATAGTTATCCTCCACATCCGCCGTCATATACTCGATCTCGTCGGTTACGACACCGGTAGCCTTATCGATCTTGCGGTAAGGCGCCTCAATAAAGCCGTAATCGCTGATACGGGCAAAGGTGGAGAGGTAGGAAATCAGACCGATGTTCGGACCTTCCGGCGTCTCAATGGGGCACATTCTGCCATAGTGCGTATAGTGAACGTCACGGACCTCAAAGGAGGCACGGTCACGGGACAGACCGCCCGGGCCGAGCGCCGACAGACGGCGCTTATGCGTCAGCTCGGCCAGCGGATTATTCTGATCCATGAACTGAGACAGCGGCGAGGAGCCGAAGAACTCACGGATCGCGGTAACAACGGGACGGATATTGATGAGGCCCTCGGGCGTCAGCGTCTCGTTATCCTGAATATTCATACGTTCCTTAACAATCTTGTCCATACGCGAGAAGCCGATGCGGAACTGGTTCTGCAGCAGCTCACCGACGCAGCGCAGACGACGATTACCGAGGTGATCGATATCATCCACGGTGCCGATCTCATGCGACAGACAGATCAGATAGTTAATGGAAGAGAAGATATCATCCTTGGTGATATGCTTGGGAGCCAGCTCAGCCGCGCGAGCCTTTGCCTCTGCCTTCACCGCGTCGGCATCGTTGCCACACTGCTCGAGGATCTCCATAAGCACCGACAGCTTGACCTTTTCGCCGATGCCGCAATCCTTCAGGTCGTAGCCGAGCACGTACTCGGGCCACACCGTACCGTTGGAGAAGACCTTGATCTCGCGATCCTCGTCAAGACGGAGGAAGACCTCGTTGACACAGCCGCGCTCAAAGGCAGCGGCGATCTCCTCGGTCACCTTTTCACCGGCATCGCAGAGGAACTCACCGGTCACCGGGCTGATAACCGGACGGGACAGCACATAACCGACAATACGCTTGTTCAGCGCCAGCTTCTTGTCGAACTTATAGCGTCCGACGCCGGCCAGATCATAGCGCTTGGGATCAAAGAACAGGTTGTTGATGAGAAGCTGCGCGCTCTCCACGAGCGGAGGCTCGCCGGGGCGAAGCTTCTTATAGATTTCCTTCAGCGCCTCGTCGCCTGCCGTCGTGCCGTTCTTGTCGGCCTCGATCTGGCAGGTGTCGTGCTCGATGGTAGCGGTGATCTTGACATCGTCGCCGAAATAGCTGACGATCTCGGCATCGGTATCGATACCGAGAGCACGGATCAGAACCGTTACCGGCAGCTTGCGGTTTTTGTCGATACGGACATAGAAAACATCGCTGCCATCGGTTTCATACTCCAGCCACGCGCCGCGGTAGGGAATCACGGTCGCGGCAAAGGTACGCTTACCCGACTTATCGAAATCCGAGGTATAGTAAATGCCGGGAGAACGAACAATCTGCGAAACGATAACACGCTCGGCACCGTTGATAACAAAGGTACCGTTTTCGGTCATCAGGGGGAAATCACCCATGAAGATCTCGCGCTCCAGCAGCTCGCCCGTTGTCTTATTATGCAGACGAACCTTGACGCGCAGGGGAGCGGCATAGTTGACATCGCGCTCCTTGCATTCCTCAACGGGATACTTGGGGGTGGGATCGATGGTGAAATCCACGAATTCAATACTCAGATTTCCCGAGTAGTCGGTGATCGGCGATACATCGCAAAGCACCTCGCGAAGACCTTCGCCGACGAACCATTCGTAGGACTTCTTCTGAACCTCGATGAGGTTGGGCATTTCCAGCGCCTCGTCGATCTTGGCGAAGCTCATACGGACGTTTTTGCCGAGCTTATGGGGCTTGACCATTACAGTAATCACTCCATTCAAAATAATCATTCATACCCATATAAAGCGAAAAACCGACACAGACAGACGAAGAAAGGCCCCTCGCACTACCCCTACGACATGCTGGTTACAGTCGAATTATAAGCCGTGCGAAAAACCGTCCGAATCGGTCCGTGTCGTGAATTACCAAGACACCGGTATGAAAGTAAAAGTGGCGAAAATCGGCTTGCCATAAGGCTTTTTCCGATTTTGATCGATGCGCGGCTCACCGTTTGGCGATACCTACGCAAGTGTAGATTCTAACATAAATTTCTTTGGCTGTCAAGTTTTTTTCGAATGTTTACAATTTTTTAACAAATAAAAAATTTGCAAAAACCCTTGAAATTTGATAACAGATGTGGTATCATAGAGTGCTGATATATGAAAAGTCTCAAGTGGGAGGTGAAAACTTTGCCGAATATCAAGTCCGCTAAAAAGCGCGTCCTCATCACGGAAACCAAGACGCTGCAGAATAAGATGTTCAAAACGGCCCTCAAGACCGCTATGAAGAAGTACGAGGCTGCCGTGGCTTCCGGTGACAAGGAAGCTGCTACCAAGGCCTACGCTTTGGTTGTCAAGAAGCTCGATGTCGCGGCTGCGAAGGGCGTTGTTCATAAGAATAACGTTGCCAGAAAGAAGAGCCAGTACACGCTGATGCTGAATGGCATGGGCGTCTGAGCAAGACAAACAGAAGACCTGTCGTTGACAGGTCTTTTTGTTTTTTACCGCTTTTTGGCAGTTTCTGTGTCAATGCCGGACATGACACTTCACTTACCGATAATAATCTCACACGGCTTCCCGATTTGTTTCGCATATTGTATCACCGATAAGGATCCTTTTGAGCTTCCGTTCCAAAACACAAGAATCTTATCCGCATAATCGACGATTTGCTTATTTCTCACAATAGGCGCGGCGCGGCCGTAACGCTCATATTGCGGCCGAAAGACCGTAAGCTTGATCCCCTTTTCCCTCGCATATGCTGCGGCGCAGGAATCGACACCGACAGCGCCGCCGGTAACAATCTCCTCGCCGTCCGAAAGATATCCTTCCATATCCACTACGGCAATATCTCTTGAACCGACAACCGCAATTTTCATAAAAATCCCCCTGCCAAACATTTCGTATACTTAATTCAAGTATACCTGCCACATTATACCACAAAATAATCTTAAAATATACTTATATTAAGATTTTCAGGGGAATATGTTATGAGAAACAAAAAGAATAAGCACCTTGGGATCGAAATCGGTCCGGAGCTCCACTACAAGCTTCACTATATATCAAAATATTACGGTCGTTCGGCAAACGGAGAAATCCTGTATTTAATACGGCAAGAAATTAAGGCATTTGAAAAAAGCGAGGGCGAAATTATGCTTCCGGAAGCATTAAAAACCGAGTAGCTTCGCATCGCAAGCATAAAAAGGCACGTAGGAAATGCCCTACGCGCCTTTTTTGATGGGGAATCTCGGCCCCACAAGCAATCAGTTAAAATCGGATTCGGTTGCCGTATCGTCGACCGGAATCGTATGCGTTTCGGACAAATCGTCCTCGCAAATATCATCCATCGCCTCTAAAATCTGCTCGGCCTCAAAATGCTCCTTCACCTTTTCGGCAATCAGGAACATACCCGCCACCGCCGAAAGCACACCAAGAACCGTGAAGGGCCCCGCCGTATTCTTTTTATCCTTAAATAAATAGCAAATGACAAGGAAGAAGCAGGAGATCGCCTGGACGATCAGCATCAGGCCGAGATAAAAGCGTGTTTGTTTCAGCATAAGAAAAGCCTCCCTTTCAAATTACGCATTGTTTGCGCTGTTCATTTTCAAATAGGCATTGATAAAGCCGTCGAGATTGCCGTCCATCACCGCGTTGATATCGGTGATTTCGAAGCCGGTACGGGTATCCTTCGCCAGCGTGTAGGGCATAAAGACATAGGAGCGGATCTGCGCGCCCCATTCGATATCGGTTTTAACACCCTTGATATCGTCAATCTTCTGCAGATTTTCGCGTTGCTTGATTTCCATCAACTTCGCCTTCAGCATACGCATGGCGTAATCCTTATTCTGCAGCTGGCTGCGCTGTGTCTGACAGCCGACCACAATACCGGTCGGCTTATGCAGAATCCGGATCGCCGAGTCGGTCTTATTGATATGCTGACCGCCGGCACCCGAGGAACGGTGGGCCGTCACCTCGATATCCTCATCACGGATATCAACCTCGCTGTCCAGATCATCAAATTCGGGCATAACCTCCACCGAGGCAAACGAGGTCTGGCGGCGTCCCGAAGCATCGAAGGGCGAAACTCGTACCAGACGGTGCACCCCGTTTTCACTCTTGAGGAAGCCGTAAGCATTGGTCCCCTCAATGGCCAGCGTCGCGCTCTTGATACCGGCGGCATCGCCGTCGAGCCAATCGAGCAGCTTGACCGTATAGCCGTGCGCCTCCCCCCAGCGGGTATACATGCGGTAGAGCATCTGTGCCCAGTCCTGCGCCTCGGTGCCGCCGGCACCGGGATGGAAGGAAAGGATCGCATTGCAATGATCGTATTCGCCGGTCAGAAGCGTTTCGAGGCGCATCTTTTCCTCGGTCATGAGAATATCCTTGACCTCCTCCAGCACCTCCGGCACCACGCTGTCGTCGTTTTCCTCAATTCCCATATCGCAGAGCACCAGCGTGTCGTCGAGCTTGGCGCAGAGAGCCTCATAGGCTTCGATGGTCGATTTCTTGTCCTTGATCGACTGCAAAATCTTGCCCGAATCGGGACGCGACCAGAAATCCGGGATCAGCGTCTTGGCTTCCAGCTCCTCGATCTGTCTTGCCAGCTCCTCAATACGGAGCGCGTGGCGCAGCTCCTCGATAGCAGGTCTGACGCCGTTCAGCGTCCGTTTGGCTTCATCCAACTGAATAATCAATGTGTCCTCCCAGCCGAATTTTCGGCAGTATACTCGTTATCTCTTATTATTATAGCAGATTTTGGAGATTTGTAAACAGTTTTTTGTAAATTTGGAGAGAAGAGGCGATGACAGAACAAAAAACCCGCTATGAATAAACAGTAAATTTTCGTACGCCCCTTGTTTTTCGCGAAAAATAAGATTATAATGAAAGCAACGATCTTCACTTATCCGTCACAGGAGGCACTCCGTCCGATATGAAAGACTATGAAAAGAAGCGATTCAAGCGAAATCTGATGTTTTGCGCACTGGTGATTCTGTTTTATGTCATCATCGTCAATCTCCGATCGCTCGTTCAATTTGGCCTTTCGGTTCTCTCGCTGTTCTCACCGCTTTTAATCGGCATTATTCTGGCTCTCTTGCTGAATAAGCCCACCAAAAGCTTCGAGCGCTTCTTCCGCTTTCTCAACCGCAAGTCCAAGCTGAAGCTCAAGCTGTCCGAAAAGGTTATCACCTTTATCAGTCTGACGCTCACCTACATCCTGGCCATTCTGCTGCTCTATTTCGTCGGCTATGGCGTCGCACCGGCCGTAACCGAATCCTTCCATAATATTAAGGGCTCGATTGAAACCTATTATCCGCGCGCCCTCTCTTATCTCGAAAGCTTTGGTCTCGACACCACCGATCTGCGTGCCTTAATCGACAAAATCGATATCAGTGAAATCTGGAAAACCCTGACCAGTAATGCCAACAAAATCCTCGATACCGCGCTCAGCACGGTAAACGGTGTCATCTCGGTGATCACCAATATTGTCAGCGCGATCATCTTCTCCATTTATCTGCTGGCCAATCGCCGCAACCTTGTCCGTCAGGGCAATAAGCTGCTGACCGTATATCTTCCCCAAAAAATCGCTAAAAAAACCGTCTACGTCGGACGGATCATTGTCAATACCTTTTCCAACTTTATCACCGGCCAGTGTCTTGAGGCCGTGATCCTCGGCGTGATCTGCTTCATCGCCATGAGCATCTTCCGCTTCCCGTATGCCGTGGTCATCAGCGTCATTATCGCCGTAACCGCCATCATCCCCTACGTGGGAGCGCTGGTCGGCGGCGCAGTCGGCGCGGTGCTGATCTTTATGCAAAGCCCCATGCGCGCACTGCTGTTCGTTGTGATGTTTATCGTCATTCAGCAGCTTGAAAATCATCTCATCTACCCCCGTGTGGTCGGAACCTCCATCGGCTTGCCGCCGATCTGGACCTTTGCCGCCGTTATCATCGGCGGTGCCGTATACGGTGTCGTCGGTATGCTGATCTTCATCCCCATGGCATCGATTGTTTACACGCTGATTAAAAACGACGTTGCCGCCAAGCTCTCCTCCCAAAAGAACGATGAGGCCGCCCCGAAGGAAGACAAGCCCTCCGAGCCACAGCCCAATACAATAGAAAATGGATAACTTATGATTACCTTCAAGGATTGGAAAAAAGAAATCGTCACGGTCCCCAACCTCCTCAGCCTCTTCCGGCTGATCCTGATTCCGGTTTATGCCACGCTGTACATGACAGCCAAAACCACAGGGCAGTATCTTGGTGCCGCCGCGGTCTTGGCCGTGTCGTCGCTGACCGATCTGGTGGACGGTGTTGTCGCACGGAAGTGCAACATGATCTCGCGTCTCGGCATCATGCTCGATCCCTTTGCCGACAAAATGACACAGGGCGTCATCATTCTGTGTCTGACCATCCGCAATCTCACCATCCTTCCGCTTTTGATTCTTTTCGTCATCAAGGAAGGGGCCATGCTGACGATGGGATGCCTGCTTTTAAAAAGCGGTAAAATGCTCGACGGAGCGCTGTTTACCGGCAAGGTTTGCACCACCGTGCTGTTTGTCAGCATGATCGCGCTGGTCGTGTTCCCCACCATGCCCAAAAACGGACAGATCGCCCTTTGCTTCATCTGCGCCGTATTTATGGCCATCTCCCTTGTCTCCTATATTCTCTGCTTCTTCCGCCGCAAGGAGCATATCCGCGACATCGAAGAGTAACCGTGTGAATCAAAGCCCTATGCTCCGACAGGGGACAGCCAAAAAGAGCTGTCCCCTGTTTTTCTCTTCATTGCTGCCAACGCCGTGCCGCCCCACCCAAGCCGGGCGGCAGATAGGCAAGGAAAAGTTGTCAAAATCCATATTTCCTATTGAAAACGGCGCGCGTTTCCTTTATAATCATAGTAACCATCCACTTCACCGCGAGGTGCCTATGACATTATACCTCATCCGCCACGCCGAGGCCAGACACAATCTGCCCGATCCCGCCGCCTGTCCCTACGATCCCCGTTTTGAGCCCTACGAGCACCGCGACCATTCGCTGACCCCACAGGGCGAACGGCAAGCCGATCTCACCGGCCGGCTGCTGCGCGAGCTTCACTTTGATGCGGCGCTGGTCAGTCCCTATCACCGCACCATCGCAACCGCGGCCGCCATCATGCGCTATCAGCGCAACAAAATTCCCTTCGAGCTGCTCAGCGAGCTGGAGGAATGCGGCTCGGACACCTTCACCATGCTTCCCGAAGCACTGGCCAAAAGCATCTATCCGCATCTGATTCTGCCCCAAACACCAACCGCACTCGGCAAGGAAAGCGATCACGAGCGCTGGCTGCGTGCCGAGCGGGTGGCCGCTTCGGTGCGCAAACGCTATGGCGGTACTGAGTCGGTGCTTATTGTCTCTCACGGACATTTTCTGTCAAGCTATCTGACCGCCGCGTTTCTCGGTCTCTCCGAGGAGAAAGCCGCCGTCCTGTGCCTCGGGGCACGCAACGCCGCTGTCACACGGATTCAGTATACCGATACACGCATTATCCTCGACACCCTGAACGAATCGGTACACATCGCCCCCCTCCGCCCATTAGAATAAGGAAACGAAAGGATTATCGCTATGAACACCTTGATCGAACGCATCCAAGCCAAGGCCAAGCGCCATGCCAGCATCCCCTTCTGGAGCTGGAACGACCGTCTGAACGAGGACGAGCTGCGCCGCCAGATCCGACATATGCACGCGCTCGGTATGCGCGGCTTCTTCATGCACGCCCGCGGCGGCTTGGAAACTCCTTATATGGGAGAGGAATGGTTCAACTGCGTCCGCGCCTGCATCGATGAGGCCAAAACGCTCGGCATGGAGGCCTGGGCCTACGACGAAAACGGATGGCCGTCCGGCTTTGCGGGCGGTGCGCTCCTTGCCGATCCGAAAAACCATGCCGTCGGTCTGATATGCGAAACCGTGGAGCAGTATCCCACCTCCGATCCCTACATTCTGGGCGTCTATACCGTGACAGCCGACGGGGCCTGTCTTGTCGACGCGCCGAACGGCGCTGCCTCTTATGCGGTTATCCGCCGTAAACCCGATTTTTCCTATGTCGATGTCATGAATCCCGCTGTCACGGCGCAGTTTATCGCGCTGACGCACGAGGTCTACAAAACCGAATGCGGCGAGGACTTCGGCAAGACCATGCCCGGCTTCTTTACCGATGAGCCGCAATATTTCCGCTATGGCACCCCTTGGTCGGACACCTTCCTGACCGTTTTTGCCGAGCGCTTCGGCTACGATGTCAAAGAGGCGCTGCCGGCGCTCTTCTTCTCCTTTGAGGGATACGAATCCTATCGGTATGATTATTATCTGCTCTGCCATGAGCGCTTCTACGATGCCTTCATCAAGCCGATCTACGCATGGTGTGAGGCCAATGGCGTTCAGCTGACCGGCCACGGCATTGAGGAATGGGGCCTCGACGGTCAGATGATGTGCTGCGGCGGCGTGATGCCGCTCTACCGCTATCAGCAGCTTCCCGGCATCGACTATCTCAGCCGTCCGGTCAAAAATGTTACCGGCGTCCGTCAGCTCGGCTCGGTCTGTGAGCAAGTCGGCCGTCCCGTGCGCTTAACCGAGACCTTTGCCTGCTGCGGCTGGGACGTTTCTCCGCGCGAGCTAAAGCGGCTGGTGGATTTACAGTTCGCTCATGGCGTCAACCTGCTCTGCGAGCATCTTTATCCCTATTCCGAGCGCGGACAGCGCAAGCGTGACTATCCGAACCACTATTCGGAGCACAATCCCTGGCACACGCATTTTCAAAAATTCGAGCAGTACTACCAGCATCTCGGCGCCGCCCTGTCGGAGGGCCAGGAATACGCCGACACGCTGGTCATTCACCCCATGCACAGCGCCTATCTGACCTATCAGCGCTCCGCGCCGACACAGAGCATTGCCGAGCTGGAGCACCAATTCCGCATACTCTCCGAAACACTTGCCGCACAGCAGGTCCCCTTCCATTACGGTGACGAAACCATTCTCCGCGACCTCGGCGCCGTCGAAGGCGACACCATCCGTGTCGGGCTCTGCCGTTACCACACCGTCATCCTCCCCTTCTGTCAGACGCTCGATGCCTCGACAGTCGCGCTCCTGCGCACCTATCTCGACAATGGCGGTAAGCTGCTCCTGTGGGACGGTACGCCGAACCGCATCGACGGCAAAAAGGCCGATCTCTCCTTCTTGCGCTCGACCGTAACCTACGAGGAAATCCGCGCCTCCTCGGGTATCCGCCTCTCGTGGGAAGGACACGATCTGCCGCTGCATATGCAGGTACGCCGCACCGATGGCGGCCGTATCCTGTATCTTGCCAACACCACGCCACAGGTGTATCGCAATGTCATCCTGAGCGTAACCGACTGTACCGGCCTGGTTAAGCTCGATCCGTTGACATTGACCAAGTACCCCCTGCGCGGAAAACGCACCGAGGACGGCACCGTGACGGTATGGCTTGACTTCGAGGATTCGGGCTCCTTCCTGCTGGTCGAAGAGGAGAGCACCTATCTTCCGATGACCGAAAGCGTTGCGCCGAAAGCCATCGCGTTAGAGAATCTCGCCTTTACGCTGACCGAGCGTCCTGAAAACATGTGGATTCTCGACCGCGCCGCGCTGTCGCTTGACGGCGGCGCCTTCACCGAGGAGCGTCCGATCGTCCGCCTCAAGGATGAGCTGCTCTCTTCGCGTTATGCCGAGGGGGAGATCACCCTGAAATTCACCTTCACTGCCGACGCGGTGCCCGAAGCACTGCGTTTGGTGGCCGAGCCGTTGACCTATCGCTCGGTTACGGTAAACGGCGAGGTGGTTACCTTCGGCGAGGACTGGCGCATCGATCGTTCCTTCTTAGTTGCCGATATTGCGGACAAAACCAAGCGCGGCCAAAATGAGATTCAAATGACCATCGCCTACCAGCAGCGCGAGGAGGTCTTCCGGATTCTTTACGGCGGCGGCAACGAATCGCTTCGCAACTGTCTGTCCTTCGACACTGAAATTGAGCCGATTTATCTCTTCGGCGACTTCGGCATCCGCTGTCCCGACGGCATGGCCGGCACCGAGAAGCCGAACGTCTACCGCATTCTCGGCACCCCGGTTCTGTCTGCGCGCGGCGATGCCATTGATTTCCGCGACATCACCAAGGACGGCTATCCCTTCTTTGCCGGCGAAATGACCGCCGAAACGGTCTTCACCTACCGCAAGGGCGATCCCACCTATCTGAAGCTCAACGGACGCTTTGCGGTATGTCATGCGGTGATCAACGGCGTCGATCTCGGTTCAAAGCTGTTCCATGATGCCTACGAGCTTGCGCCGTATTTGACCGAGGGCGAAAACCGTCTTCGTTTGTCGCTTTGCTTCTCAAACCGCAATCTTCTCGGACCGCATCACACAGTAGATCCCGAGCCGATGGGCGTCTATCCCGGATCCTTCTCCTTTGAAAAGCAATGGAAGGATGGCGCTTGCGCGGCGTATGTGGAAGAGCCTTCGATTGTTCGGTTTGGGATTGGGTTTTAGTTTTTGTCTTGATGGGGGGAGATTTTTGCGCTAAGATTTTGGATTCATCGTATCGATTGGAATAAGGTCTTTTAACTAAGGGTTTAGCTTTTTCGTATCGATTGGTAAAAAGAATGAATACGTAGGTGTTTTTTGTTACTTTCTTTTTCTTCAAAAAGAAAGTAACAAAGAAAAGGAACCAATAGGGGGGCGGCATTTTCCCGCAGGGGGAAAATGCTCGCATCCCCCTTTTGGATTTACCCCCTGTTTTGGCTGCCCCGTACACGGCGTGCGGCTGGGTGTGGATGTTGGAGCAAAGCATCGGTTCTACAAGGGGGAAGGGGACGGTTTTATAAGAAGGGAACGGACACGATTCGCGTTTGGGATGACATAAGAATTCAGGTTTTCTTTGTTTGTTAGTCGATAGATTTGAAAATAAACGAAAATTTCCACTCGTTGTGGATAATGAATCGCGGTTAACAGAAGGAATCGATATCGTTTTCGAAAGCAAAGCTACAACAAGCGGTCAAAAAGATAACGGCTTGCGGTAGCTTTTCAAATTGAAATAATTATTTGACAAACAATTTCCAAAAACCAAAATCTTAGCACAAAAACCAAAAAATTTATCTCTCCGCTCACCGATGCTTCGCTCCAGTATCTCCCCCCAGTCCCGCTTCGTGTACGGGGCAGCCCTAATAGGGGGTAAATCCAAAAGGGGGATGCGAGCATTTTCCCCTTCCGGGAAAATGCCGCCCCCCTATTGGTTCCTTTTCTTTGTTACTTTCTTTTTGAAGAAAAAGAAAGTAAGAAAAAACACCTACGTATTCATTCTTTTTATCAATCGATACGATAAAGCCAATATCTAAGCGCGTAAGCCCTTTCCAAACGATATAATAAAACTAAAATCTCAGCACGAAAACCAAAACTCAAATCTTGCCCACCGATGCTTTGCTCCAATATCCACATCCAGTCGCACGCCGTGAACAGGGCATCCCTAATAGGGGGTTAATCCAAAAGGGGGATGCGAGCATTTTCCCCTCACGGGAAAATGCCGCCCCCCTATTGGTTCCTTTTCTTTGTTACTTTCTTTTTGAAGAAAAAGAAAGTAAGAAAAAACACTTACGTATTCTTTCTTTTTACCAATCGATACGAAAAAGCTAAACCCTTAGTTAAAAGACCTTATTCCAATCTATACGATGAAGCCAAAATCTAAGCACATAAGCCCTTTCCAAACGATACGAAAAAGCTAAAACCTTAGCGCAAAAACCTCACAAATCACATGATAAAACCGAAAACCTCACCGCAAGAACCTCCTTCTGCGAAACCGCAAACCTGCGATACATGGCATCCTGCCGCGGAAACGCGTATACATACGGCCCAAAGCCAAGCTCCAAAAACGAAAAATCAGAACACATCGCCTCCACATCCGGATACCGATAACACCCTACCGCCGTGGCCGTAACCGTGTCCCCCTCGCGCGTGGTAAAGCAAAGCTTGTCGCCAACCGTCATCGCCTGGGAAAGCGTGCCGTCAAGGAAAAATTCTACCGTCTTTTCTCCAATCAAAATGCGGTCAAAGGCATCTTTCGTCACAGGAACGGTGTGTGTCGTTACACGCGGCGCACTATCCTCCAAAACAATCACATTCACACGCCCGCTCCGTACCGTCAGCGCATCAATCGCAATCATGCCCTCATAATAAAAGGGCGTGCTGTCGTCCGGGCTTCGGCTTGGGTCAAACTGCGCGCCGAAGGCCGCCGTCCGATGACCGCAAACCAGCATCTTATCGGTTCCCGGCATCAATCCGGCCGCCAGCGCCCGATGCCAGCCGAGAAAGCGAGCCTCCTGCCAATCCTCGTAGGTCGCACCGTCAAGATCGGTATACGGCTCGGTCTCCTCTCCGCGCCGATCCAGCGGTACCCAGCCGTGTACAAACAAATAATGGTCGGTCGCCACATAGTCAACCGCCGAGGAAAGAAATCGAATCAAGCGGTCACGCACGGTGCGTCCCATGCGGATTTGCCCTTCGCGGCCAATATTGTCCTCACCAAAAAATTCGGCTACCGTTTCGGTTACCCCGTTGTAAATATCGGTACGGTCAATCCGCCGTGTTTCAAGAACCTTCGCCAACATATCCTCGTGATTGCCACGCACAAGAATCTTGCGCGGCAGACTCTCGATCCGCCGTAACACCTTGCGGTTTTCCGAGCCTCGGTCAAAGCAGTCCCCGAGGATGATGACCACGTGCCGCGGATTCTCGGGATCATAACCCGCATCGGCCAAAGCCTTTTCAAATAACGCATCATGACCGTGAATGTCGGATACCACAAAATACAGATTGGTTTCTACCATATATTTCCCTCCCGCGTCTTTGCTTTTTCGTATGATGTCCAAACGCCGCCGTCCGCCGTTTTTCGCAAGCGTTACCATCTTTTTTCGATTTCTCTCCGTTTTTGGTCGTTCCCGGCCGCCTTCCGTACCGTTCTTTTCAAAAATATTTGCGGTTTTGCCGAAATCTATTGACAAAACCGAAGAAAAATATTACAATATATGGTGTGTACCTATGCAAATTAGGACAAATTTTATTGAATAAGGAGGTGTATTTATGGGAACTGAAATCATTTTCTGCGTGATCGGTGTCGTTGTCGGTCTCGCCATCGGTGCCTTCATCGGTAATCTCTACCGCAAGAAGGTCGGCGAAGCTAAAATCGGTTCGGCCGAGGAAGAGGCAAAACGCATTGTTGAGAACGGTGAAAAAACCGCCGAAAATCTCAAAAAGGAAGCCTTGATCGAAGCCAAAGAGAAGATCATAAAGGACAGAAACGAAGCCGAAAAAGAAATTAAGGAACGCAGAAACGAGGTCACTCGACTCGAACGCCGTGCCGTCCAGCGTGAGGAAGCACTCGAAAAGAAAATCGAGAGCTACGAACGCAAGGAAGAAACCTTGACACGCAAAATCAAGGAACAGGAAGAGCTCATCGCAACCACCGAGGCCGTCCGTCTGCAGCAGCTTGAAAAGCTCGAAACCATTGCCGGACTGTCCCGCGAGGATGCCAAGGAAGAGCTGGTTCGCCTGATTGAGGACGATGCCAAGCACGAGGCCGCGATGAAGATCATCGAAATCGAATCGCAGCTCAAGGACGATGCCGACCGCAAGGCCAGAGAGATTATCTCGCTCGCCATCCAGCGCTGCGCATCGGATCATGTGTCCGAGGCTACCGTCTCGGTTGTCGCACTGCCCAGTGATGACATGAAGGGACGCATTATCGGCCGCGAAGGTCGAAATATCCGCACCATCGAGACAATGACCGGCGTTGATCTTATCATCGACGACACACCCGAGGCGATTACCGTCTCCTGTTTCGATCCCGTAAGACGCGAAATTGCAAGACTTGCTCTTGAAAAGCTTATCTCGGACGGCCGTATCCATCCGACACGTATCGAAGAAACGGTGGAAAAGGCAAAGAGAGAAGTGGAAAGCATTATCAAGCAGGCAGGCGAACGAGCCACCTTGGAAACCGGTGTTCACGGTCTGAATACCGAGCTTGTCAAGCTGCTCGGCCGTCTCCGTTACCGTACCAGCTATGGCCAGAATGTGCTCGATCACTCGATCGAGGTTGCACATATCGCCGGCATCATCGCCGATGAGCTCGGTATCGATGCTACGCTGGCTAAGCGTGCCGGTTTGCTCCACGATATCGGCAAGGCCATGACGCAGGATGTCGAAGGATCTCATGTTCAGATCGGTATCGATATCGCCCGTAAGTATAAGGAAAACCGTGATGTTATCCACGCGATCGAGGCACATCATAACGATGTCGAGCCTCAGACAATCGTGGCGATGATCATTCAGGCCGCAGATGCCATTTCGGCTGCCCGTCCCGGCGCCAGACGTGAGGACCTCGAGAACTATCTCAAGAGACTCCAGCGCCTCGAGGAAATCGCAAATTCCTTCCCCGGTGTCGAAAAATCCTTCGCCATCCAGGCCGGTCGCGAGATCCGCGTGATGGTTAAGCCCGAGGAGGTTAACGATGATCAGATGATCCTCACCGCCCGTGAGATCGTTAAGAAGATCGAAAGCAGTCTGGAATATCCCGGTCAGATCAAAATCCACCTGATCCGCGAAAGCCGCGCTATCGATTACGCAAAGTAATCGCCTCGCTTTTGCGTTTGAAATAGATTCTTCATATAGAACTCTTTCGACGAATCAGCGGTTCCCTCCGCTTTATACTTTATATATGATCGATTTATTTTCAAAACGGAAAACCCTGTGCAAACAGGGTTTTCTTTTTTGGAAACAGACGCGTTCCTAACACGCAGGGGCGCCGCCCCTGCCACCCCGGCGAGGGGGATTTTTGAAAAAAATCCCCCTGCACCCCAAAAACTTTTGAAATAGCAAAAAACTGCGTTTTTTGCAGAGAAGTCTTACGAAATCCCTACCGAAAACGCAGTTTTCGGCATTTCGCTTCTTTGCTCCTTTCTTTCAAAGAAAGGAGCAGGGTTCCAAGGGGCGGCGCCCCTTGGAGGAAACGCGGCTCCAACACGCAGGGCTCTGCCCTGCACCCGCTTAAGGAACTTTTTGAAAAAAGTTCCTTAAGAATTCTCAAAAACTTTGATAATAGCAAAAAACTGCGTTTTTTGCAGGGAAGTCTTACGAAATCCCTACCGAAAACGCAGTTTTCGGTATTATGCTTCTTTGCTCCTTTCTTTCAAAGAAAGGAGCGGGGTTCCAAGGGGCGGCGCCCCTTGGGGAGAACGCGTCCTTTGTTAAAAAAGCAGGACGAGCGTTTTGCTCGTCCTGCTTTAATTGGGGTGAGTAATGGGACTCGAACCCACGGCCTCCAGGGCCACAACCTGGCGCTATAACCAACTTAGCTATACCCACCGTAAACGTGGCGTACCTTGGGGGATTCGAACCCTCGACCTACTGCTTAGAAGGCAGTTGCTCTATCCGGCTGAGCTAAAGGTACAAAATCAGCGTATCGTATTATACCACAGTTACAACCGTTTGTCAAGTGCATTTTTAAAAAAAGAAAACAAAAGAAAAAACTATCGGCATTTATTCTTGACGGTGAGAGAACACTGTGATACAATAGAGCGAGAAAGGCGCGAAGGCATCTTCGCGACAGGGTTAAGAATCATGTTTGCCAATTATCACACGCACACAACGCGCTGCCATCACGCCGCAGGCACGGAGCGCGAATACATTGAAAGCGCCATCCGCGACGGCTGCCGCATTCTCGGCTTTACCGACCATTCGCCCCAGCTGTTTCAGGACGGCTTTGTCTCGCCGATTCGCATGAGCGTTAAGGAAGCCGAGCGCTATGTGGCAACGCTTCGCGATCTGGCCGAGGAATACAAAAACGACATCACCATTTATGTCGGCTTTGAGGCCGAATATTTTCCTGCCATTTTTCCGGCTCTGCGGCAGTACGCCCGCGATCTCGGGATCGATTATATGATCCTCGGTCAGCACACCTTAACCGAAGAGCGGCAAAATCTTTGGACGGCCCGCGGCGACATTGATCCCTCTCTGTTGCCGCTTTATGTCGATCAGGTTTTGGAGGGCCTGGCCACCGGGGCCTTCACGTATCTGGCGCATCCCGACGTCTTTCATTTCCGGGGCGAAGAAGCCATGTATCGCCGCGAGATGCGGCGGCTCTTGGAAGGGGTAAAGGCTTTGGGACTGCCGATTGAATACAATTTGCTCGGCTTACGCGAAAAGCGCCACTATCCGGTGCCGATCTTCTGGGACATGGCGGCCGAATCGGGATGCGAGGTCATTCTCGGCCGCGATGCGCACGCACCCGTCATGCTCGAAGAAAAAGAGGTCGAGGAATGTGCGCGAAAAGAGCTTGCCGCGCGCGGCATCACGCCGTTAACCACCATACCCTTCCGCAAGCCGTAACCATCGGACAAGAAGGAACACCAAGTCATGATTGCCAATTATCATACACATACGCCCTTTTGCCGTCATGCCAAGGGCGAGGAACGGGAATATGTCGAAAACGCCATTCGGGCCGGCTTCAAAATCCTCGGCTTTTCGGATCATGTGCCGCAGATCTTTTCCGACGGCCTGCGAATGCCGCTGCATGAATCCCGAAATTATATGCATACCATTCGAACGCTCGCCGAAGAATACAAAAAGGACATTACCATCTATTGCGGCTTTGAGGTCGAATATTATCCGCTCTTTTTCCCCATGATGCATGAATTCGGGAAAGCACTTCACGTGGATTACTATCTTCTGGGACAGCATTTTTTGTTTGACAAAGCCGGAAGTCATCGGATGGCGACCGCCACCTCGGAGGAACAGCGCTTGACATCTTACGTGGATCAGGTGTTGGAGGGGCTTGCCACCGGTGTTTTCACCTATTTGGCGCATCCTGACATTATCCATTTCACCGGCGATGAGAAGCATTATGACACCGAAATGACACGTCTCTGTCAAGGTGCCAAGGCGATGGACATTCCGCTTGAAATCAATATGCTGGGGCTGATCGAGCACCGCCATTATCCCTGCGAGCGCTTCTATCGTATCGCCGCCGCCGTCGGAAACGACGTCATCGTCGGCTGTGACGCCCATCATCCCTCTCACCTCTTGAAAACCGAGGCACTCAGCCGAGCGCGCGCGCTTGCCGAGGATCTTGGCTGCAAGATCGTCGAGACCGTCCGCCTCCGTCCGCTGTAACCGCGTCAGGAAAAAAGCGAGCCGAGGATTTCTAACAGCTTAAAGCGCAGCACATAGCCGGGCTTCTCTTTCTCGGTCAGCACACCGACCTGTCCCGGGGTAAAGCCCACCGCGAGCATTTTTTCCTCCGCAGCGGAGGCCTGTCCGACACATAGCGGTGGGAACAGGACACACCACCAGTTTTGCCCCTCGGCCTCACCGATCATCACGCGAAGTGAGGTATACCGGCCGGCAGGCAAACGAACGCCCTCATACTCGCGAGTCGGATAGTGTTCTTCACCAATCACGACCGAAACCGCAAGCGGACAGCCCTGCGCCCGCAGTGCTTCCTCGGCGGTTTGCCTCAGACCGTCGGTATGCGCCGCCAAGAGCGCCGCGGCCTCCTCGCGGTCGGTACAGTCCTCGGTCAGCGCCGCCACCTCACCGAGCAGTGCGTCGCGCACCGTCAGCTTGAGCGCCTGATCGCTCTCGCTGTCCGAATTGGCCAGCACGTGTAAACGGATGACCTTGTCGTAAATCGCGGCATCCTCCCGCACCGGAAGACTCATCACAAAGCCCGCAAGCAGTAAAATTGCCAAGCTCCAACTAAAAATACGAGGGAATCGTTTCATCTTTTCCTCCCAAAATCCGTCGCGGCCTTCGCCGACGATCGATATTCGAAAGACGGCCCACATCGATGGCTGCCACCTTTCTGCGTTCAGTATCGCCCCAATCCAAGCGGGTTATACCGCATGGCATTGTTTTTTTGAAAGAGAGATCACCATGAAAAATTCGGTGCTTTGTTATATCGAGCAGGCAGGACACTATCTGATGCTCTGCCGCAATCGAAAACAGCAAGACGAAAATGCCGGCAAATGGATCGGCGTCGGCGGCAAAATGGAGGAGGGCGAAAGTCCCGATGACTGCCTGCTCCGCGAGGTTCGCGAGGAAACCGGATTTTCGCTCTCTGCCTTTCGGTTTCGCGGCCTTGTCACCTTCGTTTCGGATTGCTACGGCACCGAATATATGCATCTTTTCACCGCGGACGGCTTTCAAGGTGAGCGGATCGCCTGCGACGAGGGCGATCTTGCCTGGATACCGAAGGAGGAGGTGCCGTCATTGCCGTTATGGGAGGGCGATCGGATTTTCTTGCAGCTCTTGGCCGAGGAGGCTCCGTTTTTCCTTCTGAAGCTGGTCTATCGGGGCGATGCGCTGACGGCCGCCACCTTAAACGGACACCCCCTGCATCGAAAGGAGGATGGCACATGGAGTCTGTAGACAAGAGAGTCTCGCGATGCGACAGCTGCGTGTATTACGATTATGACGAATGGTATGGCGAATACGTCTGCCGTGCCGACCTCGACGAGGACGAAAGCGTCGACTTTTTGCAGGGATCGGCAGGACAGTGCCCGCTTTACCGCTTTTACGATGAATACAAGAGCGTGCAAAAGCAAAACTGAATATAAACAGGCAGAATACCCGATCGGTATTCTGCCTGTTTTGGGCAAAAGGGCACGATCGCCGCACACGCTGACAACCGATTTCACGATTGGCCGTCGTTTGCTCCTGCGTTTTTCTTCCCTCTTCTCGGGCTTTCTTCACAGCTCTCACCCACAGACGAGGGTAAAAGAAAGCGCAGGGAATGCTAACGCATCCCTGCGCTTTCTTTGGCCCGCTCTGCAGGATTCGAACCTGTGACCCTCAGAATCGGAATCTGATACTCTATCCAGCTGAGCTAAGAGCGGAGAGGTTGGGATTATTATAGCACAGTTTGGGCAGAAAGTAAAGATTTATTTGCATTTTTTTGAAAAAAACCTTTTCAAACGCGACAGAATGTGGTATGATAAAAGGTAATGACAAGAAACGGAGGAACAGGGATGATGCGGCTCCCCTATTTAGCCGAAACCGAAACCGTAGCGGAAACCGAAGAAATCGGGCGGGCGCTCGGCGAAATGCTGTTAGCCACCGGAAATGACGCTGCCTTTCTGGCCCTATACGGCGATCTCGGCGCCGGCAAAACCGCCTTTGTGCGCGGTCTCGCCTCGGTCATCACACCGGGTGCCGCCGTCTGCTCTCCAACCTATACCATCGTAAACGAATACCGTGGCGCCGGCCGTTTGCTCTGTCACTTCGATATGTACCGCATCGAAAGCGAGGAGGACCTCTATTCGGTCGGATTCTACGACTATGACGGCATGATTGCCGCGGAATGGTGCGAAAAAACGCCGTTTGCGCTTCCCCCCGCCTATTTTAAGATCACGATCGAAAAGCAGGGTGAGGAGCGCCGCCGCATCCGTATCGAAGCGGCCGCCACCTAACAACGAAAGAGAAGGACAGCCATGATCCTCTTAGCCCTCGATTCTACCGAAAATACCGCAACCGTCGCGCTGACCCGCGACCGCGAGCTTCTCGGTCAGGCCACCCTCCGTGCCGGCCTGACACACAGCGAAACCCTGTTGCCCCTGTTAGAAACCCTGCGCCGGGGAGCACATCTGACCTATGATGACATCGACCTGTTTGTCACCTCGGCAGGACCCGGCTCCTTTACCGGGGTCCGCATCGGCGCGGCCACGCTGAAGGGCTTGGCCTTCGGTCAAAATAAGCCCTGTCTCGGCGTTTCAGCCTGCGAAGCGCTGGCTTACAATCTCATCGGCTTCGACGGCCTCGCCGTCGCCGTCATGGATGCCCGCCGCGGTCAGCTGTATAACGCCATCTTTGCCGTGGAGAACAGCCTCCTTCGCCGTCTCACACCCGACCGCGTCATCGCCGCGGAGGACTTGATTGAGGAGCTGCGCTCCTATTCCCAACCGATCCGCTTTGCCGGCGGCGGCTATGCTATCGCGCACGAAGCGGCCAAGGACCTCACCACCGTCCGCGACACCCCCGCGTTGCTTCGCCATCAAAACGCCTACAGTACGGCATTAGCCGGCCTGGCGCTGGTCGAAAGCGGCACCGATCTTGCTGCCTTCACCGATCGTTCGCTCTCTCCCGTTTACCTGCGCCCCTCACAAGCCGAGCGAACAAGAAACGGCGGCTAATCCCCCCGAATCCTCGTCAAAAGAATAGCCTACACAGAAAGGATACGATTTATTATGGAAACCAAAGGAACCATCGCCGTTGGCTGCGATCACGGCGGCTACGAGCTTAAGGAAGCGGTCGTCGCGCATTTGAAGGAGCTCGGCTATACGGTGATCGACCACGGCACCGACAGCAAGGCCTCGGTGCATTATCCCATCTACGCCCACAAGGTCTGTCAATCGCTCCAGCAGGGCGAAGCCGCCCTCGGCGTGCTTCTCTGCTCCTCGGGCGTCGGCATGAGCATGGCCGCCAACAAGCACCACGGCATCCGCGCCGCGCTCTGCACCGACACCTTCTCCGCACGCTTCACCCGCCGTCACAACGACGCCAATGTGCTCTGCATGGGCGGTAATGTTGTCGGTATCGGTCTGGGTCTCGATATTCTCGATGCCTTCTTAACCAACTCCTTTGAGGGTGGACGCCATCAAACCCGCGTGGATATGTTTATGGCGCTCGAGCAAAGCGAAGGATCGTGAAAGACTATCTTGCCATACTGTCCGAACGCTTTCCCATCCGTCGGACACCCGCACAAAAGGACGCGCTGATTGCCTATGTAACCGATGAGGCCAAGGCCGCCGGCCTCCCGGCTGAGGTCGAGTGCCTCGGCAAGCACCGCAATCTTGTCATTGGGGATGTCGCAACGGCTGAGGTTCTTGTAACCGCGCATTATGACACGCCGGCAGGCTCGCTGATTCCGAATCTCATGCTTCCCCGTAACCCGGGGCTCTCACTGCTCTATCAGCTCGGTATTCCGGTCCTCCTGGCATTTCTGTCGCTGGGAGTCGCCTATGGGATCACCCGGGCCCTGTCGCTCGGACAGGTTGTCTTTGCGCTGCTTTATCTTTTACTGTATTTTGGCCTGTTTTTCGGTCTGATGCGCCGAGGCGCCAATCCGAACAACCGAAACGACAATACCTCGGGGGTTGCCACCGTGCTGACGCTGTTGGCAAATGCGCCCGAACGCGTTGCCTATATCCTGTTTGACAACGAGGAGCAAGGTCTTCTCGGCTCCAAGGCCTATCGCAAGGCACATCCCGAAGCCACCGAGCATACCCTTGTGATCAATCTCGATTGCGTCGGAAACGGCGAGCATCTTCTGCTAATCGCTAAGGAAAACGCCGAAGCACACCGCCATTATCGCACACTCTGCGAAACGATGACCGACGGTAACGGCATGACCGTACACGTCTTTCCCGCCAACGGCAGCCGCCTGAATACCGATTACAAAAACTTCCCCTGCGGCGTTTCGCTCACCGCCTGCCGTCAGGCCAAAGCCATCTTCTATACGCCCTACATCCACACCGTCAAGGATACCGTGGCCGACAGCGCCAATATCGCCTTTTTAGCTGACCGTCTCCTTGCGTTTGCCAAGGCACTTTCGGAGGCTGCGCATGGCTAAACAACAATGGAAGGGAACCGTTCTGACGGCGCCGGTTCCGCCCGTCATGGTCTCCTGCGGTGACAGCTTGAAGGCCAATATCATCACCGTCGCCTGGACCGGTACGGTGAACACCAAGCCGCCCATGACCTATATCTCGCTCCGTCCCACACGCCATTCCTATGGAATCATCAAGGAAAGCGGCGAGTTTGTTGTCAATCTGACCCCCGCTTCCCTTGTCAGGCAGGCCGATTATTGCGGCATCTATACCGGCGCTAAGGTTGATAAGTTCGCCAAGTGCGGCTTCACCAAGGCCGAGGCCGCCCATGTCAAAGCGCCCCTCATTGCCGAATGTCCCGTGAATCTCGAATGTAAGGTAACACAAATCCTTCCCCTCGGTACTCACGATATGTTCCTCGCGGAAATCGTCGCCGTGCATGTCGATGAAGCACTCCTCGACACAAACGGTAAGCTCCGTCTGGAACGTGCCGGCCTCGCCGCCTTCGCCCATGGCGATTACTACGCGCTGGGTAAAAAGCTCGCCCCCTTCGGCGTGAGCGTGAAGAAGAAACGATAGGACGCGATTCTCTCCAAGGGGCGCCGCCCCTTGGAACCCGGCTTCTTTCTTTGAAAGAAAGAAGCAAAGAAGCGTTTATGGCCGAAAACGCTGTTTTCGGCCGGGGGACTTAAAGATTCCCCCGCGAAAAACGCAGTTTTTCGCATTTTCAAAGTTTTTGAAGATTCTTAAGGAACTTTTTTCAAAAAGTTCCTTAAGCGGGTGCGGGGCAGAGCCCTGCGGCTTACCCCCGGCCGAATGCAAAGCTCGGCCACACTACATCAGATCAGGAGGAAACCCATGGCCATTCAATGCGAAATTTGCGGCTCAACCAATTTATTGAAGGAGAACGGCGTCTTTGTCTGTCAGTCCTGCGGTCTTCGCTACTCGGTGGAGGAAATTCGGCGGATGATGGGAACTCCGCCGTCCGCGCCGACGCCGCCCCCTGCACCCGCGCCTCAGCCGAATGCGACCGCCGAGGAGAAGAACGCCTTGGAGGAACGTATCCGTCAGACCGAGGCCATCTGTCAGGAGCTGCTGAGCAAGAAAGCACAGACCGAAGAGAAGAGCCTCAAGCTAGAGGCAGAAATGAACCGCTTGAACGAGCGCATCGACCAATTGTCCGCCAAGAAAAAGGGATTGGACGCACGCATCGCCACCATCTGTCAGAGAGCCGAAGAAAACGGCCGCCTCCTGACCTCCTTTAACGAAAGAGAGCAAGAAATTCAGCGGCAGGCCGCCGAGCTTCGGGCGCGCGGCGACGTGATCGTCGCCCGTCACGGCGTGCTGATGCAGGAGAAAAGTCGTCTCGGCCCTTACGACACCCGCCGTCTTTCCGAGATCGATCGGGAGGTTGGTAACATTCTTCGTGAGGTCGATTCGCTGAACGCCCGTCTTAACGCGTTGGGAAGCGAACAGCTTCAGACTCAGCCCCGCTGGCAGGCCGCGTTACAGGAGTCGCAACGGATCCAGACCGAAGCACAGCAGATTCAGACCGAATCGCAACAGATCGTCGCGGAGCACGAGAAGATCCTTGCCGAAAACGCCCGTCTGCGCGCCGATGCCGACCGTCTGATCGCGGAAGCAAAAAAGCTGGACGAGGACTACGCCAAAGAAAAAACCTATCTGAAAAGTCTGTACGTCGCACGGGATTTCCTCAAGAAAAAGTGAGAATAAGCCCGCGGTTCGTCCCGCACGCACAAAAAACGCACCAACAGGGGCAACGCCCCGATTGATATCACAAAGAGGTTAGAATTATGAAACGAATCACAATCAAAGAGCTGTTTGCCTCGCCGGAAGCACACACCGGCCACGAGATCACGGTCTGCGGCTGGTGCCGTTCGATCCGCGCCAACAATAATTTCGGCTTCATCGATCTCAACGACGGCAGCACATTACCCTGCCTTCAGGTCGTTTTTGACGCCGAAAAGCTGGCCAACTACAAGGAAGTCGCCAAGCAGAATGTCGGTGCCTCCTTCGCCATCAAGGGACAGTTGCTTCTGACACCGGAAGCCAAGCAGCCGTTCGAGCTGTCGGCAACCGACATCGAGATCACCGGCACCTCCACGCCCGACTATCCGCTGCAGAAAAAGCGCCATTCGGACGAGTTTTTACGCACAATCGCGCATCTGCGCGCCAGAACCAACAAATTCGAGGCGGTCTTCCGCGTCCGTTCGGTGGCGGCCTATGCCATCCACAAGTTCTTCCAGGAAAGAAACTTTGTCTATGTCCACACCCCCATCATCACGGGAAGTGACTGCGAGGGTGCGGGCGAGATGTTCCGCGTGACCACGCTGGATTTGGAGAATCTCCCCAAAACCGAGGACGGTAAGGTTGATTTCTCGCAGGACTTCTTTGGCAAGTCGACCAACCTGACCGTTTCGGGACAGCTCAATGTTGAAACCTATGCGATGGCCTTTGCCAACGTCTACACCTTCGGCCCGACCTTCCGCGCCGAAAAATCCAACACGCCGCGCCACGCCGCCGAGTTCTGGATGATGGAGCCCGAAATGGCCTTTGCCGATCTGAACGATGATATGGAAGTGATCGAAGCGATGCTGAAATATGTCGTTTCGTATATCATGAAGGAATGTCCGCGCGAGCTGGAGCTGTTCAACAAGTTTATCGACACCACGCTGCTGGAGCGTCTGAACAACATCGTAAACAGCGATTTCGTCCGCCTGCCCTATACCGAGGCAGTAACGCTCTTAAAGGAAAGCGGCGTGAAGTTTGACTACCCCGTTGAATGGGGCATGGATCTCCAGACCGAGCACGAGCGCTATCTGACCGAGCAGGTCTATGGCAAGCCGGTCTTTGTCACCGATTGGCCGCGCGACATCAAGGCCTTCTATATGCGCGTCAACGATGACGGCAAGACGGTCGCCGCCGTTGACCTTCTGGTGCCGGGCGTCGGCGAGCTGGTCGGCGGTTCCCAGCGCGAGGAGCGTCTTGATGTCCTCCTTGAGAGCATCGAAAAGTTCGACCTGAAGGCCGAGGACTACCACTGGTACGTGGATCTCCGCCGCTACGGCGGCACCAAGCACGCCGGCTTCGGTCTTGGCTTTGAGCGTCTGATCATGTATGTTACCGGCATTTCGAACATCCGCGATGTCGAATCCTTCCCCCGCACCACCGGCTCGGCCGAGTTCTGAGTCGATCCATATGCATGAAAAACAGCAGATCTGCTTTCACAGATCTGCTGTTTCTTGTTTTTGTAAGCAAAGCGCTTCTTACGGTGCTTGGCGCAGCAACGCCCGCCGTGCCGCGGCATCGGGCAGAATTTCGGCCACAAAGCCATGAAAGGCAGGGCTGTGATTGGGATGCCGCAAATGCGCCAGCTCATGAACCACCACATAATCGATCGCCTCGGGCGGATATTGCATCAGATAGAGGCTAAAGCAGAGTCCGCGCCGGCTGTTACAGCTGCCAAAGCGCTTTTTGGCCGCCGTGATTTTGACATAGGAGGGACGCACGCCCATAAACGCGGCAAAATGCTTCACCCGTTCGGGGAGCTCGGTTTCGGCGCGGCGGCGCAACGCCGCAATCTCGGCTTCGCTGAGCGGCGGCTTGGGCTGAGGCAAACGCGTCAGCGCCGCTTCGATGGACGGGCGGCTTCGATTGACAAACGCTTCGATCGGCTGACGTTTGGTGCCGTATGGCACAAAGACACGCACGCCCTTCTCCCGGGAAATCCGAATGGCCATGCTGCCGCGACGGCGCGTATAGACAACCTCGTAGGAAAGCGGAGGATATTCGGTACTCATAACAGAAGCGCCTCGCGGTTTGTGAGATAACAGAGATCGGGGCGGGCGCTCATCAGGCGCAAAAAGTCCTCAAAGCGATCCCAGGTATCGTGAATATCAAATTCGTAGGCATGTCCCCAGACATAGAACACCTGCGTTCCCTCATCGGGCAACGCAAGGAAGCGCTCGCCGAGCGAAAAGAGTGTATCCCATTCCGCGTGATGATACACGCTCGGCTGAAACTCATAGAGATTCTTCTGCGGCGCGAAGGCATGAGAGGAAACGGTGGTGCGGCAATAGCGCACGCCGGTACGGCGGCGCAGAATCTCCGAAACGCGGGCATCGTAATTGATACCGCCGCCCGGATAGGCAAAGCCAACCACCTCATAGCCGGCCAGCTCGGACAGGGCCAGCCTGTCCTCCTCCACCTGCCGTACAATCTCCTCTTCGTCCTCAATGGCAGGAAGCAGGGGATGGGTAAGGGTATGCGACGCAACCTCATGGCCCTCATACACATGGCGCACCTCCGAGGCGGCCACCTTGTTGTGCCAAACGTGCTTGCCTTCGCGGATCAGCTCACCGGGAGTTCCGAGGAGAGCGGAATTGAGATTGAAGGTGGCTTTCATACCATAGCGGTTAAACAGCTCAATCAAACGGATATCCTGCGTCACACCGTCGTCATAGCTGAAGGTAAGAATTTTCATAAAAGGCCTTTCTCCGTGATCTTATTCTTGTTGGTTTACGAATCGGGGGGAGCGAAGCGGTGTCCTTTCCCTTAGGTACCTTGCCGAAGAATACGGTTAACCTCCTCGCGGAGGGTGAGAAGATACTCGGGGGTGGCGGGGTAATCGGTAAAGGTCAACGGCTTACCGGCCAGCTGATCGATAAGACGAACCGTGGCCTCGCGGCCGATCACCTTCTCACAGAGGAGGAGGGCTTCGCGGTCGGCAAGCGCTTCACGGAATACGGCAATACGGATCGATTCGAGGGGCGTGCCGTCGGGTGCCGGATATACGTCAAAGGCATCGCCGCAAGGCACCTGTCCGTCGGCCGATTGGGTTAAGAAGGGATTGATCAGACGGCGGGAGTGCATACTGTAATAATAATTATAGCCCCACTGCAAAAAGCCGTTGATGCCGAATTTATAGAGCTGAACGCCAAGAATGCGGTTACGGAAGGAGGGATACGCGATAAAGCGGTTTCCCGTGCGGTTCCATTGGGCACAGCAGGTATAGGTCCAGCGTTCACCGATCGTTTCGTCCAAAAAGTCTTCGATATGATTACTGCCGGGAATCGGCGTCCTTACCAAGCCCTCGCGGAAGAAGACCACCGAGGACAGCGCATCCATCACGGTACAGTCGTCAAGATACGGCGCGACCACCGCCTGCGCTTTCCGATAATCCTCAAGCTGCTCGCTTGTCGGTTCATCCGAAACATGGAAGCGGCAACGGGAGAGAACCCCTTCCTTCGCCAAAAACGCCTTGAGCGCCGGCAAGAAAACCGATAAAAAGCGCGGATATTCGCCCTCCGCGGCCGGCGTATCCCAGCCAAAGAGCCGCGTCTCGACGCCATCCACCGTCACCATCACCTTCGGCGCGGCCTTGGCACCCCACTGCGTAAAGAGATGCGCGATTTCAAAATGCGTAACACCGCAGTCACGCGCCATGTCAAGAAAACGCTTGAGAAGCGAAAAATCAAAGGCATAGTCCTCGCCCGTTTTGGTGACGGAAACCAACTGAACCGTCGGCCGTTCGCCGCCGATATCGGTATCCAGCGCCGGAGTAAAGACCGGTGTATACAGACAATTCACACCGTTTTTGACCGCCACACAAAGAAAGCTCCGAATGATCTCCCAATGACGCTCCGAAAAAACCGGAACGTGATAGTAATCCGCCAGGCAATCATAATGAAACCAATGGGCATAGAGCAGCGACGACGCAGGCAAAGCCGCCTCGGCCACCGTGACGGTGATCGTAGCCTCCGCCACCGGCTCACCGTTTTCATACAGCGTAACGCCAAGCGGAAACACACCGGCCTCGGTCGGTGTTACGCTCAGCCAGAGCGCCGTCAGCACGCCGCCGCGCAGATAGAGCCGATCCCGATCGGTCGGCTGGAGCAGGTCGGGATAAAGGCCGCTCGGTGAGAACAGAGACAGCTCGGTGCCTGCGGTGGTATCGTGCGCATACTGCGGCAGATCAACCGGCACCGAAACCACCTCGCGGACAAGAACCCCCTCCATCCCCGCTACCGAAAAGGTCAGATGGCGCGTCGGCCCTGCCGGAGAATCGATGAACAGCTGAAGATCAAGCGTCTCCTCGCGCAGCACCGAGATGGCGCTCAAGGCAGGATAGGCGGTAAGCGAATCGGTTACCAAGCCTTTAGCAAGCGAGGAAACAAAGCGACAGGACAGGACTTCGGTCATAGCAGTCTCCTTGGGAAAACGTAGTAACTCTGTCTTTTATTATATCGGTTACCGAAAGAAAATGCAAGATATTTTCCGGATAAGGTGAAGGTTTTTTGAAATTTTCAGCAATCCTCTTGTCTTTCGGCCGGTTTTGTGGTATCATTGTTAGGAAACGAACAATCAAAAAAGGAGTGTGATCCGATGGGACCGGGAGGACCAATGATGGGCCCGCCGCCTGGCAGCGCCCTTGACAAAAACCGCGAGCCGAAGCCCAAGCGTTTACGCGAAATCCCCGGCTATTTGTGCCGTCTTATCTCGAAATTTTTCTACCGTTTATTTTACATTTTTCGCTTAGTCTGGGAAACACGGCCGTGGATTCTCTTCGTCATGATGTTCACCGCCATCTTCGACGGCGCCATGCCGGTTGTCGGAGCAATGATCTCGAGCAAGTTGATCAACCGTCTGGCGCAGGCCTTTGGCGGCGGCGAAGAGCTGCTCTCGGGGATTCTGTTCCTGCTGATCCTGCAGTTTGGCCATCTCTTTTTGACACGCCTTGTGGCTCAGGTCAGCCAGATTCTCAATAACATTGCCGGAGAGCTGGTTGTCAACCATGTCAATGTCAAGATCATGAACAAGGCGAAGGAGGTCGATCTTTCGGGCTTTGACCGTCCGGAATTCTACGAAAAGCTCGAAAACGCCAGCCGTGAGGCCGGACACCGTCCGATCCAGATTCTGCGCGCGAATTTTACCATCATCAGCTCGATCATCAGCATGGTCTCGTTTATCGTGATCCTGTATGCCGTCAGCCCGGCGGCTCCCTTGGTCGTGGCGGCGCTCAGTATCCCGTCGGCTGTTATCAGCTTTGTCTATCGGCGCAAGAACTTCCTCTATATGCGCCACCGCTCCAAGGATCGCCGCCAGATGTCGTACTATTCCGGCCTGATGACCAACAAGGATGTGGCCAAGGAGGTACGGCTGTTCGGCTTATCCAACACCTTTATCGGGCGTTACCGCGAGGTGTTCGGCCGTTATTTCAAGGGACTCAAGAAGCTCTTTTTGACCGAGGGCTTCTGGCAGATCGGCCTGTCGCTGATAACCACGATCGTCAACTGTACGCTGTTTGTCATGATCGCGCTCGGTGTCCTGCGCGGCGAGTATGAGGTTGGTGATTATTCGCTTTACACCGGCGCTTTAACCTCCATTTCCTCCGGTATTGCGACGCTGATCATGACCATCGCCTCCATCTACGAGGGCACGCTGTTTATCGATAACATGATCACCTTCATGGAGGAAAAGAAAACCATCGTTCCGACGCTGGATGAGCCCCGTCCCCTCCAGCGCCATATCGCGCACCGCTTTGAGCTCCGCGATGTCTCCTTTCGCTATCCCGGCACACAGCGCGATGTGCTCAAGCACATCAATCTCACCATCGAAGCCGGCAGTACCGTGGTGCTGGTCGGCCTGAACGGCGCCGGAAAAACCACGCTCATCAAGCTTCTCACCCGCCTGTACGATCCCACGGAGGGCGTGATTCTCTTGGACGGCTACGACATCCGCGAATATCGCGTGGAGGATGTCTACGCCGCCTTCGGCATCATTTTCCAGGATTTCGGCAAATACGCCGTTTCGGTCAAGGAAAACATCCGTTTCGGTCAGCTGAGCCGCGAGGAAAATGCCGAGGACATCCGTGCGGCGGCACAAAAGAGCAGTGCGGAGGCCTTTATCGATGCGCTTCCTCACGGCTTCGATACACCGTTGATGCGCTACTTTGAGCCGGACGGCATCGAGCTGTCCATCGGTCAATGGCAAAAGCTGTCGATCGCCCGCGCGTTCTACTCCGAATCGGATATTCTGATTCTGGACGAGCCGACCGCCTCGCTCGACGCCATTGCCGAGCAGGAAATCTACCGTCAGTTTGACGAGCTTCGTCGGGAGCGGACGACCATCTTTGTTTCCCACCGTCTGTCAAGCGCCACCACCGCCGACAACATTGTGGTTCTGAAAAACGGCACCGTGGTGGAGGAGGGTAACCACAGCCAACTGATCGCAGACGGCGGCGAATATGCCCGACTCTTTTTGGCGCAGGCCGAGCGATATGTCACCGAGAAAAAAGAGGAAGAGAGCGAGCCCTCTCCCCGTCCTCCGATGGCGCCGCCGCACCCGATGCCACCACCCTTCCCGCGTAAGCCTCAGGAGTAACCTTCTGCTCCGCTGGATGCGGGCCAAGCGATACATAACAAAACCGCCGAGCACCCGACAGTAATGTGCCCCCTGTCAAGTAGACAGACTAAAAAACAAAAGAATATGTTAATTGAATAAGATTCTTTCAACTCCCCCTGCTGCGCAGCAGGGGGAGATT
>SVSA01000094.1 GCA_015064545.1 Oscillospiraceae bacterium | reverse complement strand
GGTTCGATGCCGCCGTCCCTCTATTTTAGCCGATGCCTTTGAGGCTTTGCTGGCGGCGATATATCTCGACGGCGGCATCGAACCGGTTAAGGTCTTTTTGCTCCCCCGCATTGTGACCGAAATTGAACGAATTATGAAAAGCGGCTCGGATCTCGACTACAAATCGGCGCTTCAGCAGATTATTCAGCAAGAGCGCGGCGATATTCTGGAGTACGTAACGGTGGGTGAGTCGGGGCCTGCTCACAAAAAAACCTTTGAGGTGGAAGCGCGACTGAACGGCAATGTAATCGGACGCGGCGTCGGCTCCTCCAAGCGATCGGCCGAGCAGTGTGCGGCAAAGGAAGCCTTAACGCTGTTTGGCATGTAACAGAACGATGCCTCCTTTGGGGAGGTGGAGGACGGATGAAAACGAAACACAAAAATATTCCGATCTTCATTCCGCATCTCGGCTGCCCGAATGACTGCGCGTTTTGCAATCAGCGCAGGATTTCGGGCAGAACTTTGTTTGATCCCGAAACGGTGGAGGCAGAGATTGAGACAGCGCTTGCCACGCTTCCTCCGGACGGCCGAGCGGACATTGCTTTTTTCGGCGGGAGCTTTACGGGCATTGACCGTGACTTGATGCTGCGGCTTCTGTCGCTGGCCGAGGGCTATGTCGGAGCGGGACGGGTAGAGGGTATTCGCCTTTCCACGCGGCCGGATTATATTGACAAAGAGATTCTGACGCTTTTGGGACGATATACGGTACGAACGATCGAGCTGGGAATTCAGAGCTTCGATGAGCGTGTGCTTGCGGCCTGCCGCCGCGGCCATACCGCCTTACAGGCCGAAACCGCCTGCCGTCTGGTGAAAGAGGCAGGGTTTCAGCTGATCGGGCAAATGATGACCGGACTTCCGGATGCCACCGGAGAAAGCGAGCGGATGACGGCTGAACGGATCTGTGCACTCGGTGCCGACGGCGCACGGATTTATCCTACCGTGGTTTTACGAGGCACCGAGCTTCACGCCATGCTCTCGGACGGACGCTATCACCCTCTTTCTGAGGAGGAGGCGGTTGCCCGTGCCACGGATGTACTGGCTGTCTTTCTTGGCCATGATGTTCCGGTTCTTCGCATTGGGCTTCAGTCCTCGGAGGGCATGACGAAGGAGCACGCGGTGGCCGGTTATCATCCGGCAATGGGTGAGCTTGTCAAGGGAGAGCTCTACTATCGGCGCTTGTGTGAGCTTTTGAGCAACCATCCTCAGACGCGCGGTTCGCGCCCTTGCTTTGCGATTCCGCGTGGAGAATTGTCCTGCGTTATCGGTCAAAAAGGGGAGAACCGCCGACGGCTTTGCGAGCGGTTTAACCTTTCCGGCATTCGCTTGGTGGAAACGGATGCTGTTGCGGCCTTTACGGTGCGGTGGCTGCAGCGTGACTCAATGCCATCGGTGTAAAGGAATATGAATCTTTCTTTCGGGGAACGGAGGCGTTTTTTGGCTGTCCGTTCCTTTTTTATACCGTTGAGATCCCAAAAACCGTAGGAAATCTCTTGCATTTTTTCGGTAACTATGGTATAATATACTGATTATAAAAAGCAATCCTTTTCTCTCGGATACTTCGGGATAAAAGGCAGACATACGAAACATCGACAAGGAGTAAAACACTTTGAGGCTGAAAGCGCTGGAGATGCAGGGATTCAAATCCTTCCCTGACAAAACCGTACTGAGCTTCGATCAGGGCATTACTGTTGTGGTAGGTCCGAACGGAAGCGGAAAATCGAATATTACCGATGCGGTGCGCTGGGTTCTCGGCGAAATGTCGACCAAGAGTATCCGAGGCTCCAAGATGGAGGATGTCATTTTTGGAGGCTCCGATAATCGACGGCCGATGGGGTATGCTGAGGTTTCGCTTGTCATTGACAATACGGTCGGTATTAGCCGCTTGGAGAGTGACTATGATGAGGTGACCGTAACGCGCCGTTATTATCGCGGCGGCGACAGCGAATACCGAATCAATGGCAAAACCGTCCGTTTGCGTGATATTGCCGAGCTGTTCATGAACACCGGTGTCGGTAAAACCGGTTATTCGAATATCGGACAGGGAAAAATTGCTGAGATTATCTCGCAAAAAAGCGATGAGCGCCGTTCGGTTTTTGAGGAAGCTGCCGGTATTTCCAAGTACCGTTTCCGTAAAAACGAAGCCGAGCGGAAGCTGAAAGAAACCGAGGCAAATTTGCTTCGCCTGAACGATATTCTGGGCGAGCTGTCGTCACGGGTGGGTCCTTTGGAAAAGGAAGCGGCCGCGGCAAGACGGTATTTGGAACTGTATGAGCAGAAAAAGACGGTGGATGTTTCGCTTTGGCTGTACGATGCCGAAGCGATGCGTGCCCGCGCCAACGAAACCGAGCGCGCCTATATGGCGGCAAAGCTTGAGCTGGAGGGTGCTGACAGCGAAATTGCTTCGTTAGAGCAACGAAGCGAGGGGCTATATCAAAAAGCGGCCGAGCGGCAGGCCCGCGCCGAGGAATTAACGATGGCGGTCAGCCGCTATACCGACCAACGGCATGGCTTGGAAAGTACAAGCCGCGTGTTGGAGAACGACATTCTTCATACCGAAAGTCGCATGGAACAAACCAAAAATGAACGGGAAGCACGCTGTCAGTCGTTGAGCGACGGCCAAAAGCGCAGCGAGGAGCTGGCCTCCGGCTTGCGCATAAGTGAGGAGGCGCTGGCCGCACTGATTGCCGAGCTGGCTGCGCTGGAAACCGAACGGCTTGCGGTGCAGGCTCACGTGGAAGAAAAGGAAGCCGAAATTCTCGATCGCGAGGATGAGGCCGCCTTGATCGAGGCTTCGCTGGTCGATGTCAGGGTGCGCCTGTCGGCGCTGGAGGGCTCACACGAATCCGAAAGCGGTCGAAGCGCCGATCTGGAAAACGAGATGGCATTGGCCGAGGAGGAGATGGCACAGCTTTCCGATCGCAGAACGCGTACCGATCGAACGATTGAGGAATATCGTATTGCGATAGAGGCGGAGACCAGCGTTGAAGCAGACAAGGCGGGTGAGGAAGAAGCGCTCGCCGCCGAGCTCGAAACGGTTAAAGAAACCGTAAACCGCTTGCAGATGACGGTGGAAACCAAAAAGCATCGTGCCGATACCCTGAAACGGATGGACGATTTGCTTGAGGGGTATCATTTCAGTGTGAAAAACGTGATGCATGCTGTGCAAAACGGACGTTTGCAGGGCATTCATGGCCCGGTATCCAAATTGATTTCGGTTAATCCGGCGTACAGCATTGCGATCGAAACGGCCTTGGGGGCCAATATACAAAATATCGTAACCGAGGATGAAGAGGCGGCCAAGGCGGCCATTGCTTTCTTGAAGAAGACCAATGGCGGTCGTGCAACCTTCTATCCTATAACCTCGGTGAAAGCGTCTTCACCGACCGTGGCTTCGAGCGAGCTGGCCAAGCATGCCGGCTATGTCGGTATGGCCGACGCGCTTTGCGGTTACGACAAAGCCTTTGACGGCATTATCGGATATCTTCTCGGACGAACCGCGGTATTTGATACGATTGATCATGCCGCCTATACGGCGAAGGCCTTTGGATACCGTATCCGTATTGTGACGCTCGACGGACAGCTTGTCAATGCCGGCGGTTCGTTTACCGGCGGATCGGTCAAGCAGGATAGCGGTATTCTGACACGCTCTGCTGAAATCGCGGGCATTCACAGCGAGATTGCCAAGCTGGAGATCGAGCTTCGCGCTTGCGATTTGCAGCATACCGAGCTGTCGGAACGCATGACGGCGATTCGGTCTGAGCGTGAGAGTGTTCGCAGTAAGATGGTGTTACTGACAACGTTGATGCAGGCTGAGCAGACACAGCTTGAAGTCACCAAGAGCCGTCTTGAGACGGTCGAGACACGTCTTGCGACCTTGCGTGCCGATCTCGAAGGCTTGGGCAAGGAAAATGCCTATTACGATGAAGAGTACCGCCGGCTAACCGAGCAAATTGCTTCTTTGCAAACCGAGCTTGCTGAAGCGAAGGCCCGTACCGCAGCGACGGTGGAAAAGCGGAATGCGCTGGATGATCGTCTGGCCGATTTGACATCGGCGATCAATGCCAAGCAGATCGCCCGTACGGCGGCCGAAAAGGATATTGAGTCGCTGAACGGCAATCTGGCACTGAATATCGGCACGGTGAGCGCTCTTGAGGAACAGATCCGACGTTCGGATGAGCTGTTGGAAGCGTTGAGCGAAAAGCTGCGCGAGATTCGCCGACGGATCGGAGAAAATAAGCAGTCAAGTGAAGCATTGACCGGTGACATTGCTGCGCTGGAAGCAGAACGCGGCCGGATTTTGGCCGAGAATCTTGAGGTGGAGAAGCAGCAAAGCCGCATAAGAGAGCAGCTTCGTGACCAAACTCATCGCAGAGAAACGATCTTCCGTGAGTTTACCAAGCTGGAAGGACAGCGGGAGCATCTTACCACCGAGCATGATCGCCTGGCGGCCAAGATCTGGGAGGATTATGAGCTGACCTATACGGCGGCTGTGGAATTGAATTATCCGCCGGTGACCGAGGAGACACGTCCCGCCTTCGGCGCAAAACAGACCGAGCTTCGCAACAAGCTTCGTGCGCTCGGCTCGGTGAATGTCGGTGCGATCGAGGAATATGCCGAGGTTAAGGCGCGATACGATTTTACAACCGCTCAGGTTGAGGATCTGACCAAAGCGCAGGAAAGCCTGAACGGCATCATTGAGCGCCTCGAGCGTGAGATGAAAACGAAGTTTGTGACGGCTGTGGAGGAGATCAATAAGAATTTCAAGATCACCTTCCGTGAGTTGTTTGGCGGCGGAAATGCCGAAATCTCGCTGAGTGATCCCGAGAATGTTCTGACAAGCGGTATTGAAATCAATGTGGCGCCTCCCGGTAAGATCATCAAGAATCTGATTTCGCTGTCGGGCGGCGAGCAGGCTTTTGTCGCGATTGCTCTGATTTTTGCCATTCTGAATGTCAATCCGACGCCGTTCTGTATTTTTGACGAGATCGAATCGGCGCTGGACGAGGTCAATGTCGTTCGTTTGGCCGATTATATGCATCGCTATTCCGAAAAAACACAGTTTATTGTCATCACGCACCGCCGCGGCACGATGGAGGCCTCGGATATGCTGTACGGCATTACGATGCCCGATCGCGGTATTTCGCGCGTGCTGTCCATGAACGTTAACGAAGCCGAGCAAAGGATCGGAGGAAACCTGAACTGATGGGATTTTTTGAAAAACTGAAGGCAGGACTTGCCAAAACCAAAAACGCCGTCCTCGGACGGTTGGATGCCATTTTCCGCGGTTTTTCCAAGGTTGATGAAGACATGCTGGAAGAGCTGGAGGAGATTCTGATTACGGCCGATGTCGGTGTGAATGCCACCGAGTTTATTCTCGATGAGCTTCGGGAGAGAATCCGCAAGGAAAAAATTACCGAGCCGTCAGCGGTTCGCGATGCCTTGCAGGAGATTCTTGTCTCGATGATCGGCGAAGGAGAGGGATTGCGTTTTGAAACACAGCCCTCGGTTCTGCTGGTTATCGGTGTCAACGGTGTCGGAAAAACGACGTCAATTGCCAAAATTGCGAATCTTTTGAAAAACGAGGGCAAGCAGGTGCTTTTGGCCGCAGCGGATACCTTCCGTGCGGCGGCGATTGATCAGCTTTCGGTGTGGGCCGATCGCGTTGGGGTGGATGTGATCCGCCACGAAGAGGGCTCGGATCCTGCCGCCGTTGTATTTGACGCGGTCAATGCCGCCAAAAAGCGCCGTGCCGATGTCGTCATTATCGATACGGCGGGACGGCTTCATAACAAGAAAAATCTGATGGATGAGTTAGCCAAGATCGATCGTGTGATCGATCGCGAGCTTCCCGGATGCTCGCGCGAAACACTGCTTGTCCTCGATGCTACCACCGGACAAAATGCGGTTCTGCAGGCCAAGGAGTTCAAAAATGCGGCAGCCCTTACCGGTCTGGTGTTGACTAAGCTCGACGGAACGGCCAAGGGCGGTATCGTGTTCTCCATTCGC
>SVSA01000093.1 GCA_015064545.1 Oscillospiraceae bacterium | reverse complement strand
GAAACGAGGTCAGAACCGGCGGGGGGAACAGGGGTAACATCGGTGCTGGGAGCCTGAGTGGTAGGAGCCTGAGTGGTAGGAGTCTGAGCGGGAGCCTTGGCACCGGATTCCCACTTGATGTTATCCAGATAAACATAACCGGTATTCGTGTCGTTTCCGCCCGAATTACCAAGAGTATGATAGCAGAAATCGCTGAAATCGACGTTATCGTTGATCGTGGTGGGGAGAGGCTGTGTGAAAGCAAGCTCGTCGTTGATATAGGTGGTTACGGTTTCTTCGTCATAATCATAAATATTGGTAATGACAAACCATTCACCAAACGGAACCGTGGCAAGCTGGCCGTTCTCCGACTCAACATACTGGTTGTGCCAAATGCTGAGAACATTGAAGCCGGCATTGTCCTTGGAATCGGTAACGCGGTCGCGGAAAATCAGAGAGTTAGCGCCTTCCGGAACGTCAAGGAAAACACGATAGCTCATGGTAAACTGAGCACCGTAAGTTGCAAAGGGCTTGCAGGGCGAGGTCTTCTCGCCGTAGAAGCGAATATAGGTGTTATTGAAGCCGGGGAAGGTCTGATCCATAACAGCGACCTTGCTACCATCTTTTTCTACAATCTTGATGGGCAGATTGACACTGCGATAGAATTCGTCTTCATACTGTCCTTCATGATTGCCCGCGATCTCATAACCGATTTCGAAATTCTCGAAATCGATTATATAGGGTTCCGCCGCGAAAGCAGAAAGGGAGAGAAGAACTGACAGAACAAGAACTACGCCAAGAATTTTTGTCACTTTCATTTGTTTTCTCCTTAACAAAAGATTTATAGGTCGAATGCACATCCTATCATTCTGTGCACTATAAAAATTATAACATGCACCATTCACGAAATAAATAGGATAAAAATTTTCGGTTAGAAACATTTCGCGCTTTGTTGCCAACACAAAACATAATAACTGTTGATTTGTCTCAAAAAACTTGCTATAATACTACATAGAATAACAAATATCGGAAAGGTTGTGAACACGTGAAGCGAGCAGAGCAGATATTCGAAGAACTGCAAAGCATACTCACAAACGGTCAGCTTGGTCCCTCGGGCAGCTATTTTTATACGGTTCGCGAGTTGGCCGCCGCCTATTCCTGTTCCCTGCACTGCGCGCTGGATGTTTTTCAAAAGCTAACCGATGTGTGCCTCATCCGCAGCATCGGAAAGCGATGCTGTATTACAACCGGCCCTTGTGCCGCCAACACCCCTTTCGCTCAGTATTTATCCCAAAACACCCGAAATATATTCGGTATCCTGCTTCATGATAGCAGCAATCCCTTCTTTGGTTCTCTGTTAAATCATCTTCACAGCATCGCCGCTCAGCAGAATTATGAGCTGATCGCCGCCAGCACCAATAGTGATCCCCAGCGAACCAAAACTATTCTCGACCTGTTTCTTTCCTTAAATTGTAAGGGTGTATTTAACTGTACGACCATTACCCGTGAGCAAGAGCCCTTCTTCAGTCGCTATCCCCTGCCCCTCGTCACCTTGGCAGAGGACTCTAAGCTCCCCAATATTGACACCGTTCTGGTAAACAACTTCTCTGCCGGGAAGCATGTGGCTCGTCATTTGATTCGTAGCGGCTGCAAAAGCTTTGCTTATGTCACCGAAGCCAATTATCTGGAATCCGACCAACGTCTGCAAGGATTTCGCCATCAGCTTTCTCAAGCCGGCTTTCTCCTTCCGAACAATCATATCGGTATCATTTCCACGTTGCAGAAAAAAGGAATTAACACCCGCGAAGCCTCTTGGTTTGTCACGAATTTGCTGAATCAGCTCCGTCAAAAGCAAACCCCGCTTCCCATCGGTATTTTCTGCGTACACGACCTTTTGGCGGTCGAGGTGCTGCGCGCGGTGAAGCACGGCCAATCGGCCAAGCATGAGCGTCTCACGATTCCGAAGGATGTCATGATTGTCGGCTTCGACGATCTCCCTATCGCCAGCATGATAACACCGACGCTCACGACTGTTTCCTATCAGTATTCCTCCTTGGCCAAAACCGCCTTTCAGATTATGATAGACTATGTGGAAAATCCCGAGCACCGCTGTCAATCGTATGAAGTCAACTCCTCGCTTACCATTCGTGAAACAACCGTATCGCAAGAAACCGTCAATAAATAATGAAAAAACTCACATAAAGGAGAAGTCACAATGAATTTTGTTCCCGGTCTTGTATCCATTTCCTTTCGTCAATTAACCGTTGAGGATATTCTGTCTCGCATGAAGGACTGCGGCCTTCAGGCTGTGGAATGGGGCAGCGATATTCATGTCCCGGCCGGTAATCTCAAGGAAGCCGCTCGCGTTCGGGAGCTCTCCCGAAACGCCGGAATCGCTACACCGGAATACGGTGCCTATTATACGTTGGCTTGGCCCTGCGAGGAAAAGCCGGCCGACACCGTTGCCTCCGCACGCGCGCTCGGAACACCGATCGTCCGTTTGTGGGCCTCCGAAAAGAACCGTGCTTCGATGACGTCAGAGGAATATCGAGCCGCCGTCGAAGACGCCGAACGGATCTGCGGCGAAAATCCCGATCTGACCTTCTGTCTCGAGTGCCATAACTGGTCAATTACCGAGGATTATCCCAGTGCGCTGGCATACTTAAAGGATGTTAATCTGCCAAATCTCAAAATGTTCTGGCAGCCTAACCAATTCCGGACACACCAATACAATCTGGAAGCCTTGGAAGCGCTCCTTCCGTATGTGTGCAGTACTCACGTCTTTTCCTGGGAGGGCACCGATCACCTGCCGTTAGCCCATCACACCGATCGTTGGCAGGAGTACCTGTCCCTTCTGAACGGTGCTCCGACCGATACGATGTATCTGATGCTTGAATTTATGCACGACGACAATCCGGATTCGCTTCCCGAAACGGCGAAAACGTTGTTGGATTGGATTCACTGATATCCTTACAAAAAGCTCCGCATGGTCAACATGCGGAGCTTTTTCCTCACAAAAAAACCGTAATTAAGGCCAACGCCGCTCCCAGATAGGCACAAGATCCCAAACGTTCACGGCAGGCAAGAGAGCCGATAACACCGGAAAGCATACCGACAGCCGAAGAGACAGGAGAATAAATCGAAAGCGGCATACGCGCAATCAGCAAAATACCGACGAGCGAGCAGGTCGCCGATGAAAGGATATTCGCCACCAACGGCACAATCCGGCAAGGCATTAAAAGCCTCCTTGCTTCTCTGCCATGATCACGGTGCTTCGCACTGTCAGCAACAAATACAAGAAAAGACACGATCACAATGATAGCATTGCAAAGGAAGAAAAACGAATTCTCGTTTGTTACCGTCGTATCGATCGAAAAATATTTCTGAATAATTGCCTCGGCGCTTTGATAGGCGAGCATGATGAGAACAATCGGAATAATCCAAAAAGTGCGTTTTTTCTTCGACTCAACCGCTTTTTGCCCTTGATCCGTCGATAATACACGGCGATCCCAAAAGGAAAGCACAACCGCCGTAAGCATCAAGACAATGCGGAGAATCGTGGATGGCGCGAAGCTTTCGTCAAACAAAAGAGCACCGAACGAGGAGGTCGCGATCAAACCGCAGGTGCCGGTAATGAGCGTAATAGCAGATATACTGGCAAAATGATAGGCAACCAAACCGATGACAAGAGCAACCAATGACGTCAGCGCATAGAGCAAGGCATAACCAAGTGTCGGAAGATTGACCGACACAGTACACCCGCCCGTAAAAAAGAAAAAGATGCAGGCTACAACACCCATAAATATATTATAGAGCGCATAGCTTGCCACCGATTTGCCAACGATCATCGTGCTGCATTTTTTACCAAAAAATTTGCAACCGAGATCACCCAAAATCAATATGGCAATCAAAAGATACACCACCATGTATATCCAATCCCCTTTAACGGCACCGTTCTGACAGAAGCCTATCGTATCCCGGTTGTTTTCTTTGATTATACAAAAGATAATTCCGTTAAATCAAGTGGATTTGCAAAACAACCGGGCAACAACGGCGAAAATGTTGCCTCTTTTTTTCAAAAAAAAGCACAACAGGATTCGGTTATATGATATAATTGACATACCATCATTTCCGTGGTATCCTTGAGTATACCCTAAAAACAGGTTCAAGCACAGCACACCGAAAGGAGATTTCTTATGTTGTCACAAGCTGTCGTTATGTATCTTAACAAGAGTAATGTTCTTCTTCACGGAAACAAAACCTATATCTCCGAAAACCGCACGATCGTTCCCTTTCAAAAGGATGGCGCCACCTATCTTCCTGCCGCGTTTTTTGCGGAAAGCATCGGGGGCGTTTTTTCCGAATCTGACGGTAAAGCCATTGTTACGCTCGACGGTAAGACGCACTGCCTTGAGGCCGTTTGTGGGCCGGGCCATGTGTGGTACGCCGAAATGACATATCTGTGTAACACCTTCCACAAGCATCTCCATGCTGAAGCCAATGGGATTATTGTCTACAGCGATGAGAACTTGGAGGATACGCTGAGTTGGACGACAAACAAGGAATTTATGCGTCAAATGGTGCTGAGTTTCATTTACGATGAGGTCGTTGGCTCCGAAATGACAAGACTTGTCAAAGCAAAGCATCCGAACCACGCTCACCCCCGCTTGATTATGACGCCCGAAAAGGTAAGCGAGCTGCGTGCGGCATGGAACAATCCCGAGCGGGACGAGGTTTATCACATAATTTTCCGAAACTTGTCCTATTTTGCCGATCAATATCTCAGCACGCCGCCCTCACCTTACGAAATCCGGGACGGTATTCGTCTCTTGTACGTTTGCCAAGAGAACACCGATCGCATTACGATCCTTGCCATGATGTATCTTTTGACCGAAGAGGACAAGTATGCCGAGGCGGCCTATGAGGCCATGCGCGTGTGTGCGGAATTCAAGGACTGGAATCCTTACCATTTTCTCGATGTCGGTACACTTTGTCACGCGCTTGGCATCGGTTATGACTGGTTGTATCACTGGATGACCGAGGAGCAGCGTCAGGTCATTCGCCGGGGAATTCTCGAAAAGGGCTTTGCCCCTTACATGGAGGATCTTGATAATCTTCCCAGAAAACGTTCGTGGAATTGGCGTGATGGAACAGGCGACAACTGGTGTATGATCATTGCCGGCGAATGTGTGGCAGGTCTTGCCATTTGTGACGAGCTTGAAGGCTATGATCTCGAATGTGCCGAACGTGCGATGCAGTACAGCTTGATCGACATGGGACACTCCCTACGCCTCTTCGCGCCTTACGGCGCTTATGAGGAAGGCCCCGGCTATTGGGGATACGCCATGATGTTCTACGTGCTTACCATTCAATCGGTCATTACGGCAACCGGAACCGATTTCGGCTATGTTGATGTCCCCGGCATGAAGATGACCAACCAGTTCATGATCGCCATTAACGGCTCGGTCGCTCAATTCAATTATCACGATGTCGGACACCGTCCCGTGTACTATCCGTCGCAAACCATGTTCTTAGCCGATTATTTCGGACAGGATTCACAGGGACAATTGCGTATCCAAGAGCTTTTGGCACAAAAATCGGTTCCCTTCTCCTTTACCGACCATGCGGGCATGAATGTCCTGGCCGATGTCTTCCTTTATCAGCCACGCTTCCTGTCTGCTAAAACCGACAATTCCCAGCTTAACGCCTATTTACCTATTTCTGAAATTGCCGTTTTTCGTACCGGCTTTAACCGACAGGATACCTATGCCGGACTTCACTGTGACGATCCCATCGGCGGCGATTCGCATGACCACATGGATGTCGGCTCCTTTGTGCTACACAGTCAGGGAGAAAATTTCTTTATGGATCTGGGTGCTGACAACTATAATATTTCCAACTACTATAAGGCATACCGCATGCGGGCTGAAGGCCATAATACGGTAGTTTTCAATCCCGGCCCGGGCTGGGATCAGAAGTACGGCGGATCTGCCAGCATCGTTCGTTTTGAATCGAACGATCACGGTGGCTTTGCTATCGGCAACCTTACCAATTCTTACTATGAGGAGGTCGGTCTTTCCTCGTTCCGCCGCGGATTAAAGCTGGATGCCGTTCAGGACGTAGTTCTGCTCCAGGAC
>SVSA01000092.1 GCA_015064545.1 Oscillospiraceae bacterium | reverse complement strand
TGAAAGAAACCGCAAGCTGATCGCCGTGGTCGGCCCAACTGCTTCGGGCAAAACCGCCCTCTCGCTGGATCTGGCAGAGGCGCTGGACGGCGAGATTCTGTCCTGCGATTCGATGCAGATCTATCGCCGCATGAATATCGGCACGGCCAAGCCATCCTCTGAGGAACGCCGCGGCATTCCGCATCATCTGATTGATATCGTTGAGCCCGACGAGGACTTCTCTTGTGCCGATTACAAAAAGCTGGCGGAGGCAGCCATTGCCGATGTCGTTTCACGCGGGAAAGTCCCGATTTTCTGCGGTGGGACCGGCCTGTACCTGGATGCCGTTCTGAACAGTGGCGGCTTTTCCCCCTCGGTTTCCCCGGACATCCGCGACACGCTTGCCGCCCGCGACGCCGACTCCCTGTGGGAAGAGCTCTGCCACATCGATCCCGAGGCGGCGGCTCTGACGCATCGCAACAATACCAAGCGTGTCATTCGTGCCCTTGAAATTTATTACGGCACCGGCAAAACCAAAACCGAATGGGACAAGCTTTCGCAAACGGCTGAAAGCCGCTATGATCTTCTCACCATTGGCCTGGACTACCGCGATCGCGCCATTCTCTATGATCGTATTGAACGCCGCGTGGATCAGATGATGGCGATGGGGCTGGTCGAGGAGGTTCGGTCGCTGGCGCTCGCTCCTTCGTCAACCGCCGGACAAGCCATCGGCTATAAGGAGATTGACCTCTGGCTCAACGGCACGCTGTCCTATGACGATGCCGTAGCCTTATTGAAGCAGAACACCAGGCGGTATGCCAAGCGTCAGCTGACCTGGTTCCGCCGCAAGCCCGACACGTACTGGTTCTTCCCCGACGACATGCCATATGCTTCCATTTTTGAAAAAATTGTAAATATTGCCGCAAAGCACTTAAACCGTTCCTGAGAATATGGTATACTGATAGCACATCGTGAAAGGAGATGCCGCATGGATCTGCAATACTTAAAAAGCGTTTTGAAATATGCCTTGTCGGCCTTCCTCTCTCTTGTTTTGATCGCTTATATTCTGTATCATATATCGGGCGGCTTTGAGCCGGAAATCGAAACAACACCGGCATCGCTGGTAACAAGCGAGATGACGATGACCGTCGGTGTCACCATTCTCCGTGATGAAACCATCGTCTATTCTCCGGTTGACGGAGAGATCAGTTATCTGTTCGGAGATGGGCAAAAGGTCGCCATCAATACCCCGATTGCCGATATTTATCCCGGCGGAACATCGACGGAGCTTCGACAGCAGATCATTGCGCTGGACAAGCAGATCCGTCTGCTCGAAAACAGTAACATGAGCGATGCCGAAAAACGAACCGACACCGCCTCCACCGACAAACAGATCGAAAAACAGCTCAATCAGTTATTCGACAAGGTTGCCGACGGACACATTTCCGATGCCGCGGCCTTTGCCGATCAGCTTTTGATACAGCTCAACCGCCGCCGCATCATTACGCACGCGGTTGTCAGCTACAACGAAAAAATTGCAGCGTTAAAAGAACAGCGCGAGGCGCTGGCCGCTCAGCTCTCGGCCGCCGAGACCAGCGTGCTTGCCGGAAGCGTCGGATATTTCTATACTGCCATCGATGGCTATGAGCAAATCTTTTCCGCCGAGGGAATCGCCGGAATCGATTACCGTGATTATTTGGCCTTGGCCAAGCAATCCCCCGAGGACTTTGGGGGAACGGCCGCCGGATATCCGATCGGCAAGCTGGTTACCGATTATCTTTGGTACATTGCCTGCGAGGTGGATGCCGAGCTCCTGCACAATTATCAAACCGACAAAACCTACCGTGTCAAATTCCCCTACAACAACGACACCACGCTAACCATGACGCTCTACCGGATTCTGTCTGAGGTCGGAGCCGATACCGTGGTTTTGATTTTCCGCTCGGACATTTTGCCCTCAGATTTCAACTATTTACGAAATCAAACCGTTCAAATCGTGCAAAGCTCCTACACCGGCTACCGCGTTCCTGTATCGGCGGTTCGTATTGTCAACGGACAAACCGGTGTCTATATTCTTCGCGGCTCTACGGTACAGTTTCGCCGGATTACGCCGCTCTGTGAGGCTGACGGCTATCTGATTGTGGCGGAGCGGGATACCTCGACCGATAACTACGGCGACTTCCTCGCCAAAAACGATTTCATCATTACGAAAGGCAAGGACCTGTATGACGGAAAAGTCGTTCACTAACCTCTCCGAAGAACGGAAAAGCATCCTGCGGCACAATCTGAAAACCGTGCTCGACACGGTAGACGGACGTGCCACCGTCATGGCCGCGACGAAAACCGTCCCGCCCGAGGAAATCAACTTTGCCATTGCCGAAGGACTGACCGATCTCGGCGAAAACCGCGTACAGGAATTCAACGCCAAATATGAGGCCATCGATCGCGATAAGGCACGCTTACACTTTATCGGAACGCTGCAGCCGAACAAGGTGAAATATCTGATCGGCCGCGTTTGCCTCATACATTCCCTTGACAGTCTCAAGCTGGCCACTGAGATTTCGCGCCGCTCGGAAGGCAAGGATCTGATTACCGAAGCACTATGCGAGGTCAACATCGGAGAAGAAGCCGCCAAAGGCGGAATTCCCGAAAGCGATGTACGGGACTTTTTGTGTGCGGTTCGCGATCTGCCCGGCCTGCGTGTGCGCGGACTGATGGTCATAGGCCCCCACTGTCCCAACCCCGAAGACTACCGTCCCTTCTTTGCGCGTACCAAGAGTCTACAGGATCGTTTGGCCGCCGAAGGCTTTTTCGGAGAGGAGCCTCTTCTCAGTATGGGAATGTCGGATAACTATGCGTTGGCGGTCGAATACGGTGCCACCATCGTTCGTCCCGGCACCGCAATTTTCGGTACCCGCCCCTATCCTGTCGCATAATCGCATCGATTTTCGCGAAATGCACAATTTTTTCGCAAAATATTCGTCAAGGTTTTTGAAAAAACGGTTGCGTTAGCAAAAAAAATGTGCTATAATAATTTTATGTACGGTGAGAGCGTCTGGCTTTCCGCCGTAAATCTATCACAAAAACTAAGATATGTAAGATACACGGAGGTACATCACATGGGATTTTTCGACAAACTGTTTCCCGGCAAAAACGAGGATGAGGACGATCTTTACGAAAACGAGGACGACCTCTACGATTTTCCCGAAGACGAACAACCGCAGCCTACTCCCAAGCAGTCTCCTGCTTACGGCCAGAATTCGCAGCGCTCTACCGGCATGGGTATGAGCTCCGGTGCCCTGGAAATGAAGGTTGTCAAGCCCGAGCGCTATGACAGTGCTACGGCTCGCAAAATTGCGGATCATCTTCTCAATGACCGCACGGTTGTTCTGAATCTGGAGGCAAGCAACAAGGAAGCAGCCAGACGTCTGATCGATTTCTTAAGCGGCGTTGCCTATTCCATTGACGGCTATATTCAGCGTGTTGCCAACAACACTTTTGTCATTGTTCCCAAGAGCGTTGACGTTTCCGGCGATCATCTGAAGGGCGCACAGAATCAGGACGACAGCGACCTGCTTTAAGGCTATCATCCCCCGCATTGCCGCTTCGGCGGCAATGCGGTCTTGCGCATATACGCTTGTGCGCCGAAACGGACTGTGAACCGATTTGTTCGCGGGGCCGTTTGTTTTTGTTTTTATTGTTTCTTGTCATTTCCCGTATTTTTATCTCATACGGTGGGAAAGGAAGGTTTTTTCATGCTAATTATGCTGAAAATGCTGCTCTATTTCGTCTTTTATCTGATCTCAGCGGTCGAAATTGCTATGCTGGCACGGGCCCTGCTGAGCTGGATTGTCCCGGATGACGACAGCGCTCCAATGCGTTTTTTGTACGCCATCACCGAGCCCTTCATTGCCCCCATACGTGCGCTGATGTACCATTTCAATATCGGAATGGACGGCCCGCTTGATATTCCGTTTTTTGTCACGGTTATCCTGCTTTCGGTCATCGGTATGACCGTCGGCGCTTATCTCTGATTTCCATGGTTTTCGCGTTTTTTCCGTCCCCGCCGGAAGAAACGAATCTAAAATTCCGGGGAGAAAGGATGCCTCGTTTCCGAGGCTAACAGGATTATGCTTGCTCCACATGAACTAAAACATTCCCCGTTCTCCAAATCTCTTCGCGGTTACAGCACCGTCGAGGTCGAGGAACATATCGAATTTCTGATTGAAAAATACACCGAGCTCTACCGCTTGAACGACGAGCTCGAAAAAAAGCTCCGTCTCACCGAAGCACAGCTCGATGCGATTCGCGGTGAAGAGGAATCCATCCGCGCCACCTTAATCAATGCACAAAAGGCCAGCACCCGCATCATCAACGAAGCAAACGAACGTGCCGATGTCATTATGCGCTCGGCAAAAAGCAGCTGTGACCGTCTGATTGCCGAGCTGAAGGCCAATGTCAAAAAGGAAAATGACCGTTTGCGCGAGGTTCAGCGCGAGGTAGCCGCCTTCAAGACTGCCCTTTTTGAGGGATACCAGTCACACATTGAGCAAATCGAAGCGATTGCCCCCGATGTTTCCATCGTCAATGTCGACGAGTCTCAAGCCGAGGAGCTGTCGCGTCTCGTATTGGAGCGTATTCGCCGCGATCTTTCGGGCAAATCCGAGCTGATTTCCGGCTCCGATGATCCCTTCAGTCCCAAGGATGAGGACGATGTCGAGGTGGTAACAAGCAGTCTTTCGGTCGAAACGGCTATCCCCGATTCCGACGATGATGTAACGCTGGTGTCTCCCGACCCTGCCGCCTATACCGTTGCTCGCGACAGCGAGGACTTCACCGAGGAAGAGGACGAGGACGATCTGAATGAACAAACCGTTGTCGTAGAAAAAGGGGCCGGTATTCTCGATTCGCTCCGCCGCCTCAATCATAATGCCGATGCCGAGGAAAGCGATGCATCCTTCCTCGACACCATCCGCAAGCTCTCGGACACCGATGACGATGATGACGATGACAGCACCGCCATCGACGAGTTCACAATGGTCTACGACGGTAAAAAGAAACAATAATAAACCAATTCAATATTCCCGATACAGGAAAGGCAACAGCTATGACTAAGGACTACACCAAAACTCTCAATCTGCCGCAAACCGAATTCCCGATGCGTGCCGCACTGCCCCAGCGTGAGCCGGGCTTCTATGAAAACTGGACCGCTATGGATCTTTACGGCAAAATCAAAGAAAGAAATGCCGGCAAGCCCTCTTTTGTTCTCCACGACGGACCTCCCTTCAGCAACGGCTATATTCATATGGGCCATGCACTGAACAAGGTCTTAAAGGATTTTATTGTGCGCAGTCACGCCATGATGGGCTATTATACCCCCTATGTTCCCGGTTGGGACAATCACGGTCTTCCCATCGAGCGCGCCATTGAAAACTCCAAGAAAAAGCTGAATAAGGATATGTCGGTTCCCGAATTCCGTCAGGCCTGCGAGGAATTTGCCGAGGATTTTATTCAGAAGCAGATGGATGGCTTCAAGCGTCTTGGCGTTTTGGGCGATTGGAATCATCCCTACCGCACGATGGACAAGCATTTTGAAGCACAAGAGGTCAAAATCTTTGGCCGGATGTTTGACAAAGGCTATATCTATAAGGGTCTGAAGCCGGTTACCTGGTGTCCCTTCTGCGCCACGGCGGTAGCCGAGGCGGATATCGAATATAAGGACGATCCCTGTACCTCGGTATATGTCAAGTTTGCGGTCAAGGACGATCTCGGCAAGCTGGGCGGTCTCGACCTGAGCAAAACCTTCTTTGTCATCTGGACCACCACGATTTGGACACTCCCCGGCAACATGGCCATTTGTCTGCATCCCCGCGACACCTATGTACTGGTCAAAGCCGATAACGGTGAAACCTATATCATGGCCGAAGCGCTGATGGAAAAGACCATGAAAATGGGCGGCTTCGAGAGCTATGAGGTGCTTGCCACCTATCCCGGTGCCTTCTTTGAAAACATGCTGGCACAGCATCCCTTCCTTGATAAGACCTCTCGTCTTGTTTACGCCGAATACGTCACGATGGATTCGGGTACCGGCTGTGTTCATACCGCTCCCGGCTTCGGTGCCGACGACTATCAAACCTGTATGCGTTACGGCATGGATCTTGTCGTTCCGGTTGACG
>SVSA01000091.1 GCA_015064545.1 Oscillospiraceae bacterium | reverse complement strand
GTAGGAATTGATTGCATCTGTTTCTGTCATAAGTAGCGCCCATTTCATATCCTCAAACGACTGATATCCCTCATGCCATTCCGGATAATTATCGTTTCGCCACTTGATATCATATTCCATGGCTTCTATAACAGCTTTTGTAAGTTCAGGGGTAATTCCGCGCAAATGTGCGCAAATCTTTTCCTGTGCTTCTGTGCTGACAATGAAGATGTTTGTTTCGTATCGATTCCCATTTTTCTTCATTAAGGTGGCTTCCACAAGTGTCGATAGTTCTTCTTCCATATACGGAAGAGCTACTCCAACCTCCATTGCCAACTCTTCTGCTGTAGAGGGGGTTCTATAAGCTGCAAGCAGTATGTTTTTACAGAGCGAACGCGAAATATAATTCCATGGTTCTCCGCTTTTTCCTACCATTCCATTCATAACAAACGCAATGTTTTCGGGGCTATAACTCAGCTTTCCAAATTCTCTTGCCATATTCATACCTTCCTTCAAGATAATTCTTGCACGGTGAAGCCTTTGCTGAACCGCGCTGATCGAAAGCGATAGCGATGATGCAATATCACGAACACTCTTATTTTCTATGTAATAGGCAACAACGATGTTACGATAATCGCTTTTGATGAACGCCAGCTCACGCCGAAGCAGAGCTATCTGCTCGGTATGTATCATTTCATCAAGGATATTTTCGCTATCGTCTTCAATTTCATAATCGCTGATATCGGAACCGGTTACCGACTCGTTTCGATTATGCTTTTCTTTAGCCCATACCGCATAACGGTTTCGCGCGATCTGCCATACCCACGCCGAAAAGCTCGTGGGGATCGTCCCATTGTTCAAAGCGGTGATGATTTGAAGTGCGATATCTTGCGTCAGATCCTCTGCTTCCCGATGGTTTCCCGTCTTCTTCAAACAGAAATAAAACAGCTTTTCCATATAATTCGCGGTAAATTCGTTGATAAGCCGATCATGCATTTCGTTCGTTTCTTGCATTTCTTCGCCTCCTTCCACTCATATAGTGTAGCCTTTTTCGATTTGCTGACAAGAGTTGTGACAATAGTATACCAGATTATTTCGATTTTGTCGATACCACCTTGCCGCGAAAGATAAAAGCGATTCGGAAGGAGTTCCCCTTGGAGACAATTGGTATTCTGCGGTTAATACGCTTTTTCATGAGATACAGGACGATGTCGGTTTCCGGTCTTCGTCGGACGGAATTTCCCGGGTTTCCTTGCGAAAAGAGTTGACATCCCCCTCAAAAACGGGTATAATATGGTAAAATGCCTGATTTCTTTGCCTGCATAGGAAAAAGGAGAATGGGCGTTACTGTTTCGAAAGCATTGAGGTTATTATGTCAGTTTTCCGTGTGCTTGCCCTGGGCGATATTGTCGGCAAAGAATCTACCGAAAAGGTCTGTCGGGCACTTCCGGCCATTAAGCGGGATTACCGTATCGATTTTACCGTAGCCAACGGCGAGAATGCCGCACAGGGAAACGGTCTTGACCGACGTACGGCAGAGACTCTTTTGGGGAGCGGCATTGATGTCCTGACCTCAGGCAATCATATCTGGCAAAAACGGGATATCATGGAGTATATTGATGAACAGCCGTATGTTCTCCGCCCGGCCAATTATCCCAAGGGAACTCCGGGCAAGGGCGCGGTTTTGTTCCAAAGCGGCGGGCGACGGATTTTGGTCATGAATGTGCTTGGTACCGTGTACTTAGAGCCGCTTTCCTGCCCATTTGCAGCAGTAGAGGAGATGCTGGATGCCTATCGCGGCGGCTATGATTTGTCGATCTTGGACGTGCATGCTGAGGCTACCTCCGAAAAGCTTGCACTTGCCAACTATTTTGACGGAAAAATTGATATCATCTTCGGAACACACACACATGTGCAAACCGCCGACACGCGGATTTTTCCGAAGGGAACCGGTTATCTGACCGACCTCGGAATGTGTGGTGCTGTCGATTCAATTCTCGGTGTTTCGGTGGATTGTATTGTTACCAAGTTCCGCACACGGATGCCGGTGCGCTTTGAGAATCCTGTCGGCGCGGTTACCGAGCTGAATGGCGCGGTTTTTCAGGTGGATACCCAACAAAAGCGTGTGACAGCAATCGAGTTGTTGCGAAAGACGCTGGGGTAACGGTTTTGTTACGGAACCTTTACAGTATATTTTGATTTTTTGGATTGATTCTTACTCAAAACTGTGCTATAATAATAAGAATCTAACCGATTCATTCTTTTAAATGGATATTTACTTACGCCTTCTTCGCAAGTGAGAAAGGATATTTGAGACTATGCAAAAATATATCGAAAAAGTAGAAGAAAGCCGCTTGCCGGTCATTATTCTGCGCGGCATGATTGCGTTTCCGTCGATTCCGATGAGCTTCGAGATTCTCGACGAAAAGGTGGCGGCCGCGGTGGAAGAGGCCGAGCGTCGCGACGGTTTGATCTTTCTGGTGAGTCAGAAGGATCTTTCGGTGGACGAGCCGACGCCTGAGGATCTCTATCTGGTCGGTACGGCCGCGAAAATTAAGCAAACCGTAAAGCTGCCGGAGGGGAATCTGAAGGTATTTGTTACCGGATACTGCCGCGCTTCGGTGGTTTCGTACGACTATGACGGCGAGCGTCTGTTTGCCAACCTGCTTTGCAAGACAATCCGTATGGACAATAACGGTGGGGTACGTGGCGAGGCGCTGGTTCTCGAAATTAACCGTGCCTTCGATCTCTTTGTAACGCTGCTGCCGAAGGTTTCCAATGAGTTGGTCACGGCGGTCAAAGCGATTCATAATCCCGACTTACTCTCCGACTTTGTTGCTTGTAATGTGCTGTTGAATTTTATCGATAAGCAGCTCGTTCTGGAGGAATTCCATCCCCTTCGCCGTGCCGAGCTTGTGGCGCTTCTCCTGGAGCGCGAGAGCGAGGTGCTCAGCACCGAAATGAAAATCCACAAAAAGGTGCGCGCCCAGATTGATGCCAATCAGCGCGAGTATTACCTGAAGGAGCAGCTTAAGGCTATTCGCGAGGAGCTTGGTGAGGGCGAGGAAGAGGACGACGAGGAAATTGTCGAATATAACGCCAAAATTGCCTCGGCCAATCTCCCCGATGAAGTCCGCGAGAAGCTGACCAAGGAAGTCAAGAAACTGGCCAAAATGCCCTATACGTCGGCCGAAAGCAGTGTTATGCGGAATTATCTTGACCTTTGCCTGGAGCTGCCTTGGGGCGTGAAAAGCAAGGACCGTATTGATGTAGTGGCGGCCTCTAAGGTGCTGGATGCCGATCATAACGGCCTTGAAAAGGTGAAGGAGCGTATCCTCGAATTCATTGCCGTTCGGCAGATGAATCCCGAGCTTAAGCATCAGATTCTGTGTCTTGTCGGCCCGCCCGGTACCGGTAAAACCTCGATTGCTTCGTCAATCGCACGGGCACTGAAGCGCAAGTATGTCCGCGTGTCGCTTGGCGGTGTGCGGGACGAGGCGGATATCCGCGGTCATCGTAAGACCTATATTGCGGCGATGCCGGGACGCATTGTTACGGCTATCAACCAAGCGGGAACCTTGAATCCGGTTATTCTGTTGGATGAGATTGATAAATTGACCCGTGACAGCCACGGAGATCCTTCCTCGGCCCTCCTTGAGGTGCTGGATGCCGAGCAAAATAAGGCTTTCCGTGATCATTTTGTCGAATTGCCCATCGATTTGTCCGATTGCCTTTTTATCGCAACGGCTAACGACATCGACACGATTCCGCGTCCGCTCCTTGACCGTATGGAGGTTATCGAGCTGAAGATTTATACCCGACATGAAAAGCTGGCGATCGCGAAGGACCACCTCCTGCCGAAGCAGCTCAAGCGTCACGGCTTGAATAAACGGATGCTGAAAATCAAGGATGATGCGATCATCGAGATTATCGACTTCTATACTCGTGAGGCCGGCGTTCGTAATCTGGAGCGAGAGCTTGCTTCGGTTTGCCGCAAGGCGGCCAAGCGTATGGTGGAAACGGGAGAGGCTTCGATGAAGGTGACGGCTGAGAGCGTCAAGACCTTCCTTGGGGCCCGTAAGATTACACCGGATGCCGTCTACGAGGAAAACGAAATCGGTGTTGTTAATGGCTTAGCCTATACCGAGGTGGGTGGAGATTTGCTTCGCGTGGAAGCGGCCGCTATGCCCGGCACCGGTAAGATTGAGCTCACCGGTTCGCTCGGTGAGGTAATGAAAGAATCGGCCAAGGCCGCCATTACCTATATTCGCTCTCATTCCGAGGAGCTTGGGGTGGATGCCGATTTCTATAAGACAAAGGATATTCACATCCATGTGCCGGAGGGAGCCATTCCCAAGGACGGCCCGTCGGCGGGTGTGACCATTGTTACCGCGCTTGCCAGCGAGCTTTCGGGCTATCCGGTACGCCGCGATATTGCCATGACCGGTGAGGTTACGCTTCGCGGTCGTGTGCTTCCGATCGGCGGGCTGAAGGAAAAGACGATGGCAGCCTATAAGGCCGGTGTGCGTACGGTTTGTATCCCGAAGGAGAACCAGCGTGATCTTGCTGAAATCGATCCGCTTGTCAGAGACAGCCTTGAGTTTATTCCCTGCACCAGCGTGGAGCAGGTATTGAACGCGGCGATCGTGCGTCAGGGAGGCTGAGAATCATGAAGCTCAACCTGCAGAATGTCGGGCTCGGTATTACCGCCGGTCTGCCCGTTCAATTTCCTCATGATACACGACCGCAGATCGTGTTTTCAGGACGGTCGAATGTCGGGAAAAGCTCGCTGATCAATACGCTTCTCGGCCGCAAATCGCTCGCGCGTGTCAGCTCAGCGCCCGGTAAAACGATTACCGTAAATTTTTACGATATCGACAAAAAGCTGTGGTTTGTCGATATTCCCGGCTATGGTTACGCCAAGCGTGCTCCCCAGGACAAGAAGCGCTGGTCCGAGCTGACCGATCGCTTTTTGCGCTCGGACTGTGAGCATCGGCTGATTCTGCAGCTGATTGATATGAAGGTAGGACCCACCGAGGACGATTACATGATGCTCGAATGGCTGGAAGCCTCGGAGGTGCCGTATTGTATTGTCGCTACCAAGTGTGATAAGCTGAATAAAACCGATTTTTCCCATAATCGTATCGAGCTGGAAAAGCTCGGACGCGTTATCCCCTTTTCCTCACTCAAGGGCATTGGCCGTGATGAGGTATGGGGCTTGATTCATGATTTTCTCGGAGAACGATAAATGCTGAATTCGCTGTTTGGAAAAGGAATGTCTACCATCGACATTGCCTTTCTGCTGTTATCCATTCCTGCCGTTGTCTTTTCGCTGTCGTTTCACGAAGCGGCACACGGTTATACTGCCGGCAAAATGGGCGATCAAACGGCACGCTTTCATGGCCGTGTGACATTGAATCCGCTGAAGCATCTCGATCCGATCGGCGCCCTGTCGATGCTGTTTTTCGGTATCGGATGGGCCAAGCCTGTTCCTGTTAATCCGCGTAACTTCAAAAATCCCAAAAAGGGAATGGCCTTGACCGGTCTTGCCGGGCCGGTGTCCAATTTAATTCTGGCGTTTGGCTCGCTCTTGATCTATCGGATTATCGCGGCGATTGTCCCACTCAGCGTTTTCTTTGAAAAAGGGCTTTTATACTATCGGCCGGGTGCCTTTTCGGTGATCGACTTTGTTGCGATGTTTTTCATGAATATGGCATCGCTGAACATCGGTCTTGCGGTCTTTAATCTGATTCCGGTGCCGCCGTTCGACGGCTCACGCGTCTTCTATTTCCTGCTTCCCGACCGCTATTATTTTGGCGTGATGCGCTATGAGCGGACGATCATGGTGGTAACGATGGTATTGCTGTTTGTGGGTGTACTGGATGTTCCGCTGGCCTTTGTACGGCAGATCTTGATCCGGCTTTTTGAATTTATCATAGGATTGGTTCCGTTTTTATGAGTGATCTGAGTTTCAAGCTGGAGGTCTATGAGGGCCCGCTCGATCTGTTGCTTTCGCTGATTGCCAAAAACAAGGTCGATATTTATGATATCCCGATTGCCTTGATTCTGGAACAGTATATGGACTATCTGGAGCAAATGCGCTTGATGGACATGGAGATTGCCGGCGACTTTATTGTTATGGCCGCCGATCTGATGCTGATTAAGAGCCGCATGCTGCTCCCGAAGCCGTCGGTAGAGGGCGAGGAAGAAGAGGATCCGCGCGCCAAGCTTGCCCGTGC
>SVSA01000005.1 GCA_015064545.1 Oscillospiraceae bacterium | reverse complement strand
TAACCGGTGGAGCCGGTTTTATCGGATCTCACACCGCCGTTGAGTTAATCGAACAGGGTCATGAGGTTGTTATCATTGACAACTTTGCGAACAGCAAGCCCGAAGCGGTTCGCCGTATCGCCGCAATTACCGGCAAAACAATCCCGCTTTATACTGCCGATGTCGCCGATAAAACCGCGTTATCTGCAATTTTTGAGGAGCACAAAATCGACGCCGTCATTCACTTTGCCGGCCTGAAAGCCGTTGGGGAATCGGTACGACTCCCCCTTCTCTATTACCGCAACAATCTCGACACAACCTTTACACTATTGGAAACCATGAAGGCCTACGGTTGCCGCCGCATTATTTTCAGTTCGTCGGCTACCGTATACGGTGATCCTGCTACCGTGCCGATCACCGAGGATATGCCGACCGGTCAATGCTCGAATCCCTATGGTAAAACCAAATATATGATTGAGCAAATTCTGACCGATGTGGCGCATGCCGAGCCCGATCTCACCGTCGTTCTTTTGCGCTACTTCAATCCCATCGGTGCTCACAAAAGCGGTCTGCTTGTCGAGGATCCCAACGGTATTCCCAACAATCTGATGCCCTACATACTCAAGGTTGCCAGCGGCAAGCTCCAGCAATTAAACGTCTTCGGCAACGATTATCCGACACCCGACGGAACCGGTGTGCGTGACTACATTCACGTAACCGATTTGGCCCGCGGCCATGTTGCCGCGCTTAACTTTGCCGCCGTCAATACCGGTGTCGAGGTATTCAATCTCGGTACCGGAAACGGTTACTCGGTTTTGGATGTTGTCAAGGCGTTCAACCGTTCCAGCGGTCTCACCATTCCTTATCGTATTGCCGCCCGACGCGAAGGCGACATTGCCACCTGCTATGCCTCCCCGGACAAAGCGCGTAATGGTCTTGGTTGGGAAGCCGAGTATTCCCTTGATGATATGTGCCGCGACGCTTGGAACGCTGTACAAAAAAATCCTGACGGCTATCCCGAGGATTGATGTCAACCGCGATTAATCATCCGTAAAAAGGCACTTGTGGTGCATTACCACAAGTGCCTTTTCGATTGGGGGATAACCTATCTTTTCAATCTCAATCGATTTCTTTTGGCGAGGACGCATCGGTTCTCATCACCTTACGGTATAAAGCCAGTGCCTGTTCTGCTACAGCGGGAGCATCAAACTGAGATGCCACCGCACGCAGCTCATCGCTCTTCATTGACGGCAGGCGATTAACCATCCGAAGAATCGCTTCGGCAAGAGCTTCCACCGAATGACAATCACATAGCTCCGCACAAGCAGGGGTTAGGAACCCTTCCGGGCCGCGGCAACGCGTCGAAACCACTGGCACACCGGCGGCAAGTGCTTCGACAGCCGGAATTCCAAAGGTTTCAATATCCGATACCATCAGTAAGATATCACTCTGCGACAAGATTTCGGCAATCTCGTCTTTACTCTTACGCCCAACAAAATTTACCACATCCTCCATCTGCTCTTGAGCAGCGATGCGGCGAAAGCGACCTTCCTCGGTTCCGTCTCCGACAACCGTATAGCGAAACGTTGGCAATGCATCATGATCACGCAAAATCTTGAGTGCCCGGATAGCATCATCAATCCGCTTTCCGGGGCGAAGCGCGCTCACGGTTACCAGATGAAGTGGGAGATTACTGTGAGGCATCCGGGGCCTCGTAAAGGCCTTGCAATCGACGATGTTCGGCAAAACCGTTGCCGCAACACCGTATTTTCGATATGGCTCACACATATAGGCGCTCACACAGGTTACCGCATCCGCGTGCGTTACTGCATAGCGTCCATAGACGCCCTCTCGGCCCTCAAAGAATCGTTCGAAATAGGAGGCATGCTCGGTCAGAACCACCGGAACACCAAGCATTTCGCCGAGCTTGCAGGCGGCATATCCGGCGGGAACGGCAACCTGTGCATGAAGAAGATCCGGCTTTCCATGAATGGCTTCATAGCGACGGTAAAGGCATTTTAAATACCGCACATACGATTGCATCTGCCGGTCGTAGCTGATCTTTGCGATATCCGGCATCTTTCGCAAATATGCGGTAAAGCCATCACAAGATTCGGTCTCGAATTTTTTCATAAAGGGATACTTCGGCCACTGCCTCACACCCTGGCGATCGATATAAAGAAGATTGGCTTTAATGCCTTGCTGATTCAGCGCCGTGGCAAACTGCTTATGGTAGGTTCCGATCAGCTTATCGTTTCCGTTGGGATACCAAGCGGGGATAATCAGAACATGGCGAATTTCCGAATGAGTTATTGAGGCTTCCACAGGCAATCTCCTTTAGCAAGTTTTGTATATTATAGCATAAGCCCACTATCCTGTCAAGCGTTGACAAAACCGGAGGAAAATATTGACATTTCGGTGGTTTTCTGCTATACTTATTGCCACATCATCTCACGTGAAAGGAGTCACGACCCTATGAACATTTGGCACGACATGCCCGACGAATTTATTCAAGACGAAAACTTTACGGCGGTTATTGAAATTCCCAAGGGCGGCAAAAATAAATACGAGCTTGACAAAACAACGGGCTTGCTTCGCCTTGATCGTACACTCTATACCTCCACCCACTATCCTGCTAACTATGGCTTTATTCCCCGCACCTTTGCAGAGGACGATGACCCGCTGGATGTTTTAGTCATTTCTGCTGAGCCGATCAACCCTATGACGCTGGTACAGGTCTATCCCATTGGTGTTATCCGCATGCTGGACGGTGGTCGAAACGACGACAAGATCATTGCCATTCCCTTCTCGGATCCAAACTATAACCACATCAAGCACATCGACGATCTTCCGCCCCATATCTTTGATGAAATGCTTCATTTCTTCACAGTATACAAGCAGCTTGAAAACAAGCAAACCGATATCCGTACCCTGTATGGTCCAAGCGAAGCCATCCGCATCATTCATCAATCCATTATCTCGTATCGCGAGATTTACGGAAAATAAGTACGCTTCTTGTTTTACAGATACAGCTTCAGCGTATCCTCAATCCAATAATCGTATACCGTATCCGGCGACAAGCCTTCGCACGATCGAAACCGTCGATAGGCGTCAACGCCATCGGAGGGATCGTGCCAGATATCGGCAAAGACATGATCCGGTTTCTGTATCGGAATATCATGTTCTGCATAGTCAAACGCATCGGCACAGATGACACGGATTTTATCGCGGCACGGAAACAATGGAAGCAAATAGGTTTCAAACAGTCGGATACTGTTGCGGTCATGCTCGATAACCGTTACCGAGGACACATCGGCTTTTCGGGCCACCATAAAAGCATAGTAACCCAGGCCAAGACCGTAGGCAACAACCCTTCCCTTTGCCCGATGAATCGGTCCCTCCATTGTTACGATCTCATTGGGCGTTACCGTCATCCATTCCCGTCCGTTTTGCAGGACGGCAGGATAGAAAAAGGCAGTATCAAAAAAACCGATTTGCGGTAAAATGTAACCATGCTTTATCTGCGGATCCCCGCAGACGAACGCTTCATAAGGTTGATAACACTGCGTGGTCAACTGCCATCGTCCCTGCGATACGGTGGGAAACCGGATCGAACGATAATAGGGATCGTTACGATACCGTTCAACATCCGCCTTTCGAATCATTAAGGGAAAGAAACGCCGTACCAGCTCCGTATCCTCTCTCGATTCGCCGACACGGTATCCAAGCGCCGCGGCAAGAACGGTACGAAAAGCATCTTCTTCGGTTAATCCACAGTCCTCGGTCAGCTCCCGGATAATGGTATCCTGAACAAAATCGGGTTCGTGGTTTAAAAACACACTCAAGCGGCGAAACAATTCGCGGTTTGCCGCATTCATTTCATCATATTTCATCATCATGGTAAGAATCGTCCCGAGGGTTTCCTCGGGACGATCATTTTTTATCTGTTGTTAGATCAATGACCGATTTGCGATAATAACCGTGAGGCAAAAGCAAAATGATCGTCTGCAATCAACGATAGAAGTGTATCGGTATCGGTTTCTGTCTCGGTTTCCTTTTCCACTGTCAGCGGATGAACCAAACAGATACGATTGTAATAATATCCCCTCGTTGTACCCGGGAAAAAGCCTTCCGGCAACAGGTTGAAATAGTAGGCGTACTGAGAGGTATCAAAACCGTCGTAGGTGTAATCGTCGGGAAGCACCTGGCAGGTGTAGGCGGCATCGTAAACCTGAATGTTATATGGGAACTGCCGCAAAACATTCAACATACCAACCTGCCGTACCTTGCCGTACTCATAGCAGCCCTCCACGGCAATATGCTCGTTTTCGATATCAAAATCGACCAACATATGCACATCGCAGTATTCGGTTGGCTCGGTTCCGCTGACAAACCATCCCATTTCGGCACGGTTATTCGAGGAGCTCTTCAAATAGCGATAATCGGCCTTGCAGGCTTCGGTCATCAGCTTTCCGGAATCCTTACAATAGGTGACATTGATCAGAACCCCCGGAGCGACCTCAAAGGTTTTGAGCGGTGTTCCGCCACTTGCCGCCTCATTGACATATTTTTTCGTAATGTCTGTCATCACGGCATTCCATACCTGCATCGGAACCGTTACATCGCTGTTATACTTATCCAGCGAGCGAGGCATGGAATAACCAAACCAGACACCGCACACATAATACGGTGTGTAACCGACAAACCAGCGGTCGCGGTTATTTTCGGTTGTACCGGTCTTACCGGCACAGTTCACCGTATTTTTCAACGGAATGGCATTCTTGTTGGAGGCTGTACCGGTATCGACAACATTACGGAGCAGCTTCGTCATAATACAGGCATTCTGCGCACTCATAACGATCTCGCTCTGCTTTTCGTTATCAATGACCACGTTGCCTTCCGAATCAAGAATCTGAAGAACGATGCGCTCTTCGTTGTAAATTCCGCCATTGGCAAAAATCTGATACGAGGAGGTCATCTCCTTGACCGTAACACCATAGGTGAACTCGCCCATAGCAAGCGGTGCATAGGCAATATCGGTCAGAATATAGCCCGAGGAGGTTGTCATGCTGGAAACAAGCGTTGAGAAGCCAAGCTTCTCGGTCAAGTACTCGAAGGAATTCTGTAAGCCGAGCTGTTCCAGAACACGCCAGGATATAGTATTCTTCGAAACCTTGACACCGTGAGCCACATTGGTCAGACCATTATAGGCACGAGGCGCATTTTGAGGATAGCCACTGGGATTGGTATAGGACACCTCACCGGTTTCGGGATCGACAATACGGTTGCCAAAGGTAACCGGAACATCGTCAAATACCGAGGCATACGTGATAACACCGGCCTCCAATGCCGGTCCGTAAACGGCAACCGGCTTGATTGTCGAACCGGCCGGACGCTTGGTGTGGGTCGCATAGTTCAGAAGAAGATTGGCATTCTTTTGTCCGCGGGCACCGACAAGGCCAAGCACGTTGCCGTTATTGGGATCAATAACAACCGCGGCGCTTTCGGGCTGAATCGGCGATTCATCCTGCCGCTGCCAGATCGGATTTTCGGTATCCTCGTAATATTTCTCAAGAACAGCCTGCACTTCGGGATCCTGTGCTGTCACAATGGTGAAGCCGCTGGTAAGAAGAAGCTTTTCGGCAAAAGAAGCGGTATAACCATATTCCTTAACCAGAAGCGATACGGCCTCCTGTTGCGCGGCATCGGTATACCAGGAATGAATATTATAGCCGACATCATCGCCGTCACCAGGCGGAGTAAGAATCAGCTCCTGGTTATAGGATGCGGCATATTCCTCCTGCGTAATGCGTCCCTGCTCATACATCATACGAATGATGTAATTGCGTCGATCGGCATTATTATCGGGATATATGAAGGGATCCCAGTAGGAGGGGTTCTGCGTAATCGCCGCAATGGCCGCCGATTCGATCAGGGTAAGCTCCGAAACCTCCTTGCCAAAATAGGCATAGGCAGCAGCACCAACACCATAGCATCCTTGGGAGAGGTAAATGTTATTAAGATACATCTCCAGAATCTGCGTTTTGTCATACTGCTTTTCAAGATTGAGCGCACGGAAAATCTCCTGCACCTTACGCTGAATACTGACATCGTCATCGCCTGTGATGTTCTTAATCAGCTGCTGCGTGATGGTCGAACCGCCCGCCATACCCTTGCCCAAGAAAAAGTCAAGCGTAACGCCTACGGTACGAATCCAGTCAACGCCGTCATGCGATTCAAAGCGCTTATCTTCGACCGCAATAAAGGCCTGCGGTAAATACGGACTCATATCATCCAGCTCGACCCAAACACGGTTTTCGAGGGCGCTGAGGCGCTCCTCAGTCAGCTCGACAATTTTACCGTTTTTATCAAGATAACTGATTTTGGTCGTCGTATCGCGATCCTCGGCCATCAGCTGAAAATCGTCAACGCTGGTATCAAGATGATTCTGAATATACAGCAAGAAGGCACCGCCTACCACCGTTCCGGTAATAACACCGACAAGACAAATCGTCATCAGCGCACTGAGAATCCAACCGAACAAGCGCAGAATCGATTTGCCGAGCACACGAACGGCAACAGCAAGCTCATCGCTCCAGTTGATCTTGCGGGATTTCTTTTTCATAACGAAGCGAACACTCCTCTCGTTACGTTACATAGATTCAATAGTATTGTATACCTGACATTTGAACTCAATGTGAATGATTTCAAAAATATCGCTCAACGAAGGCGCAGGTTATCCGCTCCGACAACCTCAGCAAGCTCGTTGAGAAGGAACGGCGTCGCGCCGACCGTAATATTAGCAGCGATATATTTTTTGCGCGAAAGGTCATAGAACACCAGCGGCGTTACACCTTGAAAGATCTCACAAAGAGCCAATGCACGCCGAAAGACCGTTCCGGACATATCCGGCACACGAAGCCAAAGTTTCTTTGCGGCCTCACTCGTTCGCAAGTCCTCCGTCTGTGCCGGGCTGGAAACCGTAGGCATCTGCGGAACATTAACAGTGCGCGGCGGAACAGAAGGCGGCGTTGGCGGAACATAGGCATCGTCGGGCACAAGGGCAAGAAACGAGCGTACCAGCAACTTTGGCTCGCCATCCTTGACAGAGATATCAGCCTCCACCTCAACGGCAATGTCCGGCCTCACAAGCTCGCCAAAAGTAGCTAGCGTTTTCGGGAAGACCAAAAGCTCAATTTCTCCGCCGCGGTCCTCGAGCATAGCAAACACCATTGTCTCGCCGTTTTTTGTCATTTTGCGGGTAATGCGTGTCAGAACGCCTGCCACACGCACAACCTGCTTCTCACGGAAGGCTCCGTCCCCCTCCTCGCCAAAGGCGGCCACAATACGGCCGATGGCAAGTGGCTGTCGGTCGGCGAGATACTTCGTATAATCATCGAGAATGTGACCCGAAAGATACATGCCAGCGCTTTCCTTCTCCAACAAGAGCTTTTCGCGCAAGCTGAACTCGGGAATATCGGGATAACGAAACTCAACGACCTCCGAGGCAAACATATCCATTTGCCCGGCCAAACCGCCCCGTGTCTGACTTTGACGGGATTCAAGGATTTCGCCGCAAGAGGCCAAAAGACGGCTACGGTAAACCCCAAGGCTGTCGAAGGCCCCCGCCTTGATCAGCGATTCAATCTGACGACGATTGAGATCGGCGCCATCCATACGCGAAACAAAATCATAAAAGGAACGGAAGGGACCGCGACTGCGCTCTGCCATCACGCGGTGGATAAACTGCTCACCGACATTCTTGATCGCCGGCAGGCCGTAGCGAATATTCCCTCCACTGACCGTAAACCCGTTTTCGCTTTCATTGATATCGGGAGGAAGCGTTTTGATGCCAAGCTTAGCACATTCGGTAATATATTCGGTCATCTTCGGCTGATTGCCGAACACCGAGGTTATCAGCGCCGCATAATACATCGGCGCATAGTGAGCCTTGAGATAGGCGGTACGGTAGGAAATGAACGCATATGCGGCTGCGTGGCTTTTTTTGAAGCCGTAATTCGCAAAATCGGTCATTTCGCCGTAGAGACGGTCTGCGTCCTCACGATTATACCCATTTTGTACCGCACCAAGCAAAAAGCTCTCTCGTTCTTTTTCGATTACACCCGGCTTTTTCTTGGCGATAGCGCGACGAACCACATCGGCCTTTCCGTAAGTATAGCCGGCAACCTCACGGAAGATCTGCATAATTTGTTCCTGATAGACAATGCATCCACAGGTTTCATCCAGGATATCGGCAAGGCAAGGAATGGCATAAACAATTTTCGAGCGATCCGCACGGTTCGCAAGAAATTTCGGAATCGCATCCATCGGTCCCGGGCGGTACAGCGCAATGGCTACCATAATATCGGTAATGGATTCCGGCTTCATTTGCGCCAGAAGCTGCCGCATTCCGCCGGATTCCAGCTGAAAGAGACCGTCGGTTTTTCCTGAAGCGATAAGAGCATAGGTATCGGGATCGTCAAAGGGAACGCGGTTCACCTCAAATTGCGGTTCAATTTTTTGTATTTCCTTTTCGGTATCCGAAAGTATGGTCAAATAGCGGAGCGCCAGAAAGTCAAACTTCAAAAGGCCAAGACCGGCAACGGTATCCATATCGAACTGCGTTACGACCGTATCTCCGTTCATCGCTAAGGGGACATAATCGGAAACCGGTCGGTCGGTAATAACTACCCCTGCCGCGTGTGTCGAGGCATTACGCGGCATTCCTTCCAATGATGTCGCAATCGTAACCATCTCGCGGATGCGGTCATCGGCATCTACGGCGGCACGGAAGGCCTTATCCTCCATCGCTTCGCGTAGCGTAATTCCGTATTTGTGATCGGGAAGCATACGAACCACGGCATCCACCTCGGCATAGGACATTCCCAAAACACGGCCGACATCGCGTAGCGATGCTTTCGCTGCCATGGTACCGAAGGTAACAATCTGTGACACATGATCGCGTCCATAGCGTTCCGCAACATAACGAATAACCTCATCGCGGCGGCGATAGCAGAAATCGATATCAAAATCGGGCATACTAACGCGCTGAGGATTCAAGAATGATTCAAAGAGCAAGGAAAAGCGAACCGGATCCACCTCGGTTATCCCAAGAAGATAAGCAATCAAGCTGCCGGCGCCCGAACCACGGCCCGGACCGGTTGGAATACCGTGGGACTTTGCATAATTGACAAAATCCGAGACAATGAGATAGTAAGAGGAGTATCCCATCGAGGATACAACGACAAATTCGTATTCAATGCGAAGCTGGTAGTCATGGCGGGAAAATTTTCCGTCATAGACAATATCCCCTTTTGCTTCCCGACGGTCAAGACCCTCCAAGGCAAGCTTTTTAAGATAAGAATTGGCCGTGAAGCCGAATGGGGGTTCAAATTTGGGAAGAATCGTTTTACCGAAGGAAAACTCAAAACGGCAAGCCTCGGCGATCGCAACAGTATTTTCGATTGCACCGTCAAAGCGGCCGAGCAAGGCTTTCATTTCCTCGGTGCTCTTCATATAATATTCGTCGGTTTCAAAACCGATCGGACGACCGTCCGCAACCATGGAGTTGGTCTGAATACACATCATGACCGACTGGGTAAAGGCATCGGGCTTACGCAAATAATGAACATCGTTCGTGGCCACCATGGGAATACCGGTATGCTCGGAAATTCCGGCGATACACTCATTGACCATACGCTGCCCTTCGATACCCTGATCCTGAATTTCAAGGTAAAAATTGCCGCGGCCAAAGATGCGGGCGAGGGTTTTAGCATAAGCCTCCGCCCCTTCAAGATCTCCGTTCATGATATGCCGCGGAATATACCCGGCAAGGCAGGCTGACAGACAGATCAAGCCCTCGCTGTGCTTCTCCAAAAGCTCAAGATCCACGCGAGGCTTGCGATAAAAGCCCTCGGTAAAGGCTAACGAAACCATGTGAATCAAATTACGATAGCCTGTCTCATTTTTGACAAGGAGAAGAAGATGATCGGGTTCGGTTTCTCCGCTTCCGGTGTTATCGAAGCGCGAACGCTTAGCAACATAGACCTCACAGCCGATAATCGGCTGAATCCCCGCCTCACGGCAAGCGCGGAAAAAGGAAACCGCACCATACATCACGCCGTGATCGGTTAGGGCAACGGCCGTTTGTCCCAGCTCGGCCGCCCGTTTAGGGATCTCGGCAATACGGCAGGCACCGTCGAGCAAGCTATATTCACTATGCAGATGCAGGTGTACAAAGCCGGACATGACCGTCTTCTCCTTTCAATACTTTTTCGAAAATTCAACCAATCGCCGTAAGCGGTGATTCACACCGGATTTTGTAATCGGCGGCTGATGCATGGCGGCCAGCTCGGATAACGTGGCATTGGGAAAAGCCGCCCGCAAATCCAAGGTTTGGCGCAGCTCATCGGGAAGCTTGTCTGCCGCTCCGGCCTCGATAATGCTTTCGATCGCACGCATTTGCTCATTGGCGGCCGCTACGGTTTTTCCGATATTGGCTGTTTCGCAGTTTGCCACACGGTTGGCATTATTGCGAAGATCCTTGTAGATTTTTACATCCAACAGCTTGAAGGCGGCACGATTCGCTCCAAAATATCCTAAGATATCGAGCACGCTTTCACTATCCTTCACATAGACACCCACCTGCCCGCCGCGGCGCTCGGTCGTCTTCGGCATGAAGCCGAGAGTCGAGGCAAACCCAACGAACGCTTCGGCCAGCGCCTCATCGGAAATCAAAAACTCAAGATGATAGGCATTACCGGGAGAAGTGACCGTACCGCAGGAAAGAAAGACACCCTTCACAAACGACCATCCGCACATCTGGCAGGTCATGACAGTCGGGTCGGGATGCCCTGCCTCATAGGTAGTGCCCAGCGCCGTCAGAACTGCCGTGATCATGGTCGGATCGTGCAGATGGGTAAGCGACATATCGCTCGGATGTTTGCCGCATCCCGAAAATTCGCGGATCAGGCGCGAAAACTGCAGGGCAACGGATGGATTTTCGGTATCGAGCATCAACGCGTTCGGAGAAAAGACGGTAGCGCCAAATATCATCCCGTACAATAGCGAGGCACGGCAACATCTTTGCTTCGTGCGCACGGCACAAATCTCATTTTTAACTTCTTGAGAAAAGGATTCGTACATGAGAACAACTCCTTACGGATTCACTTGTCTCCGATAAACTTTTTAATAATATCACGGTGTACCGTAATGACATTGAGTCCTTGTCCACCGAGATGCGCGGCAAGTGCTTCGGTAATGGCAACCGAGCGATGCTTTCCGCCGGTACAACCGATCGCGACGGTTAACTGCGTCTTCCCTTCCTCGGCATACAGCGGTAATAAAAAGTCAATCATCTCATAAAGCTTTTTCAAAAACTCAACGGTCGGCTTAAAGGAAAACACATACTCCGTCACAGCAGCATCCAGACCGGTCTGATGCTTAAGCTCGGGCACATAGAAGGGATTCGGAAAGCAGCGGACATCGAAAACAATATCGGCTTCACTGGCAATTCCGTATTTATAGCCAAAGGACATACAGGTAATGACCAGACTGCCTGTCCGCGAGCTATTCTGAATCGCCATCAGCTTATCCTTCAGCTGGGAGGGTGTCAGAGTCGAGGTATCAATAATATAGTCGGAAGCTTCTCGCACCGGCTCCAGCATGGAGCGTTCCAGTGAAAGCGCCTCATTGACCGAAATATTTTTTAAGGTTACCAACGGATGCACACGGCGTGTTTCTTTATACCGATTGATCAGAATGCGGTCCTCGCAATCAATAAAAACCGTATGGCAACAGAAGCCCTTCGCCCGAAGCGCCTCAAGCTCGGACAAAAGGGGCAAAAAATCGCTTTCGCCACGCACATCGATAATAAAAGCAACATTGGCACTTTTGCCGGGCATTTTGGTGTAAATTTCGGCAAAGTACGGGATCATTGCCGACGGCATATTATCAATACAGTAATAGCCCATATCCTCCAGCACATGAGAGGCCTGCGTTTTGCCGGCGCCGGACATACCGGTGATGACAACAAATTCCATTCTCGGTCCTCCTGTCAGTCTACCATATCGGAGGACGGAATATACCGTACCTCGCAAGATATTTCAATTCCGTTGCGCTCCTTGATGACCGCCTTGATATGAGAAATCAGCGCCAAGACATCGGCCGAGGTCGCGCCTCCTGTGTTAATCACAAAGCCGGCGTGCTTCGTCGACACCGCAGCACCGCCGATCGCATGACCCTTCAGGCCGGCCTCTTCAATCAGCTTTCCGGTATAATAGCCCGGATAGCGCTTAAAGGTACTGCCCGCCGAGGGAAATTCCAACGGTTGTTTTTCGCGACGGCGCTTCATATATTCCTCCATATCAGCAAGAACAGCCGCAGGATCGGCAGGAGATAAGGCAAGCACCGCCGAGAGAATCAATTTGTGCTCGTGTTGATATACACTTTCACGGTAACCAAAGTGATTTTCCTCGCCGATATAACGCCCAAGCTCATCGGTTTCAGGATCATACCAAAGTACCTCGCGGACAATATCCTTCATTTCACCGCCATATGCACCGGCATTCATGAAGACCGCTCCGCCGAGTGTTCCGGGGATTCCATAAGCGAAGGCAAAACCACCCAGCCCGGCTTTTGCTGCAACCATGGACAGGTGTGTAAGCGAAGCACCGCAATCGCAGTGTAACAGATTACCCTCCCTATGACAGGAGGTCAGTGCCGTGGTAACGATGACAACACCACGGTATCCCTTGTCATCGAACAACACATTGGACCCATTTCCGATGAGAACATAAGGAAGAGAGGCTGTGCGACACAGGGCAACCAGAGCTGCTAATTCATCAACAGTCTTGGGAAACACGGCGCAGTCGGCTTTTCCGCCCACACGGAAGCTCGACAAAGCGGCAAGCGAAGCTTCGGTCTGATAGGTCAACCGCCCCTCTTTTACCGCTGTATTGAGATATTGCCGAAGCCTTTCGGGAATCGCGTGCATAACCCTCATATCCTTTCGTAAAATATTCCTCTTCTCATGCTATGCAAAACGCGGAAAAAGGAAACCGTGGGAAGGCGATTATTCGGCCACCGTGAAACGGTGATATACCTTCTTGCCCTTCTTGACAATAACGCCCTCGGCGAAATCCTCCGCAGTAAGAGCAGCACCGAAATCGGTTACCTTGGCATCATTCACCATGATACCGCCCTGCTGAATCAGGCGCTTAGCCTCCCCCTTGGAAGGAGCCAAACCACCCGCTACAAGAAGATCGGCTACGGCAATCTTGCCATCGCGGAACTGATCGGACGTCAGGACAGTTGAGGGCATATTCTCGGATACACCGCCCTGTGAAAAGACCTGTCTTGCCGTATCCTGTGCCTTCAGCGCTTCCTCCTCGCCGTGTACCAGCTTGGTCAGCTCATAAGCCAAAATCTCCTTGGCACGATTCAACTGAGAACCTTCCCAAGCATCCATTTCGTTGATCTGCTCAAGGGGCAGGAAGGTCAGCATACGGATACACTTGAGAACGTCGGCATCATCAATATTTCTCCAATATTGGAAGAAATCATACGGTTTGGTTTTATTAGGATCCAGCCAAACAGCACCGGATGCCGTCTTACCCATCTTCTTGCCCTCCGAATTCAGGAGAAGCGTAATCGTCATCGCATGAGCATCCTTGCCAAGCTTACGGCGAATCAATTCGGTACCGCCAAGCATATTGGACCACTGATCATTACCGCCAAACTGCATATTACAGCCATAGGTTTTGTACAAGTGATAGAAATCGTAGGACTGCATGATCATGTAGTTAAACTCTAAGAAGGAGAGGCCCTTTTCCATTCTTTGCTTATAGCACTCAGCACGAAGCATATTGTTTACGGAAAAGCAAGCACCAACCTCGCGCAAAACCTCGACATAATTAAGGTCCATCAGCCAGTCTGCGTTATTGACCATCATGGCCTTGCCTTCACCAAACTCAATGAAGCGTTCCATCTGCTTCTTGAAGCATTCGCAGTTATGCTGAATGGTCTCTCTTGTCATCATGGAGCGCATATCGGTACGACCCGAAGGATCTCCAATCATAGCCGTTCCGCCGCCAATCAACGCGATCGGGCGATTCCCGGCCTGCTGCAGCCGTTTCATCAGGCAAAGCGCCATGAAGTGACCGACGTGAAGCGAATCCGCCGTAGGATCAAAGCCGATATAAAAGGTGGCCTTACCCTCATTGATCATCGATTTTATTTCTTCCTCATTGGTTACCTGAGCAATTAATCCTCTGGCAATCAGTTCATCGTAAAGTGTCATCATAAAATCCTTTCGTAAATAGACATGAAAATTTATTTATTCCCTGCCTGCCGAATCCAACATTTCGGCAGCAGAGCTTAACAGCTTATCGGTTATATTGACGCCGCCCATGATACGGGCAAGCTCGCGAATGCGTCCTTCGCGCTCCAGCGGAGAAACTGTCGTTTCCACGCGCCCCTCGATTTCGGTTTTTCGGATCAGATATTGTGCGTGCGCCTCTGCCGCAATTTGTGCCGCATGTGTGACACAAATCACCTGATGATGCGACGCCAGCTTGCGCAGACGCATTCCGATCTTCTGCGAGGTCTTTCCCGACACACCGGTATCGATCTCGTCAAAAATCATCGTTTCGCCTGCCACATCAGCCATATTCACCGTCTTCAGCGCCAGCATAATACGTGAAAGCTCGCCGCCGGACGCGATTTTTGCCATTGGCTTCAGCGGTTCACCAGGGTTGGCCGAGAACATAAATTCAACCTCGTCAAGTCCGTGGCGGCTGAAATGCGGCTTGCCATTTTCCTCCACCGGACGACGGATTTCTACACGAAAACGCACCTTGGGCATTTCAAGATAGGCAAGCTCTGAAACGACGCTTTTTTCCAGCGTGTCCGCCGCCTTTCGGCGCGCGGCCGTAAGACGGCCTGCCAGTTCGGTCGCCTGTTTTTCCAAAGTAACAAGCTCCAGGCGAAGGTCTTCAAGCTTCTCATCCGAAAGCTCAATATCGGAGAGCTCCTTGGCTGCTCGTTCGCGGAAGGCAAGAACCTCCTCGATATCCGATCCGTATTTTCGCTCCAGTTTGGCGATTTGATCCAAGCGAGTTTCAATACGATCCAGCTCGGCATCGGGGTCGTCATATTCACTTTCGGCGATATCCGCTACGGCCAATCCGATCTCTTCAAGATCATATGTCATCGCGGTAAGCTTCTCAAGATAACTGTCGGAATCGGGAACATATGAGGAAACCGCTTGTAGGGCTGTGATAGCTTTTTTTACAAGCTCATAGGCAGGAAGCGACTTTTCACTGCGATACAGGGCACGCGCAATCAAGCGTGTCTGTTTTTGAATTTTTTCGGCGTTTTTGACCTTTTCGCGTCTCGCTTCCAGCTCCTCTTCCTCGCCAGGCTTCAGCTTTGCGGCATCGATATCCGAAACCTGATAGCGAAGAAGCTCCAAAAGCCTTGCTTTTTCCCTCTCATCGCGCTTGAGTACAAGCATACGGCGGCGACAATCCTCCATCGCCCGATAACACACCGTATATTCGGCAAGAAGCTCGGTGTTGCCGGCATAACTGTCTAAATAGTCAATATGCATGACAGGCGACATGAGCAGACGGTTATCGTTTTGCCCATGAATGTTGATCAAATACGGCATCAGCTCCTTTTGGAGCGAGACGGGAATCGTCCGACCGTTACACTTGGTCTGCGACTTACCGTCGATACCGATGATACGGCTCACATAGAGACATCCGTCCTCATCGGGGGCAATATCCACCGTTTCGGGAAGATGTGACAGTGGCAGCGCTACATCGGTAAACAGCGCCGACACGACGGCTCGGTTCTCGCCCGACCGTATCATATCCTTCGAGGGGCGTGCCCCGAGCAAGAGATTAATCGAATCGATCAGAATCGATTTTCCGGCGCCGGTTTCACCGGTCAGAACATTAAAGCCCTCGGTAAAGTCGATATCGGCTTGTTTGATAACCGCAATATTTTCAATATGCAGTGACGAAAGCATAAGCTTCCTCCCAACAACGTTATTTATCTTGACCGCGACCGATCAGCTTTAAGCGTTCGGAAAATTCAATCGCCGCAGCATTATCACGCATCAGAACAAAAATGGTATCGTCTCCGGCGATCGTGCCGACAATTTCATTCCATCCCATGCCGTCCACAGCGGCGGCAGCGGCTTGCGCCATGCCGGAGTAGGTGCGCAAAACAACAAAATTGTTGGCATAATCAACATGGATAATCGTTTCACGCATAATGTTACGATACTTTACCGAAATATGAATATCGTCATGGGGGGAGAGAGCGTATTTATAACGGTGATCCTCTGTCGAAATCTTTACCAGCTTGAGATCACGGATATCACGCGAAACCGTTGCCTGTGTTACATCAAAGCCGGATTCGCGAAGCTTGGCAATCAGTTCATCCTGCGTGTCAATGTCATAGCGGGTAATAATTTCGATAATTTTGTTATGTCGTTTGGATTTCATAGTTGTTCCCTTTCTGATATGCGGTCAAATTTCCGAGAGTTTTTCGCGCAAAATATCGTAAAAGCTCTTGTCGCGACCGCGATCGATGCGAACAAGATCACAGGTTAAAGGAGAGCGTCGAACGTGGACGCTGTCTCCGGGAAACAGTGTTGCGGCCTGAATACCGTCTACCGTCAGATGCGCCGTTTCTTCGCCGGATGCCAAATAGTGCAGCTCGATATCGGATTCCTCCGGCACAATGAGCGGACGTGCCGTCAGAGAATGGGGGCAAATCGGAACCAGACAAAGACCGCGAAGCTGAGGATCCAGAATCGGGCCGCCCGCCGCCAGCGAATAGGCGGTGGAGCCTGTTGGCGTTGAAACCAGAAAGCCATCCGAGTAATACCGTCCCAGCGAGCGTCCGCCGCAGCGAATTTCGGTTTTGAGCAGGCTGGATACCGGTCCATGCGATAAAACCGCATCATTTAAGGCAATCAGTGTTTCTCCGAACGGTATCCCGTTGCGGTATGGGGCTGCTTCAATCATCATACGGGATTCGATCACATACGCCCGTTCAAAAATCCGGGACATGAGCGCTATCTCGTTGGGATTGATCTCGGCCAGATATCCGATACGACCGAGGTTTACCCCCAGCACGGGAATCTTCAAACGAGCCGCCCGGTGTGCCGCCCGCATAATCGAGCCGTCTCCACCAAGCACAATCATCATATCCGGTAATTCACAGGTGCCATAGTGAACACCGTCAAAAACCGGACAGTCACTTGGCATCCAGACTTCCGCCCGATGATGTAACAGCAGCTTAATTACTTCTCGGGTTGAGACATATCCGATATCCTTTTCCGAGTTGGGAAGCAGTTCAATTTTCATACGATCACCTCTGTGGGCAGTTCCGTCTGTTTACGAAAACAGGCCATAAATTCGATATTTCCGTCCCCGCCGCGGATCGGCGATTGGATGACACCGATTGTCTTCATCCCGTAACGCTCCGCCGCTTCGCAGACAGTCTGCACAGCTTCCCGTCTCTTTTTCTCGTCGCGAACAATCCCGCCTTTTCCAACCCCGCTTCGCCCGACCTCAAACTGCGGTTTAATCAAGGAAAGCAACAGACCATCTGTTGCCAAACGAGGCAGAATCGCATCGTAGAGCTTGGTTTGTGAAATAAAGGACACATCCATAACCATCATGGCAATGGGCTCCGGGAGTTGTGATTCTGACAAATAGCGAGCATTACACCCTTCAAGGGAAATCACGCACGGGTTCTCGCGCAAAGAAGAATGAAGCTGTCCGGTTCCCGAATCAACGGCATATACCTTAGCTGCGCCTCCCTGGAGCAAGCAGTCGGTAAAGCCACCCGATGAGGCGCCAATATCGGCACACACAAGGCCTTCCACCGTCAGGTGAAAGGCATCCAGCGCGGCCTTTAGCTTCAAGCCGCCGCGGCTGACATAGGGACACACCAGATCACTTCGCACCTCGAGCACCGCGGTGCTCTCCACCGCAAAGGCAGGCCTGGTTATCATATGGCCGTTCAAGGTAACCGATCCGCTTTTGATCAGCTCTGCTGCACGTGTTCGGCTTTCGGCAAAGCCATGCTCAACCAGATATACGTCCAATCGCATACTCATACCGTACGCTCAGACAAATAGACGGCAAGATCCGTGAGAATTTCACGGTTTTCATAAGGAGCGAGAGCGGCAACAGCCTCCGCTGTAAGGGTAGTAATGGTTTCCTTGGCCTCCTGCGGTGTGAGGAAGGTCAGAAAGGTCGTTTTATCGTCCTCCGTACCGGCATCTAAGAGATCATCCTCAATTTGAAAAGCAAGGCCGATGGCCTCGGCATAGGCTTCTGCCGCAGCATAGGCGGCACTTCCCTTGCGATATCCCGCTGCAAGACAGCCAAGCAGACAAGCCGTTTTGATCAGACATCCGGTTTTCAGGCGGTTCATGGTCAAATGATCCTCGCGGGACAACGGATTCTTTTCGCCGATCAAATCGAGAACCTGTCCGCCAATCATACCGTCAAAGCCGGCATGCTGAGACAGCAAGGCAACGGCCTCGGCATTGACCTCTGCCGAAAGCGAGGCATTAGCAATCGCAACACCAAACGCGTAGGTCAAGAGCGCATCGCCGGCAAGAAGCGCATTGGCTTCCCCGAAGCATACATGATTTGTCGGTTTTCCGCGACGCTCAGTATCGTTATCCATACAGGGCAAATCATCATGTATGAGCGAATACGTGTGAATCATTTCGATGGCAATTGCATACGGCAAAGCCGCCGCATCCTCTCCGCCAAGCATCCGACAAAAAGACATGGTCAGGAAAGGACGGATGCGCTTCCCTCCTGCACCGGCACTATAGCGCATGGCATCAAGAAGGATACCGTAGGGACGGTTGTCCACCGAAAGATAGGTTTGCATTACCTCTTCAATCTGGCAAGCGGTGGTTTTAAGCGTCTCCAAAAGGTTTTTCTTCATAGTTTCCGTTCTCCGTTTTCGTCAGAACCGCAATGCGGCGCTCCGCTTCATCCAAGTGGTTGCCGCAGAGCTTCACCAGGGCTACACCCTCTTCAAACATAGCAAGCGAACGGTCAAGCGGTGCGGCACCGTTTTCCAGCTCGCGAACAATTTCCTCAAGGCGAGCCAGGGCTTCCTCGAAGGTTAATGCTTTCTTTTCACTCATGTAAGCCGATTCTCCTTATCCGCTTGTTTTGTTTCTTGTACTGAGGTGACAGTAGCATCCACCTCACCGTCGACCGTGCGAAAGGTCACGGTTTCGCCGACCGTCACATCCTGTACCGAGCGCACAAGCGTCCCGTTCTCGCGAAAGACAGCCGAATATCCCTTGGCAATGACCTTTAAGGGACTGACCGCCTCCAAGACGGCAGCAAGTGACGAGAACTGTTGTTTTTTGCGATCGGCAAGCGTCTGAATACTGCGCTCCAAATCCTTGGAAAGCGAGAGGAGCAGCATTCGTCTGTCATCGAGATATACGCGAGGATCGATCAGCACCTTGCGATCGGAAAAACCGCGCAGGCGTTCTCGATAGGCGATCATGCGTGCCTGCAAAAGCGTTTGCATCCTCACTGTCACATTCCCGAATTTTCGCTTGAGCTCCTCAACATCGGGCACGGCAAGCTCGGCGGCAGCTGAAGGTGTCGGTGCACGGCGGTCAGCGGCAAAGTCGCAAATGGTAAAATCGGTTTCGTGTCCAACCGCCGAAATGATCGGCACGGCCGACCGTCTAATTTCACGCGCGAGCGCTTCACTGTTGAAGACCCACAAATCCTCAATCGAACCTCCGCCACGGCCAAGGATCACAACATCGGCAGAGTGCGTTTCGCTGAAATAGCGCACGCCTTCAATCAGATCTGCCTCTGCGCCCTCTCCCTGTACCAGCGCCGGAAACAGGAGAATCTTGGCCGCAGGAAAACGACGCCCCGTAACATTCAGAATATCGCGAACGGCCGCTCCCGTCGGAGACGTAATCACACCGACCGTTCGCGGGATTTTGGGTATCGGTTTTTTTACATCCTGACGGAAGAGCCCTTCAGCCTCCAAACGCCGTCTTAACTGCTCATAGGCAATATAGAGTGCCCCAATACCGTCAGGCTCGAGCGATGCGGCATAGAGCTGGTACTGCCCGTCGCGCGGAAACACCGATACGCGTCCGTGTAGGATAACCTTCATGCCGTTTTCGGGCAGAAATTTCAGCTTTTCGGTATCACGGCGAAACATCACGACCGAAACACGCGAGGCTTCGTCCTTTAGAGAAAAATAATAGTGTCCCGAGGAATGGCGCGTCAGATTGGAAATTTCGCCACGCACCCACACATTGGCAAGAACCGGGTTGCCGTCAATCAGCATTTTGACATACTGATTCAGCTTTTCCACGGTCAGAATACGAGATTCATCCATTGGTAGGACGGCTCCTTTCGGTCAACGGCAGAACCCCTCTGTACGTGAGCTCTGTCAAGCGGGCAATGCCGGCCGCGTTATCGCAAGAAAACTGCGGATCGGCAAAGAGGCCGTCAAAGCGATTCCCCAGCCGTTGCTTTAAATAACGGTTACTCATCACACCGCCGGCATACAAAACCGGAAGGCCGGGATAAAGCGCCAGTGCATGGTTCGTTAAGGCTTCCAATACCGCACCGATATGACTCAAAACAAAGCCGGCAACAGCCGACGGCTCCGCACCGGCATCACAAAGTGCGGCGGCACGGTTTTCCAATCCCGAAAGATTACAGCTCAAGCCCGTAACCGAAAGCTTTCCCGGCTTAATTCCATCGGGATCGTCGGCGATTGCCTCGAGATGCTTTCCGCAGGGAAACGGCAGACCGAGGCGAACGCCGATACGGTCGATAGCCTTTCCACAGCTGATATCCTTGGTTCCGCCAAGAAGCGTAACCGTCCCTTCCTTAACATGCATCAATTCGGTAGTTCCTCCCGACACATGAAAAGCCAGATACTCAGCCTGATGCAAATCTTCCCGTCCCACGGCATAAAGGGCGGCGGCAAGATGCCCTGCCTGATGAGAAAAGCGGTAGAGCGGTACGCCGGCGGTTGCACTGAGAGCCGATGCGACGGCAACCCCGGAAAGAAAACAAGGCATATAAGAGCCTTCCACATCGCGCGGCCGATCGGATACTCCCACGGCGTCAAAGGCCTGCGTGCCGATTGTCGAAAACACCTTCGGCAAATTGACCGTATGCTGAAAGACCGCATCGCTTTGCCGCAAACCGCGCTCTCCCTCTGCTACCCGCAGCATTTCGCGCACGTTGCAAAGGATCTTACCAGCCTGTGAAACGGCACATGAAGAGGTATAATTGCTGGTATCGATTCCGAGTACGATACTCATCTTATGCTTTGGGCGCGTCGCCCTTCAGACCGAGATCCTCGGCCACACCGTTGAGCACACCGTTCACAAAGGCCGGGGCTTTTTCATCGTCAAAGCGTTTAGTCAGCTCGACGGCCTCGTTGATTGACACGGAAAACGGGATGTCCTCGCAGTACTTCATTTCGTATACCGCAATTCGCATCACGGTCAGCGAAATTTTTGTCATACGGTTTGTCTTCCAGCCAATCGAACGGGAGGTAATTAACCCGTCGATTTCGTCACGATGATCCATCACACCGAAATAGACACGTTCCACATAATCATCGGCTTTTATATCACGGTTTTCCTCTGCAAGACGAACCGTGAGGGCGGGATCTTCTTCTTTTTTGAATTCACGCTCAAAGAGCAATGCCAAAACGGCTTCACGAGCCTTACGTCTTTCCATACTGTCTTTCCGTTTCTTCGGTACAGGGGGCACCGATCCCTAACTGTATATACCGTATATACAGTACTATTACTTCAATTATACATTATAGCCTTTTTTCGCATTTTTGTCAACGGTAGTGAGCGCTTTTGTGCTCTTTTCGGTGAAAAATTTTCTGACTGAATATTCAATTTCTGTATGCATATCGACCAAAGCCGATCCAGGCATATTCTGCCGTCTGATTTCATACGATATCGGTAGGATCAACGTGAGAGGTGCCCCGCATGAAACTTAAACGCAAGCTTCTTTTCACCGGCTTTTTAGCGGCTGTTATCTGTCTTTTGACAGCAACCGCTCTCTTGCTCGAACACGCCGCCATGCACCGACTGACCGCAGGCAAGCTCATCCGTTGGGTAGACTTTGATCTTACGGCCGAGGCCATGAACGACGCTCTTCATCTTGATCTTGAGACCTACCAAAGCGATTGTCACATTTCGTGGATCGATGCGCTGGCCTATCTTGGGGCACGCTACGGCGGAAGCTTTACGCATTATCAAAAACGCGATTTGGATGCCTTCGCCAAGCGACTACGCGAAGGTGAAGCATTGGCAGAAATCACAGCCTCGCTGTCTTACTTTTCCTACTATCGTTCTGCCTACGGTGCTGTGCTTGACGGCTATGTCGGAGACTTTTTTAAAGATGGAAAGCACTACTATGGTCTTTGCGCGTTTTCGCCGATTGCGGCGGGATACGGCTATCAGCATTATGATGACTTTGGTGCCGCTCGCGATTACGGGTATCGTCGTGAGCATCTCGGTCATGATCTGATGGGTGCCATCGGCACACCGATTATTGCCGTCGAATCGGGCTATATTGAGGCGATCGGATGGAATCAGTACGGCGGATGGCGGATTGGGATTCGCAGCTTCGATAACAAACGGTATTATTATTACGCCCATCTTCGAAAGGATCATCCGTATACCGAGGAATGGAAGGAGGGCGACATCGTAACTGCCGGCGATGTGATTGGCTACCTTGGCATGACGGGATACAGCGTCAAGGAAAACGTGAATAATATCAATACTCCGCATCTGCATTTCGGTATTCAATTAATTTTTGATGTTTCACAAAAGGATGGTCCCAACCAGATTTGGATTGATCTCTATGAGCTCACAAAATTTCTTTCGCAAAACCGTATGCAAACCATCCTCTCTGAGGACGGAAAGAACAGAAAAGCCGCCTCAAATCTCATCATAGATACCATACCCGATTAAATTTCACCAAATGTTAATAAAATATTATCGCAATATTAACTCACCGAGCGGTATAATAGAATCACTATCGTTGATCGGAGCTCGGTATGACATCCTTCAAAACCATCTACCATCGTCTCATTCTCCCTACCTGCTTGTACTTTACCATCCTGTGCATCGTCTTCTCGTTACTCTTGACAACCTCTGACACAAAGATGAATCTTCCGACCATCAATTTCGGAAATCTGATGCAGATTTTTTCGTTCTGCTTCCTTTTTGCCGCTTCCAATCTGCTGTTCCGCGCCAAAAAGCTCGCCTTTTTCGCAGCGCTGTTTCTTCACTTTTTCGCTTTCTTAGCGAATATCGGCATCGTCTTTTTCTGGATCGGTAAGCATTATCAGACCGTAAGCGGTGCCTTCGGCTTATTGTTGGTTTTCGGACTTGTCTACATCATCGTTGCGGCTGTTGCTGTTACGGCACGCCACCTTATTCTCTCCTTCAAAAAGGAACAAACCGAGTACAAAAGGCAATTCCGTTAAGATAACAGCGGGTTTTTCGAATATTTCCCCTTCGGCAGAGGATTCCTTCCTCTGCCGTTTGAGTATCATAAAAACAACGAACCCCGACAGAGCTTAAAAAGTCTGTCGGGGTAAATTTTTGGGGGGTATACGACACCATTATTCGAGAAGGTTCGTTGTCAGATAATCGATACCCATAGCAATGAGCTCGGCGGCACGGTCGGGTTTATCGCAGGTCCATGCATTTACCTCAAGTCCTGCCTCGTGAAGCTCCTTGACCATTTCTGCTGTCACAACAGCATAGTGTACATCGATATCCAAACGGTAAGTCAGGAGAAAATCGCGAATCTTTTCATTCCAAGCGCCGACCAGCCACATCAGCTTCTGCTCGGGAAGCAGGCGGCGAAGCTCCACCATATTTTCAGAGCTGAACGAAATAAAGACAGTTTCGGACAGGTACTGAAGCTCACGGATTTCGGCAACGATATTGGCAATATGCTGAGGCTCCATCGTATTTTTCAGCTCCAGAATGGCCTTCTTTCCGTAACGTCTGCAGATCGTTATGTACTCTTCCAGCGAGGGGCAACGCAGATCAATACGACCGGTTTTTCCGTTTTTGTCGACCAGCGGCACGGTGCGCAGAAGGTCAAAGGTATTGCCCTCTATCGAAAGATTGCGTCCGTTTGCCATACGCTCGGTGGTATCGTCGTGAATGATGAGATATTTGCCGTCGGATGTAACGTGAACATCGGTTTCAATCCCATAATATGAGCGGTTTCCCGCCGCTACGAAAGCGGGCATCGTATTTTCGGGTTCGATCGCACTCAAGCCGCGGTGAGCAATGATACGACAGTTCCCCTTTTCTGTCAGTCGAATAGTATCCATATCCATATCTCCTTAAATAAATGAAATAAAATCACAATCAAGCCGTATATCGGTAGCGGAAAAATAGGCTTCCTCAAGCGGAATCCAATCGTTTTGATAGCGTTGCCAAACGGCATCACCGTCACGCGCAAGGATGCGCAAGCGTTGCGTTTCGGCATCGACATCCAAGAAGATTTTCAGATCATAGAGATCACGAAGCTCAGGATGAAGTGCATAAACACCCTCAACAATCACAATATCCTTTCGTTCCTCGGTAACCGGCGGCAAAAGGGTTTGCTTTTGGCAATCAAAGCGTGCGTGCGTTAAGTAGCCGCTATGCAGTGAAGCGGCAATTTCCTCAAGGAATCGTTCGATATCCACATTACCGCCGGGAACAGCAAGCCGCTCAGGGGTACGCCGCGATGCCGGAAGAAAATAGTCATCCATATGGATTAGCGTGGCATCAAACAACTCAGCAATTACCTGTGCCGCCGTGCTTTTCCCAGAAGCAGCACGACCGTCGATTGCAATATGAAGGCGACCGGCCTTATAGTATGCCTCCGAAATCATGGCAATCATCGGTGCCAGACGCGCCATCTCGGTCGTAATTACCCGATAGGAAGCCCCATAAAGACGCTTATAAAGCGCGGAATGGGACGGAAGATGATCGCCAAGCGAAGCGGCATACGAGGCAACCGCTTCACCATCACAAGGAAGAATGCCTAACTTTGCTGAACGACGGATCAAGGAGATCTTACGATCAAAGCCTTCTTTGGTTCCTGTCGGAGCCGCGCTCCGCTCGAGCATAGCAAAAATCATCTCGGGTGACAGATGCCGTATGGCCGCGCGAAGATTGAGTCTGGAAAACCCGCCGCCGATCTCAACCGTCAGCGGTTCCAGGATGTCGGCGGTCAGCTGTGACATTTCTTCGCGCAAGTAGGACAGGGCCGCCTCACGATCGGTCAGCAAATGCCCGCATCCGAATTCCGACTGGAAGGCTAATTTGACATAATCCTCCGGCTTCATCGCGGGATACATGGCCGCATGAGCGATCAGCACATCATAAAAGGTTGCTTTCATAAATTTCAGAACTCCTGTTTCAAACTACGGTCAAGCAAGGTGCGAAGTGCCGTCTGAGGAGCCGCCTTTTCATACAGAACATCATAGACGGCGCGGCAAATCGGAAGCTCAACCTGATAAGTCTCTGCCAGTAACACCAAGGCTTTTACGGTATAATATCCCTCCGCCAGCGCCTCAAATGGCTCGCCCTTAACAAAGGCCTCACCAAAGCGACGGTTATGCGAATACGGGGAAAACACCGTGGCTTCATAGTCACCGAGATGACAGAGACCGTACGCCGAAAGCTCGTTACCGCCCATCGCACAGATCAATCTTGAAATTTCGCGCGTTCCGCGGGACATCAAGGCCCCCTTCAGCGAGCTGAGATGATAGCCGTCCAGCATACCGGCCGCAATACCAATCACATTTTTTGCCGCCGCACCAACCTCATTACCGATCAAATCGCTGCCGTAGTAAAAACGAATCAGCGGACCCGAAAAGGCTTCGACCAAACGGTGCTTTACCGCCTCGTTATGACAGTCGATCACCATACAGTTGGGAACACCTGCCACAAACTCCTGTACATGACCGGGACCGATCCAAACGGCCGCCGTATTGGAGGGATGAAGGCTTTGCGCCACCACCTCGGTCAGGCGACAACCGGTTCCGATTTCCAAGCCCTTCATGCACAGCACGATTGTTTTATCCCGTAGCGCTTGCAAAGGGGACTCTTGGCACAGTGATCGAAGTCCCTGCGAACCGATGGAAATAAGGACGATATCAGCCTCTTCGACAGCCGATAGCTCATCGGTAAGACAAATGCGATCCGACAGGGTCACCAGATCATTATTTCGTGTTTCAAGAAGACGCTGAAAGGTCTCCGACCCCTTTCGGCCATACAAGGTTATCGTGTGGCCGAGCGTATCTAAATAGTAGGCGATGAAGGTACCCCATCGTCCACAGCCAATGACGGTTATTGTCAAAAAATGGTCACTTCCTTACGTTAAGACACGCCGAGATAATCGGCATAGGTAATCAAATCGACGCCGCTATAATACGCCTTGAAGATCGTTTCATAATCGTATCCCAAATCACCGAGATCCTTGATCCCAAACTGACTCAGTCCCACGCCGTGGCCCCAGCCACGTCCGATAAAGACAAAGGCACTGCCATCCCCCTCGGTTTGGAGTGTTTCGCTCTCTACCAAGGTTTTAAGACTCATAAGATCGGGAAGCTCCTGGCCGTTTACCCCGATGATCGTCGGATAATACTGCGAGTCAAGCGAGTGGGAAAGATTGTACTCATGAATACCGGTATCCGACATGACGTATTCCGTATTCGAATCCGAAAAGGTATGCGTGCCATGCGCAGTCAAAACCGAAAATTCCTGACGGCCGACAAGCAGATGATCGTTGGGATAGGAACGGACCAAAACACCCAGGGTTGGTTCGGCGGTTGTGTTTCCGAAGCCCATTTTGGTATAATTCAGACGCGTAACCGTCTCCCCCGATTGACAGACAACAAAATTGGCGCTGTTGACATACGGAGAGAGATTGATCGAGATATTTTCACAGCCCTTGAGTGTCAGGGTATGGCCGTTTTTATCCGTAAAGGTAATGGTATAAACGTAGGAGGTATTTTCACCGGTTGTATACGTAATATCGGTAACCGCACTGTCAAGCGCGGTATAGCCACGCGCCTTGAGACGTTCATAAATCTGCTGTCCGGTTGCCGTCACGGTAGAGGTGCCGTTACCATATTGCGAATATTTTTCCCATGGCGTTGCCGCGGCACGCAGGTATGGATAAGTTTTGGGATTGCTGCCCCAAACCTCCCAGACGTTGGCGGTGCAGCCGCCGGTACTGGAGGAATAGAAGGTACTGCAAATACGGCCGTTATAGACGGCAATTACACCCTCGGTTTCGGCAACGGCCTGCAACACACGCGCATTGGCTGAGGCAAAGCCGCGGTAAACCTGACAGTCAACCGTATTGCAAAGATCGGCACCATACGCGCCATTGTGCTTATTAAAATGCGAAACCGTATAGGAACGAACGGCAATGGCAAACGCTTTCAGCGTTTCAAGAGGCCAAGCATTACTGACCTCATAGGGAATGACACCAGCTACATAACGCTCGAGCGGCAGCTGATTGACCACCTGAATACCGCGCGCACTGCCGCTTTGATTCGGCGAAACCAGTAAGGTTCCATCGTAAGCATAGTAGTATGGGAGCGGCATTCCGTAAAGATGTGTATGCTCCTCTTCGGTCTGAATGGCCTGAACACCGACGCGAAGCGCTGCATCGGAAGACTCAAATTTCCACACAATCCGATGGGTGGAAGGATCAACCAACACAACTGCGGTATGACTGGGAATATTCACCGTAGCCGTAGCTAACGCCTTCTGAAACGGTGTCGGTTCCTCCGTATCGGTCATGGCAAAGTCGTTTTTCAAGGAAACAAGCGCTTCAGCCGCCGCATTTTCCGAAGTATATTGGCCAAGCAGCAGCGATTGCTTTCCGTCCTGCCAAAAGGAGAAGATCGATTCTTCGGGCAAAAGCCGTGCAATCGCCTCGACTTCATCCGGTGAACAGTCCAGCGCAATATGATAACCGCCCACCTGCACCGTCTGACCGTTCCCTGCAAGGATATAGCGCTTGGACGAGGTAAAAACCATATTGCCGTCGCGGCAGGCATGCAGGGTGGTTGCCTCGGTTGTCAGAATCGGGGTGAAAACCTTGTTGGCATCGGCATAGCCGAGAATCATCCCGTGATCCGCGCGCAAGCCGTAATCATGCTTAACGGCTGTTCCGTACACAAGTGCTACGCGTATTAAGGGATTGTCAGCCTCGGCGTCAAGCGAGGCGGCACGCGATGCGAGAACCAACGAAAGACCAAGGCCAAGCAGCAAAAGGACGGCTAACAATACCGACACGGCACGCAGAAGGCGGAGCCCCTTATGTCGCTTCGCGGTCTCAGCAGTCATACGCTTCTCCTAACAGGTCTGTCGGCTCCTTACTGACAAGAGAAACCACTTCGGAAAGCTCCGCACGGTTGTTCGCGCGCTTACCGATCATGAGAAAAACAAGAAAATAATAGAAAGTGCCAAGAAGCATGGTACCGACAAGGATAATGACCAAAACTCTGGCCCAGAATCGACTGTCCAAGCGGAACTTCTTTCTTTTTTTACGGTTATCCTGCGACATGATATTCACCTCGAATCAAAATGGTTGCCGTTTCGGACGTGACGGTAAAACCGCGGCCGTCACTCTTGGGAATCACGAGATAGTGATTCAGCGGAAGCAGGTTGCTGTTAACCAGAACGACTCCGTCGGTCAGATCGGAGATGCCGTTTCCGGCTTCGACATTAGCGGCAGCGGTAATAACCGCTGAGGCCATCCCGGAAATCAGAACCACTTCACAGCAGGCATCCGCCATAACTGTCTGCCCCTGCGTAAGCGCTAGCGTTGTGTAAGAGCCCGCCGATGCCATACTGATATCGCTGATCTTGACATATTCCTCATCAATCTTAGCCAGCACCTGCTCCATAATTTGAGGGCCAAGCACATTGTTGACATAGCTGAGAGAAACCAGCGGATCCTCGTGGGTGGAATAGGTACCGTCCGCCGAGACACACAGCGTCATCGAAACAAGAAGAAGAATTCCGATCGTCGCAAGTTTGGACATTCTGTTCATGGTTAGACTGTTCCTTTCTTTGAGAATGTGATCGTCAAGATGGTCAAAAACCGCCGTAATCCGACAGCCCCCGTGCGCTCATCAAGGGGTAAGACAATCCTGGATACTGTCGGGAAGACGTCTGCGGTCATCGGTATCCAGCGTCGTGCCGGCAGAGGGAAGCTTGTTTTTGCGATAACTCTTATCGCCTCGGAGGAAACGAGCAGGATCGTCGCTGACAAAAACGACACGGCTGTCGTTCTTTTGTGTCATAAGTATCACGCCCTGCGATGTTCGGGTTGCCTTTTCGGGAACCAACGACGAATCGATTACCATCGCCTTACCACTGCTTGTCACGAGATAAATCGGACGCTCGGCTTGATTCACAAAGACACAGCCAACCGCCTCGCTGGCATCCGAATAGGCGCCGGTAAGCTTGCGGCGATAGGCCTTGGTTTCATAAGCGGAAATGGGCAATCTGACACCCTTGCCGTTTGCAAAGAAGATCAGAACATGACCGCTTTCGGCATAGTTCTTTTCAAGCTTCAGAACCGCCAAGGCACGCTCATCCTCCTCAAAGCCGAGCTTCGCCGGGAGATAGTCTCCCAGCTGAGAGGCCTTGACCGTATCAAATTCACTGACCTTGGCACGGTAGACCTGCGCCTTGTCCGAAAAGACAAAAATCTCGTCGGTATTGGAGGCATCGATTGTCGAAAGAACAAAATCGCCTTCCTTCAGCTTCTGCTCATCGTTTCCGCGGAGCGACTGAAGCGTGATCTTCTTGAAATAGCCTTCCTTCGTAAAGATCAGCTTGACGTTATAGTTATCCACCATATCGTCTTCATCGTATACCTCGATATCCTCGACACCGATAATCTGTGTCTGGCGAGGCTTGCCGTATTTTTGCTTAATCTCTTTAAGCTGAGCCGCGATCTTGTTTTTCAGACGGGTTTCAGAAGAAGCCAGCTGCTCAAGATCTGCGATCTCATTCTGGAGGGATTCTATTTCCTTGATACGATTGATGATGTATTCACGGTTCAGATAGCGAAGCTTTATTTCGGCAATATATTCGGCCTGAATACGGTCAATGGAGAAGCCTGCCATCAGATTCGGGACAACCTCCTGCTCTTTGGCCGTTTCACGAACAATTTTGATCGCTTTATCGATATCCAAAAGAATCTTGCCAAGGCCGAGAAGAAGATGCAGCTTATCCTTCTTTTTATTAAGATCAAAGCGCACCTCGCGGCGCACACAGGCAACACGGAAATCGATCCATTCGTTAAGCAGCTCCCGTACGCCAAGCACACGCGGTGTTCCGCCGATTAAAACATTGAAATTACATTCAAAGGAATCCTCAAGCGGCGTCATCTTGTAGAGCTTTTGCATCAGCTTGTCAGGATCGGTTCCTCGCCGAAGATCGATCGTCAGCTTAAAGCCGCTGATATCGATTTCATCGCGGACATCCACAACCTCCTTCAGCTTCCCTTCCTTGATGAGCTGGACCATCTTCTTGATAATCGCTTCGATCGTGGTGGAATACGGAATCTGCAACACATCGATGCAGTTGGCGTCCTTATCATAATGATAGCGGGAACGGACACGAATGGAACCGTGACCGGTACGAAAAACCTCACGATATTTATCCCGATCGTAGATCATACTACCGCCACTCGGAAAATCGGGGGCACGAATGATATCCAATAGGCGTTCGATATCGGTATTCGGGTTTTTGAGCAACTGAATGGTTCCGTCGCAAATTTCTGCCAGATTAAAGGAACAAATCGAGCAGGCCATACCGACCGCCACACCGATATTGGGCGACACCAGAATATTCGGGAAGGTAACCGGCAGAAGAACCGGCTCGGTCGTTGTACTATCGTAGTTTTCGACGAAATCCACCGCATCCTTATCGATACCGCTGAAAATCTCGGTGCAGAACTTATCCAGACGGCACTCGGTATATCGCGGTGCCGAATAATCCATATCCGAGCTGAAATGCTTACCGAAGGTACCCTTTGAGTCAACAAAGGGATGCAGCAACGCTTCATTGGCATGGGTTAAGCGAACCAGGGTTTCGTAGTTGGCAGCATCACCGTGAGGATTGAGGAGCATTGCCTGGCTTGCCACATTGGCACTTTTGACACGCGGGCCCGACATGAGTCCCATTTTGTACATGGTATAAAGAACCTTACGGTGCGACGGCTTAAAGCCGTCGATGCTGGGAATGGCGCGTGCCACGATAACACTCATGGCGTAAGGCATAAAATTCTTCTCAACCGTTTCGGTGATCGGCTGATGCCGGATCTCGGCAACAACTGCCGGCGTTACCGGCTGTGGAGTCTTTTTCTTTTTGGCCATAATTGCCTGTCCTTTTTCTTAACATTATCTCTTCGGCGGGAGTGTTCTGACACTGAAACCGGCAGCCTTCAGCAGTCGATTGAAAACCGCAAGACCAATACCGACCTTGGCAGGCATGCGGGCAAAGATAACATCGATTCCCTCAACATCATCCAAACGACGCAGGCAGTCAAAGAGCCGCTTTGCCTGTGTCAGCGAATCTTCGCGCGGACCACAGGTATAAACATGCTTTCCGCGAATAAACGGAAGATCCTCATCAAAGCAGATCACACCGCATCGTTCTTTGCCGTTTAAAAATTCATATACCGCATCATTATCACCCTCCAGCACCGTTAGGGGAGAGGACGGTGCGTAGTGACGGTATTTCATGCCGGGTGCCAGGGGAATCCCGTCAAACTTTTGCGTCACAGCGGGATCCACTTCAATATGGTCGCTAAAAAGCGAGAGCATTTCGATCGTTATCGCGCCGGGACGCAACAGCTTGATAGTGCCGTCGTTCTCGAGCTTGATAATGGTGGACTCCACCCCGAACTCCGAGGTTCCTCCGTCGATAATGGCATCGACACGTCCATTCAAATCATGCATCACATGGGAAAAGGCTGTCGGACTGGGCTTTCCCGACAAGTTCGCTGATGGTGCCGCCACCGGAACACCGGCAAGCTCAATCAGCTCGCGTGCAATCGGATGCGACGGCACACGTAAGCCAACCGTATCGAGGCCTCCCGTTACGCTGTCAGGAATAAAGCTTCGCTTTCGCAGGATAATTGTTAACGGCCCCGGCATAAAGGCTTCCGCCAGTTCAAAAAACAGCGGCGTGGTATGGGCATACTGCCCAGCTGTACGATAATCGTGCAAATGCACGATCAGAGGGTTATCGGAGGGTCTGCCCTTTGCCTCATAAATCTTTTTGGCCGCCGCGGGATCAAAGGCATTTCCTCCGAGGCCATAGACCGTCTCGGTGGGAAAGGCAACGATTCCGCCGTCTCGCAAGATTGCGGCAGCCGGCTCCAGGGATGCTTTATTGGTATAGCGAATGATTTGTGTCTTCATGTTTGTTGTGACCGTTTCAGTTTTTCAGCCGTATCGGCCGAGGCAAGCGCATCCAACAGCGGCGTTAGATTACCGTTCAGAATGCTTTCGATATTGTGGGTGGTAAAACCAATGCGATGGTCTGTCACACGGCTCTGAGGATAGTTATATGTCCGAATCTTCTCGCTTCGGTCACCGCTTCCGACCTGCGAGCGCCGTTCGGCGGCTACCTTTCCTTCCACCTCCTGCTGCTTCATGTCATACAGGCGGGCACGAAGAAGTTTGAGCGCCTTATCGCGGTTTTTATATTGCGAACGCTCTTCGCGGCATTCGATTACGATACCGCTCGGCTTATGAAGCATCCGAATGGCCGATTCGGTTTTATTGACATGCTGTCCGCCGGCACCGGAGCTTTTCATGGATTCAATCACAAGATCCTCCGGACGAATCTCGACAGCAACCGCCTCCACCTCAGGAAGAACCGCCACGGTAACCGTTGACGTATGAATCCGTCCCTGAGACTCGGTGTCGGGAACACGCTGTACTCGATGAACACCGCTTTCAAATTTTAAGCGAGAGTAAGCCCCTTCCCCCTCAACGAGGAAGGAAACCTCACGAAAGCCTCCCAGCTCGGTCGGGTTGGCGCTGATCGATTCGATGCGGAGGCCGTGATCGGCGGCATACATACTGTACATACGATACAGCGTACCGGCAAAAAGCGCCGCCTCCTCGCCACCGGCACCGGCACGAATTTCGACAATGACATTCTTATCGTCATTCTCGTCACGTGGCAACAGCAAAACCGTCAGCTCGCGAAGAAGAGCCTCCCTCTCCTCTCTTCCCTGCTTGCGTTCCTCCTCCGCCAGAAGACGAAGCTCGCTATCCTGCTCATCACGCAAGAGCGCTTCAGCCTCAGACAGCCGTCTCTCGGCCGAGAGAAAGCGGCGGTACGCCTCGATAATGGGCGAAAGGCGGCGATATTCTTGCATATGACGGCGCAACGCCTCGGGATCGGCGGCCACGTCCGGAGAGGACAAGGCCGCCTCAATCGCTTCAAAACGAAGCTCTGCTTCTTTCAGCTTGGAAAGCATCAGGCAAGGAAAGCACAGAATGCTTTATAGGTCATATAGAGATCCAGTTTGGAAACGACCTCGTACGGAGCATGCATCGAAACCACCGGCACACCAACGTCGATGGTATCGATATTACGATTCGCCACATACTTGGCAACCGTACCGCCGCCGCCCTGGTCAACCTTACCAAGCTCCGCCATCTGCCACGAAACACCGGCCTCATTCAGAAGATTTCTGACATAGGCCGTAAATTCCGAGCTGGCATCGGAGGTGCCGCCCTTACCGCGGGAACCGGTAAACTTGGACAGCACAACACCGCAGTTAATAAAGCAAGCGTTTTTGCGCTCGAGAACATCGGGGAAATTCGGATCAAAGGCGGCGTTAACGTCGGCCGACAGGCACTTCGACTTTGATTTTACCACGCGGTAATTCGCACCAACGGCCTCGCACACCTCAGCAAGCAGATCGGTGAACAGCTCACCCTGCATACCGGTGACACCGTCTGAGCCGGTTTCTTCCTTGTCGGCCAACACGGCAAACATCGTTTTTTCGGTGTTCTTGGTATCGAACAATGCCGTAATTTCAGGATAGGCACAAACACGGTCATCGTGACCGTAGCTACCGATGAGCGAACGGTCAAGGCCGATATCTCTGGCCTTAAAGGCAGGAACCGCCGTCAGCTCGGCTGAGAGGAAATCCTCTTCCTTGATGCCGTATTTTTCATTAAGAATACGAAGAAGATTCAAGCGAATGGCGCCATCGGTTTCTTCCTCGCGGTAGGGCTCGGAGCCGACAATGATATTCAAACCCTCCCCGGTAATCCCCTCTGCCAGCGTCTTGCTCATTTGGTTCTTGGCCAGGTGGGGGAGCAGATCGGAAATATAGAAGATGGGCTCGTCCTCATCCTCACCGATGCAGATATCGACAACCGTGTTATCGCTCTTGACAACAACACCGTGCAGTGCCAACGGAATTGCCGTCCACTGATACTTCTTGACACCGCCGTAATAATGGGTCTTGAACATACCGAAGCCGCTGTCCTCATAAAGCGGATTCTGCTTCAGATCAATACGAGGCGAATCAATGTGCGCCACCAGAACATAGGCGCCATCCTTCTCAAGAGAGCCTTCACCAACGCGGAAGAGGATCAGCTGCTTGCCGCGGTTGTTATAATAATACTTGCCGCCGACAACGATTTCGCCGCCGAGGGTATATTCCTCGTAGCCGCGTGCTTTTGCCATGGCAATGCTATAGGTAACGGCCTCGCGCTCGGTTTTGCAGCAATCAAGGTAGAGCTTGTAGCTTTCCGCATAGGCAAAGGAGCGCTCAAGCTCATCCTCCGTAATGGAATCGTAAGCGCTCTTGTTCTTGTATTCCAGTTCATTTTTGAGTTCTTTTGCTGTCATAATGATAATCTCCTTTATGTTTTACCGTCCGGTATAATTGACAAATGATAGAGGGTTTGATAAACCGCCGCCGTTCGTTTGACTACGGTCATATACGAAGCCGTTTCGGAATACGGAATATCAATAAGTGTATTACCATCGCTATAACGGGAATCGGCCAGCCATCCGTCAACGGCCGGCTCACCGGCATTGTAGGCGGCATAGACAAGATCCCAGCTCTGATACTTTTCATAGAGAAGCGATAGGAGACATACACCACAAGCAAGATTCACATCCGGGGAAAAGACCGACAGACGGCGATGATCCAAACGCAGTCGATCGGCGATTGCCTCATAGGTGGCAGGCATAAGTTGCATTAAACCCTTGGCCCCGGCATGCGAAACCGCCTGAGGATCGAAGTGACTTTCGGTACGGATGACCGCATACACAATTGCCTCAGGCACAGAAAACAGCGCCGCATAGCGCTCCACCATGGGGGCATAGCATCTGGGATAGAAGAGATAGCCCAGGATGCGGCATGAAGCCGTTAGCGATAGAAATGACAGAAGAAAGCAACCGAAAGTAAGCAGCAAACGATAGCCTCTGTCTTTGAAACTTCCTTCCTTTGCTATCACGCTTTATCGGCTGAGAGTCTTCGAAGCAAGCCCACCAGCCGCATCGTATCGGCATGAATATTCCGTTCATTGGCCAGCGAATTATCCAGTCGGTAATCGCAGCGAGATTCATAGTAATGATTCGCTTTTTGCTTGGCCAAGCGTGCCAGCGCAATCTCCTCCGACACGCCGTCACGCGCCATGACCCGCCGGATTTGCGTTTCACGGTCGGCGGTTACCGCTACGACCTTGTGACAGATTTTGTCAAAGCCGCTTTCATAGAGCATGGGAGCATCAATGACGGCTATGCGTACCCCTTCGGCTTTACGCTCTGCCAGCCAACGCTCGGTCGCCTTCATAATGTGAAAAAAGGCAATCGAATTCAGCTTCTCATAGCGCTCGCGATACGGAAAGGCCGCCTGAAACAGAGCCTTGCGATCAATCGAACCGTCCCCGGAAAGAATTTCCTCTCCAAAGTAGGCAACCAGATCGGTATAGCAGGCCTGCCCTTTCTCATAGACATCCCGGCAAACCTGATCGGTATCAAGACAAGGAATTCCGGCTTCGCAAAAAATCGAGGAAACATATCCCTTTCCGCTTCCCGTGCTGCCTGTCAAACCCACCGTTAACATCTTACACTCCGCTTCTCCGACAGAAAACCGCTGTCGGACGGTTTACAGCCTAACAATACGTCCGTTGTCGGACGCCGAGGTGTAGGCGGCTTCCATAATTTGCTGAATTCGAGCCCCGTCTGCAAAGGAAGGACTTGCCTCTCGCTTCGCGGAAACGGCTGACAGAAAGGCATACATCGATCCGACATGTCCCATCAACCAACCGGTCGGGGCCTTGATTGCCGGGAAGATACCGCCCGGTGCCGGGAAACGGCTGACACATTCGATTGACGTAAAGCCGCGCTCCCCGCCCAAAACACCGCCGGGACGGGTGTTATCGTAAAAAGAGAGAAAACTTGGCTGCATCAACGAATACCGAAGCGCTCCGCTCTCTCCGTAGATCTCGAAGGAAAGGTCATCGTTGGTACCGAGCGCCAGCTTATTGGCCTCAATCGTACCGACGGCACCGTTCTGTAGGGCGGCCGTCATGTAAAAAGCTTCCTCCGCGTTGGTCTGCCACGGTTTGCCATCCCTTCCGACACGGCTGGGATGGGCAATCTGCGCGCGGCCGGAAATTTCGGCAAATTCACCACAGAGGTATCGTACCAGATCCAGCGCGTGCGAGCCGAGGTCAAAGAGAACACCGCCGCCGCAAACCGTTTTGTCCTGCTTCCAGCCGGCAGGACGGGAAAGGTCTGTACAGCTGGCATGAAGATAGGCCGAACGGAAGGAAACAATGCGTCCCAAGCGTCCCTCATCAATCAAACGCTTAGCGGCCATAACGCCTGTCAAAAACCGATTATTGAACACAACCTGTGCGGTGACACCACGTGAAGCTGCCAGCGTCGCAAGCTCATTTGCCTGCGCCGCCGTAACGGCCAGCGGTTTTTCACAATACACATGCTTCCCCGCAAGAAGCGCACGCTTAACCGTATCGTAATGATAGAGGTTCGGCGAGCAAACATCAATAATATCGATCTCTGAGGAGCATAGCATCTCCTCTACGGTTTCATAGACACGGCCAAGAGCATAGTCGCGGCAGGCCTCTTGCGCCGTGCTGCTTCCGTTAGTTGTCACACCGACAATGGCGGCATCGGGAGCTGATGAGCCGTAGAAATAGCGCAAATTATGCACGGCATAGGCATGGCTCTTGCCCATGTATCCAAATCCAACCAGCCCGATTTTCATATCCTACCCCCATTATACAGTTTTAACTTTATCATTATAACAAAGAATCGTGAATAATTCAAGTCTTTTCCCCCGATTCTTTCGAAGTTCTCCCTCTTTTTCTTTTCACCCTGTTCGATTTATTTCGTATTTTTCGTGTCAATTGCCACAAAAACAGAAGGAATTCCAAAAAACATCTTGAAAAAACTGTCGAAGTGCTCTATAATAGCAGTAGATATTTTTTTTGAAAGGAATTTCGGTTCATGCTTACACACAAGATGACGATCGCAGGGCTGGAGCGCGCCCTTCCGATCTGTCCCGTTAATGAAACGCTTTCCATCGGCGCCTTTGTCATTTTCGGCGATGCCCCGCTGACAGTTGCCTGTGCTGCCGAGCTTCTGAAGCGCGCCCCCGCTTACGATTATCTGATCACCGCGGAAGCGAAAGGGATTCCATTGGCTCACGAAATGGCGCGCCAGCGCGGTGACGATTTTTATTTCGTCGCAAGAAAGCATCCCAAGCTCTACATGACCTCGGTTTTCGATGTTGCCGTTCGTTCGATCACGACCGATGCCGATCAGCACCTCTACCTCGACGGAGCCGATGCCGAAAAAATGAAGGGCAAAAAAATTCTGCTCATCGACGATGTCATTTCGACCGGCGAGTCGCTTCGTGCTGTCGAAATTCTGGTCGAACAGGCGGGCGGTATCATTGCCGGTAAAATGTGTATTTTGGCCGAAGGAGACGCGCAAGAGCGCGAGGATATCCAATATCTCGAAAAGCTTCCTCTCTTCCATCCTGACGGCACGGTGATGGCATAATCGCACAAGGAGAAAACATATGACACAGGATACCTTAAAGCTTCTTACCATCGGAAACAGTTATTCCGATGATATGATGCAGCACGTTTATCACATCGCCGCCGATCTCGGCGTTAAGCAGATTGTACTCGGCAACCTCTTTATCGGCGGCTGTCCCATCGACCGTCACGCGGACAACGCGCTTCACAATACGCCCGACTATGAATACCGCTTCAACAATAACGGAACCTGGCAGACCACCGTAGCCTTCCGTTTGGAGGACGCCATCCGTGCAGAGAAATGGGACATCATTTCGATGCAACAGGCAAGCGCCGGCAGCGGCATCCCCGAAACCTATGCCCGTGTCCCCGAGCTTGCCGCCTTTGTTCGCCAAACGGCAGGCGATCATCCCACGTTTATTTGGCATATGACCTGGGCCTATCCTCAAAACAGCGAAAACGATGCTTTTGCTCGTTATGACAAGGATCAGGCAACGATGTATCGCAAAATCACCGAGGCCGTAAACGAATGTATTCTGCCCTCCGGCCTGTTCTCTACGGTTATTCCCTGCGGCACGGCGATCCAAAATGCCCGCACCTCGTTTGTGGGGGACACGCTGAATCGCGATAGCGTTCATCTCTCTTTGGGCTTGGGACGTTACATTGCGGGCTTAACGCTGGTACACGCGCTGACAGGCCGCGATCTTTCGACTCTTACCTACCGTCCGGAGGGTGTTAGTGAAAAGGAAATGCTGGTCGCCATCGAAGCCGCCCAACATGCTGTCGCTTGTCCTTTTGCTGTTACTCCCTCAAAATTTATAACCTAACCATGAGGAGGCCCTATGAAACGAATTGTCTTGCTTGCCTTTACAATGCTTCTTTCCTGTGCACTTCTGTTTGGTTGTCAGTCCTCTTCTGCGCCCTCCGATAACAGCACCACACAGCCGCCTGTCTCAACGGATCTCCTTTCCGAAACGACAGCCGACACCTCTATGCCTCCCGAGACCGAGGCACCACCGCCCGATTACGGCACATGGGATGATGACGGTGCGCTGAAGATTCTGATGATCGGCAACAGCTTTTCGGACGATACGATCGAATATGCTTATCAAATTGCCACGGATCTTGGGATTGAGCAAGTGGTTCTTGGTAATCTTTACATTGGTGGCTGCAATCTCAACACCCATTATGCGAACGTACGCCGCGATGCACATACCTACATTTATCGCTACAATAACAGCGGAAAATGGACAAATCGCGAAAACTTCTCGATCAAGGATGCTCTCATCAGCGATAACTGGGACTTTATTTCCTTGCAACAATCCAGCGGCGTAAGCGGACAAACGGAATCCTATAACTCGTTACCCAATATCATATCCGAACTGCAGAAGCTATGCGCCGAATCAAAAAACACGAGCGTATCCTTGGTTTGGAATATGACCTGGGCGTATCAAGGAGATTCCACACACGCTGAGTTCTACAAATATCAAAACGATCAAATGGTCATGTATGAGGCGATTGTCTCTGCTGTCAAGAAAGTCATTGTCACAAACGATGCCATTTCGATCGTCATTCCGAACGGCACCTCGATTCAGAATGCCCGTACCTCCTTCCTTGGCGACACGCTGACGCGTGACGGCTATCACCTGTCGATCAATACCGGCCGCTATGTTGCTGCATTGACCATGATGCATGCACTAACCGGTATGCCGATTGATTCGGTAACATTCATCCCGCCCGCTTTGGCATCCAACGCTCAGGCCGAGAGAATTCGTGATGTCTGCATTGAATCGGCCAAGAACGCTGTTACTGCACCGTATACGGTCACACAGTCACAGCATTCTTAAGAACGAGCTTCATCCTTGCGCAACTGTGTCATATCGTCCCATTCGGTACTACAGAAATTCAACCCTCATTCTTCATGCAAAAAGTCCACCATTTAGACAATGGTGGACTTTTTTGATTGGCTTCAAAGCGAACTCTTATCTTCGCGGCGCTGTATCATCTTATAAATCTCATAGCAAAGCGTGACCACCAGACCGGGAAGAACAAGCGCAACACAGGCAAACAGAGACAGCGGTTGAACAGCAAAGAGAATGCCGATGGGGGAAACCGTAAAGATCAGCGTCACAAAGACGGCAAAAAGCAGTAGGAAGGTAAGATAGGCGCCATTAAAGCGAACATTCGGATCAAAGACACTACGCTCCCGCTTACATTCATTCAAAAGCGACAGCTGGGAAACCAGCAAGCTGACAAAGCAAAAGGTCGGAAGCGAAGCCACGTCAAGAACATGATAATGCTGCAAATACAACGAAGTGACAATGGTAACGACGGCGAGCAGAACACCAATCACCACCGCGTCAATATTACGCCAAAACGGTGCCTTTAATTTTTCGCTGATGGAGGTTGGCGCACTGAGAAGCGTGTAATCGGGACGTTCAAAGGCGATAATAATCAAGGCGGCAAAATCGATCATCAAACCACAGAACAAAATCTGCGGCGGCGTCAGCGCGGTAAAGCCGAGAACAAGCGCAAGAAAAATCAAGGTCAGCTTGGCAACCTGCGAGGCAATCATGTACTTGAGCATCCGATATAGATTATAATAGACACCCTTGGCATAGAGCAAGGTCTCCAGCATGGCGTTAAAGCCGCCGGTACCGGACTTGTCCGGCTCCGACACCACGACATCCGAAACAAATTTCAGTGCTTCACAGCCGCTTCCCCCCTCGTTGGGGTCCTTGGTATAGATCGGTATATTACGCCCCGCCAGATCGATACCGGTTCCGCCGGCCTTTTCGGAGAGGGTGATGCTTTGTGAGAAACCGACATCGGCCTCCTTCATCAAAATGATTTCGTCCAGCTCGGAGCATAGATAGCCGACACGCTCACCCTTTTCCTGCAGAAAACGAACCAAAAGCCGTCGTTGCGCCAAGTTCAACCCCTGATATACGGTGTAAATATCGAGATTGGCTCGGAAAAGGCCTTCTTTCATGTGAGAAAGCTCTTCGCCGGTAATGCTTTGCCGCGCCTCGGTAGCTATGCCGAGAGACTCTGCCAAAATCGCATTGCTTTCGCTGACATCGGGCGTCAGAAGCAGAACCTTGAGCCCTGCATTCTTCGCGCGAAGAACATTCTTAGCGGCATCGGGCAAATGCGGCTCACGAATGGCAAGCAGTCCCTCAAAGGTCAAATCGGTCTGGCAGGAGGATAGCCTCTTGAGCGATTTATACATGGTATCCTTCGAAGCAACCGCAAGGACGCGGTAAGACTCCTTGGCAAGCTGTTCGGCAGCAATCAGGATCTCGTTCCACTTTTCCTCAGTCATCGGATATACGCGGCTATCCTCGGTATAGTAGCGACAGAGGGGCAAAACGGTGCGATAATCACCTCTCAGGGATACAACATACCCGTTTTCGTAGCGCACCAAGGTTGTGTCAAAGCGACTGCGATTGCCCTTGGCACAATGATCGAGCATCGGATAACGGCGGTCGAGGCCGATATGATATTCACTTTCGGACTCTGCGGCTTTGAGAATAGCCTCCTCCTCGGAGGTATAAACATTATCGCCCGACAGATTATTCTCAATTAACTTACCGGCGCCGTACCGTCCGGTCGAAATCAGGGCATAACGGAGCACACGCGATGCATTTCGGCGGTATCCGTGCTCGCCGACAGCATAGACATCGCCATTGGCAAACACCTTCTCCAGCGCCATATCGCGGATACTGAAGGCTGCCTCTCGCGGCACAATCAGACAGGTCAGATTTTTGATATCCTCAAGCTTGGCGCTATTTTTGATCAGCGCACCGCGATTGATGTCCTTTTTTCGATTAACCGCACCGAAAATACCGCAAGCCAAGACGATATAGGCAAAAGCCGTGTAAAACTCGCTCATGGAGGCTACGGCCAATGACAAGCCCGTCATAAAGCTTCCGAAAATACCTTCTTTGGCGCCGACGCCGATCAAAAGATCAGCCACCGTTAACACGAAAATCAACAGCGTCATGGTCAGCGTCCACACCTTACAAAACCGGCCGATACGGTCGAGAATCTCAAGGCGCTCATGCGATACCATCGGTTGGTTCTTCCCCATCGCGCAAACCAGCGTATCGCTGCCGGTTTCACAGCAAATGGCTCGTCCGGTTCCTCGTGTTACAATCGTTGAGGCAAAGAGCATATTTTTTTGCTGAGCGGGCGCAATGTCGTGGTAGTGAATAAACTCAGCGTCCTTTCGGACAGCATGGGTAACACCGGTAACATTAACCTCAAGAATTTCAAGCCCGCGCGATTCAACAAGACGAGCGTCGCAAGGAATAATGTCGCCTGCCGAGACATACACCACATCCCCGCGAACCAGCTGCTTCTGCTTGACCATGAAGATTCGTCCGCCGCGCATCACCTTGGCATTCGGCAGGGCGCTACGTCCCATGTTTTCAAGAACATCCTGCGATTTCACATAGGTCACCATAGCAATGGTATAATAGGTCACCAGAATCAACAGCATGATGAACAGGTTCTCCGTCTCATGGAATACGGCAGCAATTAAGAGCGTAATCAACAGAAGAAGCGAGGTATAGTCGGTCAAAAGATGTGCCAGATAAGCACGGAAATTCTTTTTGGGGGCAGGATAAATATCGTTATAGCCGTCGAGCTTGCGGCGCTGTCGAATGGTGTCACCCGAAAGGCCGAAATTGGCATCGGTTTCGAGCCGCATCTCGGTCTGCTTTATGCTTTTGTCATACCATCGTTCGGCCATAGTTACCTTTCCGGGACAAGCCCGTTACGTTGTTGGATTACGGTGCGTACTGAAGAGAAAGCTGCAAGCCTTCGTCATTGGCGTCCAGAAGCACATGCGTCTTCTGATCCGCGTGTTGTGGGTTCAGACAATCCGAGATCAAAGAATCTGCCAACACATCCTCCACCTCACGCTGAATGAAGCGGCGCAGATTTCTGGCGCCGTACTTTTCGCTGAAGGAGGAACGGGCCACATAAGCCGCTACCTCCGGGGTAAAGGTAAGCGTGATATCCTTTTCGGCCAACGCCTTTGCCAGCTCGCCCAGCATCAAGGATGCGATAGCGATAAAATTATCCTCTGTCAGATGGTGGAAGACAATAATCTCATCGACACGGTTAATAAATTCGGGACGCAAGAACTGCGACAACGCCTTTTCGGTCTTAACCGACTCGGCTTCGTGGCGAGAGGTACTGAAGCCCGCCGAGGAGGCACTCTGCGAGGAACCCGCATTTGTCGTCATGACAATGACCGTATTTTCAAAATTGACGGTTCTTCCCTGCGCATCGGTAATACGCCCGTCGTCAAGAATCTGCAACAAAATGTTCAACACGTCGGGATGTGCCTTTTCAATCTCGTCAAAGAGGATAACCGAATATGGCTTCCGACGCACCTTTTCGGTCAGCTGTCCCGCTTCATCATAGCCAACATAACCGGGAGGAGCTCCGATAATGCGCGAAACCGAAAACTTCTCCATAAACTCTGACATATCCAGCCGAATGAGGGTTTCAGGCGAATGGAACAGCTCACTCGCAAGAATTTTGACGAGCTCGGTTTTACCGACGCCGGTCGGACCGGCAAAGATGAAGGATACCGGTTTACGCTTATAGGAAACACCGGCACGGTTGCGCTTGATCGCGCGGACAACCGCATCCACCGCATGATCCTGGCCGATCAGACGAGAGCGGATGGTCGCGCTCAGACGCTCCAGCTTAGCATAGTCGTTTTCCATGATGTTGCTGGTCGGAATACCGGTCCAGATTTCAATAACATGGGCAAGCTCTGCTGCTGTCAAGGTAACCTTTTCGACCTCGCCTCTGAGCGAATCGAGCGTTTCGGTCAGCTTAAGCTCCTTCACCTTGATTTCAGCAAGCTTCCGATACTTCTCTTCCTGCTTTTCGGCTTCGGTTTCATCGGATGCTTCAATCAGCTGTCTCTGGTCGGCAACCGTTTTCAGTTCTTTTTCGGCCTTACTGTAGGTATCGATAACATCCGAATTGAGGACAACATAGGAAAGCGCTTCATCCAGCAAATCGATGGCCTTATCGGGCAGATAACGATCGGTGATATAGCGCTCCGAAAGCATAACCGTCCGAGGCAGAAGCTCATCGGGAATGATCACCTTATGGTGCTTTTCATAGTAGGATTTGATCCCGCGCAGGATTTCAATGCAGTCCTCGAAGGAGGGCTCATCAATCATGATCGGCTGGAAGCGGCGCTCAAGCGCGGCATCCTTCTCAATAAACTTACGGTATTCGGTCAAGGTCGTTGCCCCAATCACCTGAATCTCACCGCGGGACAGGGCCGGCTTCAGAATATTGGCGGCATTCATGCTACCCTCGGCATCGCCTGCCGAGGCAATTGTGTGAACCTCATCGATGACAAGAATAATATTACCGAGCGATTTTACCTCATCGATCAAGCCCTTCATGCGTGTTTCAAATTGACCGCGGAACTGTGTACCTGCCACAAGTGCGGTCATATCCACCAGATGCACTTCCTTGTCCTGCAAGCGGAACGGAACGTCACCGGCGGCAATCTTAATTGCCAAAGCCTCTGCCACGGCAGTTTTACCGACACCGGGCTCACCAATCAGACAAGGATTGTTTTTTTGACGGCGGCAAAGCACCTGCATCACACGCTGTAATTCGCGGTCGCGTCCGATCACACGGTCGAGCTGATTGGCGCGGGCACGCGCCGTCAGATCGGTACAATAGGCGCTGAGAAATTTCTTCTTATTTTCGGGCTTCGGCTTCTTGTCCTTAGCCTTCTTTTCGGGATTGCCCTGCAGAAAGGGCGGCATCCCGCCGGCAGCACCAAAGATCTTCCGAAAATCGATCGGCGGTGCCTTTCCCTCATCACCGTCATCGGAATCCTCATCCTCTACCGGTACGGGAAGATCGGCATCGTCCTCGAGAACCGGTTCCATCTTATCTAAATCCTCTTCTGAGATGCCATACTGCTTCATCAGGGCATCCACCTGAGAAATTCCGAGTTCCTTGGCACAACGAAGACAATAGCCCTCATTTTCCATATTGTTATTGACAATTTTGGTGATAAAAACCACCAAAGACGCTTATGACAGTTGGAGCAACGCTGCATGAAAATTACCTCCTGCCGACCCCGTCGGCAATGAATCTGCAATTAAAATAGTGAAAGAATATCAAGCGATCCCAAGAACCGCACCACGATCGTATCTTCTATGACGTTTGCGGGTATCGCATTCTCGGAAATGACCGACAAATGCGGAAGCAGACTGCAGAATGCCGTACTGACACCCCAAGCAATCGCCAAGCCGAGCGCCGCGCCGAAAATGGCTCCGAGCAAGCGGTTGGCACCTTCCAGCATCGGGATTTTGAAAATCAGGTCGACAATCAAAAGAATGATCGAAAGACCCAGATAGATGCCGACAAACAGAATCGCAAAGGCTGCGCCTTTCGAAATGGTGGCGGCAATCGGCGAGGCAATATGCTCGGCGATACTGCCGACAGCATCATCGGTAGCGGCGGCCTTTTCCTCATAGAAGCTCTTCAGATCATCAAAATCAACCCCGAAGCGGTTCAGAACATCGACAAAGGCCTGCGGTCTGTCTTCGAAAAGGTCATCAATATCCAGTGACTCGACACCCGAAACCAACGAATCGAGCGCACTACGGACATGATCGGATACGGCATCTCCCACATAGCGCTCGTTCAAATGGCTGCCAAGAGCGGGAGAAAAATACACGCTACCGAGAATAGCGGCAACCAATACGACAATTCCCATCACCGAGCGAATAAATCCTCGCTTGATTCCGAGAAAGATGCTGATTGCCACAATAGCAATCACAAGAATATCAAGAAGTAACGACATAACAACACGGTCCTTTCTATCATAGATTTATTATGGTTCTTCAAATCGAATTGCTGAGGCACTACCGGCATAACACACAATGATATTGTCTTCGTCAGCAAGCAAGCGAACGGCGTTGGGCGCCAAAACAACCTCGCCGATATGGCCGTCGGTCAAGCGGATACGGACCACACGGTCCTCAAACAGCAAGAATACCGCCTTCTCGGTAGGAAGAATCTGTAGCAGCTCACCGACAAAGGAGCCGGAATACTGCAAATGACCGGAATCTTCGTAGATATTCACGGTCTTATCGTAACCGAGAACGCCTTCATTATGCACGGTACAAATCACCCGATCACCAATGGCGGCCACAAGCGACGAGGAGGACGCAAACGGAATCTCGCCAAGTGCAGTACCGTCAACACGGTAGATGACGATACGATCGGTAAACATCAGCGCCAGTGTTTCCTCTGTCAGCCAATTCACCTGCAGAGGCATCAGCGCCGGAATTTTTATCACGGTCTCCGCTGCCGACGCACCGACACGAACCACCATAAGCTCGCCCTCAAAGGCCCCGTCATGATCAAAG
>SVSA01000090.1 GCA_015064545.1 Oscillospiraceae bacterium | reverse complement strand
GAAGTAGAACCGTTGGAGGAGAGAACCTCACTGACGCAACGGATGGCATAGGGGAACTCCTCAACCGAAGGAAGCACAGGAACGAGCGAACGCTCGGCGAGTGCACCGTGACCGATTTCGCGGCGTCCGGGCGAACGAACCGGCTTAGCCTCACCGGTCGAATAGCCGGGCATATTGTAGTGATGCATATAGCGCTTGGACTCTTCCTCATCAATACCGTCGAGCATCTGGGCATCGCCAAGCGTACCGAGGGTAGCGATGGTGAGAACCTGCGTCTGACCGCGGGTAAACATACCCGAGCCGTGCGTTCTGGGGAGAAGGTCAACCTCAGCCGAAAGCGGACGGATCTCATCCATTCTTCTGCCGTCCACACGCTTCTTGTCGTTGATCAGCCAACGACGGACGATCTTTTTCTGGATCTTATAGATCAGCTCCTCATAGCGAGCCTCAATATCGGGATATTCCTCGATAAACTGTGCTACGATCGCTTCGCGGATCGGATTCAGACGAGCATCGCGAACCGTTTTATCATCGGTATCAAGCGCGAACATAACATCCTTCTCGCAGAAGGCAAAGACCTTATCAAACATCTCGTGGTCGAATTCGCAGGAGGGATATGCAAACTTCGGCTTACCGATCTCGGCAACAATACCGTTAATAAAGGCAACCAGCTTCTTGATCTCCTCATGCGCCAGCATGATGGCATCGAACATATCCTCATCCGACACTTCCTTAGCACCGGCCTCGATCATAACGACCTTTTCGGCAGAACCGGCTACCGTCAACTCAAGAACCGACTTCTCTCGCTGTGCAAGCGTAGGATTGATCACAAATTCGCCGTCAACCATACCGACAAAAACGCCGGCAATCGGACCGTTCCACGGAATATCCGAAATGGACAGGGCAATCGAGGCACCGATCATCGCCGAGATTTCGGGCGAGCAATCGTTGTCGACCGACATAACGGTCAGCGTAAGCGCCACATCGTTACGAAGGTCCTTGGGGAACAGAGGACGAACCGGACGGTCGATGACGCGGGAGGTCAGGATCGCCTTTTCGGAGGGCTTACCCTCACGACGGAAATAACCGCCGGGGATACGGCCAACCGAGTACTGTCTCTCTTCAAAATCGACCGACAGCGGCAGAAAATCGATGCCGTCGCGGGGCTTAGCGGATGCGGTTGCATTACAAAGAATAGCGGTATCACCGTAACGGACCAGACACGAGCCGTTCGCAAGACCTGCCATTTTACCGGTTTCGATCACAAGGGGACGACCGGCAAGTGTGTATTCAAACACTCTGAATTTCTCAAACATTTTTCTTTTCCTCCATCTAAAACATCTCTTCCGCCACGCGTCTCACGGTGACGGAGCTTTATATGAACTCCGCCTCTTACGGAGCCTATAAACACAAGTATGAGGAACCAAGCCGCGGGAGCGGCTCGGTTCCCCACGTGTGAAAGCCTTATCATCCGGTGGGGTGCTGAATAAAACGCAACCCTCCTTCGGGATTACTTTCTGAGTCCGAGCTTTTCGACGATCGCACGGTAGCGATTGATGTCGTTCTTCATAAGGTAGCCGAGAAGATTTCTTCTGTGACCAACCATCTTCAGAAGGCCGCGACGGCTGTGGTGGTCCTTCTTATTGCTCTTCAGGTGCTCGGTGAGGTTATTGATGCGGTAGGTAAGGATCGCAATCTGAACCTCGGGCGAACCGGTGTCGCCTTCGTGGATAGCATACTTAGCAATAATTGCCTGCTTTTGTTCGGGAGTCATACGTTTCACCTCAAAAAATAAATTTATTTTGCGGACACCTCAGCAACCGGCGGGTGAAATCGACGCTTGGTCCTTTCCCCGGAAGCCGAGATACCGACAATACTGAGATATTATACCACTATCAACACCATTTGTAAATGGGTTAGCGAATGTTCATATTTTTTTTACATTTTTACTTCAAGCTGTTCAGATAGTTTTTCAGCTGTTTTTCATAGCGCTTGAAGCAGGTATCGGTTGAGCTGTTTTCGGTTATGGCGCGGAAATAGGCACGGAAGGTGCCCTCGCGGAGCGTCGAGGAGTTAACACCAAACATACGAGCGTAATCGTAAATGGGATTCTCACGGATCAGATCGATCATATCCAGCGTATGCGCACCCGTGATCCAGCGCTGGGTTGCCGCATCATAAAAGGCTTGATGAAGATAATCATGCGACGCGGCATGAAGTGCCTGCAGAATATAGCCGACGGTATCGATATTCTCTCCGGTTGTCAGCGCCGCCATCACCGGTGCATGATTATGAACCGGCGTTCCGTATTCCTCGCTTTCGGTCTGCTTGGGATACGGCATAACCTCCCAGCGGAACCCGACATTCTCAAGAGAGGTCATATCTCCAAGCAACCCGAAGGTATAAATGGTATGCCCGCCGGTAAACAGCTCCCATCCGCTGACCGTTGTTTCAGCGGCAGCGGTTTCATCGCCGCTCTCAGTCGACGGAAGCGAAAGCGATTCCACCCGCAACGGAAGAATTTGCTTGATGAGGGCCACAAGATCAGCGGTAGCGGTCGTGTTTCCGACCGACGCCAGCCTGCCGTTCTCATCGGGCATCAAAAAGGCTTTGTTTTGCGAATAGTAGGTCATAACCGCAAACGTATCACGGTCATACGTCGTCGTAAACACCGGGATTTCCTCGGGAAGAGCCTTCATGGATGCCAGAAGCGATTCCCAGGTAAAGCTGCCATTGTACAAGGCATCATAGTCGACCGTTACCCCATTGTGTTCACCCAGCGTACGGTTCACATAGAGGCAGGCGTACTGCTCCATCTGTGCGGTTGCCTCACCGACAGCTGCATACACGACACCCCCCACGGTCAGCTGAGCCATCGCCTCCTGATCATAATACACGGCCGAATAATCGGTATGAGGAAGCGAGTTGAGATTGTAGATATAGCCGCCGGAGGAATAGGTTCCGAGCGTTATATGAGAAAAAACGGCAAGATCGGCATAATAATCGTTAGCCTTATCGGATGCGCGAATCTCAGCAAGAAGCGTCGCGGCATCGCGATACTGTGAAATAATGCGGGTATTATACTTTTCCGACACCAACGTATTTCGGATCGCAAGAGGCAGCACATAAAGTCCTTCCTCATCGTTCCAGAAATTACCGGTTTCCGCCTCCACCGCGACAAAGGTGGAAAGTCCGTTCAAATCCCCGGACGGCAAGGCCTCCAAACGATTTTGTGAGATAGCAAGGCCGTCGATCTCCTCCTTCGGTACCCAATCGGAGGGAAGAAAGGTGCCGGTCGGAGGGCCGAGCGTAATCTCGGTTTCTTCGGTATCGGTGGTTTGGCTTCCGTCATTTAAGACAATGATGCCGCAGGAGGAGAGAGAGAGCACCACGATCAGCAATACCGTCAGAAGCCGGTAAAGCGGTTTCTGCGTTTTCATAGGATATTCCCTTCTTCAAGACACAGGGCTGTCGCTTTGCAACAGCCCACGGTGTCAGTTCTTCTGGTAGGTCGTTCCCTTGGGGGTATCGATCAGGGTAATGCCGCGAGCGGCCAGCTCGTTACGGATGCGGTCGGCCTCGGCATAGTTCTTGGCCTTTTTCGCGGCAGCGCGAAGCGCGATCTGCGCGAGGATTTCGGGGTCTCCCTCCTCCTCGTTCGGCTCTTCCTTCGCCAACGGTGTCAGAAGATCCAATGCCAGTACACGATCGAAATCGGCAATCAGGGCGCGTTTGGTAGCCTCGCTGACCGTCAGCTTCAGCACATCATATACCGCGGTGACGGCAAGCGAGGTATTGATATCGTTTCCGATGGCTTCGGCAAAGGCCGCCTTCGCCTTGGTCATAGCCTCGGCATCGATCTCGCCTTCTTCCTTCAGCGCCGCGGTGCGGGTTCTCAGCTTACGGTAAGCGGTAGCCGCATTGTCGAGGCCCTCATAAGAAAAGACCAGCGGCTTGCGGTAATGCGAGAGCAGGCAGAAGTAGCGATAAGCGAGCGGATCGTAACCTTTTTTGGCAAGCGTGTCGAGAATGAGGAATTCGCCCTTGCTCTTACTCATCTTTCCGCTTGTGGTATTGAGATGGAGCACGTGGAACCAGAAATTACACCATTTATGACCGAGATATGCCTCAGACTGTGCAATTTCGTTGGTATGATGGGGAAAGGCATTATCAATGCCGCCACAGTGAATATCGAGATATTCCCCGTTGTATTTCAGCGAGATTGCCGAGCACTCGATATGCCAGCCGGGATAACCGACGCCCCACGGGCTGTCCCATTTGAGCTCTTGATCGTCGAATTTACTCTTGGTAAACCACAGCGCAAAATCGGCGGGATTCCGCTTATTGTCGTCGCCCTCAACGCCTTCGCGCACGCCGACCTCAAGATCCTCGGCATTGTGCTCACCGAAAACATAGTATTTATCCAGCTTGGAAATATCAAAATACACGTTTCCGCCGGCTTCATAGGCATACCCATCGGCAATCAGCTTTTCTACCATGTGAATAAACTCGGGAATGCAGCCGGTGGCAGGCTGAATCTGCGTCGGGCTCATGATATTAAGCGCCTTACAATCCTTAAAGAAAGCATCGGTATAGAATTGTGCGATCTCCATGACGCTTTTTTTCTCGCGCTTGGCGCCCTTAAGCATCTTATCCTCGCCGTCGTCCGAATCACCGGTCAGGTGACCGACGTCAGTGATATTCATCACGCGATTGACCTCATAGCCAAGATAGCTGAGTGAGCGCACCAAGGCGTCTTCCATAATATAGGTACGGAGATTTCCGATATGGGCAAAATGATAGACGGTCGGACCGCAGGTATAGATATTGACCTTACCCTCCTCATTCGGAACAAATTCCTCTTTGGTTCTTGTCAGACTATTATACAGTTTCATGTCAGTTCCTTTCGCTTGACGAAGCGGTATTTTCAAGATCGGCGAGCCGTTTTTCCAGCACATCGAGCTGATGTCTCAAGCGGCAAAGCTCCTGGGACACCGGGTCGGGCATATGCACCTGATCGAGATCGACCCGTTTTTGAGCCGTCTTGACCACACGGGCAGGAATTCCCACTGCCGTGGAATCCGCCGGAACTGCGGAAAGCACCACGGCATTGGCAGCAATTTTACAATTATCCCCCACAGTGAAGGGACCAAGCACCTTAGCACCTGCACCGATCATGACGTTATTGCCGATGGTAGGATGACGCTTACCGATATCCTTACCGGTACCGCCAAGCGTAACCCCTTGATAAAGCGTACAGTTATCCCCGATCTCGGCCGTTTCTCCGATCACCACACCGGTACCGTGATCGATAAACAGACCCTTGCCGATTTTGGCACCGGGATGAATCTCGATCCCGGTAAAAAACTTGGCGGTCTGACTGATCAGACGGGCTGCCACCGCATATCCCTTCGTTTGCAGCTTGTGGGCAATCCGATACGCCAAAACGGCATGATAGCCCGAATATAAAAGTGCCACCTCCAGATCCGAGGAGGCTGCGGGATCGCGCTCCCGGATCGAAGCCAATTCCCGACGCATATTGTGATACGCGGCAAATGCCGCTTTTACGATAGTATCCATAGTAATTTCCTCGCCCTTCCGCAGGCAAAAACGGATTCAGTATTTTATTATAATATATTTTACGCGATTTGTAAAGAGGCGTAACCGTTTTTTCCGTTGTTCTTTGCAATATTTTTGCAATACCGCCATCAAAAATGAAGGAATTTATGCTTTTGCTCTTGACAAATCTCTCATTTCCTTCTATAATGTTTTTATCGTTTATGAAAGTGATACGCACCGAACTTGCAAAAGTCGGACGCGTATGTTTTTTTGCACCCACAGAACACCAAGGCGATTGGATTATGCAATCGGCCGCGGTATCTCTGTCATATTGATACGGTTAGGAGAACCTTATGAAAAACGATCTTCTCGATCGCATCCGCTATGCGATGCCGAAATTTTCTAAGGGACAGCGCGCCATTGGCGGGTATATTCTGTCCAATTATGACAAAGCCGCCTTCATGACGGCCTCCAAGCTGGGAGATGTTACCGGTGTCAGCGAATCCACCGTCGTGCGCTTTGCTACCGCACTCGGATTCGAGGGCTATCCCGAGCTGCAGATCGCTTTGCAGGAGCTTATCCGCATTCGTCTGACCTCGGTACAACGCATGGAGGTCACCAACGATCGTATCGGCGAAGGCGATGTTCTGGAGACAGTTCTTAACTCCGACATGGCCAAAATCCGTGCGACTTTGGAAAGCGTTAACCGCACGGTTTTCAATGCCGCCACCGAGGCGATTCTCGGTGCTCGCCGCATTTATATCATCGGTATGCGCTCCAGCGCCTCCCTTGCCAGCTTTTTGGCCTTCAATTTCCGCTTTATGTTTGACAATGTAACCTTGGTTCAAACCACAAGCGGCAGTGAAATTTTCGAACAGCTTCTCCG
>SVSA01000089.1 GCA_015064545.1 Oscillospiraceae bacterium | reverse complement strand
TAGGAACCGCTTCTTGGTTGCAGGGGTGGGATTTGAACCTCACGACCTCCGGGTTATGAGCCCGACGAGCTACCAGGCTGCTCTACCCTGCGATATAAAATGGTAAAAGAAAATTGGTGCCGGAAACCGGGCTCGAACCGGTACGATACTTTCGTATCACAGGATTTTAAGTCCCGGGCGTCTGCCAATTCCGCCACTCCGGCGTTCTCTCTTACGACGATAAGCATTATAGCACAGTTGCTTGCTTTTGTCAAGTCCTTTTTGAAAAAAACGCATTCTTTTTTGTCGCCCCGATTCGACAGCGCTGGATTGCAGAGATAAAATCACCTTTTCTTGACAGGTTTTATCCTTCATGCAAGAACGAATTCCAAACCAAAAGCCTCCGAAAGGATCGAGGTCCTTTCGGAGGCGATTGTATCATCGTTCACGGGACACTTGCATCCCATAAGTGGATCAGGCAGCAGGCTTAACCGAGGTAATGTGGGGATTGACACCCTCATACCAGTAGAGGAAGCCTTCCATATCGATCTTATCGCCGATCTTGAGCGCCTTAACAGCAGCATAGACATCGCTGTTCTTGTCGCAGAGATAGCTTTCAACCGTAAAGGTGTAGGTAGCGCCGTTAACCGAGACCTTGAAGTACAGGTCGTTGCCGTCCTGTCCCGAGCCATCCCAGTTGTAAAGGAACGGAACATCGTTGCCATCGGCATCCTTCGAAGCCTCAACCGTCATACCCTTGAAGGCAACGAACATATTCTGGCTCTTGATCAGCTCATCCGAAGCCAAAAGCGCGGTAACATCCTTGGCAGCGGCAATATACTTACCATCAAGAATTTCATAAGTAGCGTCAATGATTTCAACCTCACCGGACCAGGCGGCCTTGACACCCGAAACCTTCAGCTTGGTGCCAACAACCATCTTGTCGTAGTCTTCCTTGGAGCAAGGCATTTCATAGAGGAAGTATGCGCCGTTGCCATCCTGCGTATAGAAGGTAGCAACACCAACGCCGTCCTTTTCCCACCAGCCCTGCTTGGCCTGAACATAAGCCTCGATGGTAACCTTCGAATCGATGGCGGCCGCTTCGTATTCGGCATAGGTCATAACACCCTCAGACTTGGTGTAGATATCCTCTTCGGGAGTCGAGCAACCGATACAAGCAATCGCAAGGACCATCGCCAAAACCAAAAGTACGAATTTCTTCATGTTGTTTTCTCCTTTTTTAACAAGAAAAAGAATAAGATATATCCATTATACACAAAAAGTTCAAAAAGTCAAGATGTCTTCCCTATTTTTTTCTTTTTTTTAGCATGCCGATCGCGACATACCCCGCCATCAGAAGCCATATGCCGCCAAGCGAGGACAAGAGAACAACCGATGTCGTGGGAAGCGGCCCCAGCGTTTCCTGTCCGACCGTCATGGTTGCCCCTTGATCGAGACGATACAGCGAAATCATCTTTTCATACAGCGCCGGATAATAGGCCTCGTCGATCTGCTCCTTGCGGCGCATGGATTTGGTAACCGATTCGATCAGCTGTCCTGCCGCATTGCGAAGAGAAGCCGAGCCGTTGAAGACCGGGGTGACAAAGGTGCGGTCGGTATAATTCAGCAATAGCTTGGTGGCCTTTAGCTTAACATCGTAATACAGCGCATTGTCCTCGCCTTCGCGTGACAGATAGTCCTGATAGATTTCGCTGTTTTGCGCTTTGGAGGTAACCGGAACATATCCCTCGGTTTGGGCATAGGGAATCTGAACCTCGTTTGTCAGAAGATATTGCGCAAACAGCCAGGAGGCCAGGACTTCGCCGTTATCCCGCTTGTTAAACACACAGATGGAAGGCCCCTGCGAAATCATCCAGGGATTTTCGGGGTCATACTGCGGAACGCTCATAACCTCAATATCAAACGGGACCAGCTTATCCTCATTAATATCGCAAAGCGGCGCATCGGTTCCCATCCAGGTAGCACCGGCGGTCGAGTCGATCGCAAAAATACACTGACCGGCATTCAGAAAGTTTGCCGGATAGCTGGAAATGGAAAAGGTGGAAAAAGCCCCCGAGCCGGCAAGCGGCTCCAGACTCTGCAGAATCTCCTTCGTTTCATCATGAAACAAAAGAATCTGCCCCTCATCGGTCGAATAGGTTGCTCCCTTTTGCTTCAACATCTGAATCATCATGTTATCGGTGGATTTATACAGAAAAGGGATCAGCGTTTTTTGCCCATTGACAACATAATTACCGTCAGCATCCTTCTCGGTTGCCGCAGCTGACACTTCAAAAATAAAGTCCCATGTCAGCGTTTCCGGCAAGGTGTATCCCAATTTTTCAACCAGCGTTCGGTTAATGTAGCATGCCTCGGTAGACCGCATATACGGAATGGCATAATGGGTACCGCCGATGGTACACTCCGAAAGAAATTTCGGAATCATCTCCTCCTTCGTCGGCCCATCAAAACGCAGCTCACTACCACCCAAGCCATAGCGCGGGTCCTCAAAAAGCCCATCCAACGGCACCACCGTATTCGTGCCGGTCAAATACGTCGCGATATGATCGGGATAGGTGATACAGACATTCGGCGTAGTCTGCGTCGCAATATTCGTAATCACATCGTTATAGATATTGCCGTAGTTGGTATACAGCTTAAGCGAAACCGTGATGTTCGGATATCGTGTCTGAAACTCTTCAATCGCCTTTTGGTAAATGCGTGTTTGGTTAATATTGGTGTCGTTTTTGGCCCAAAAGGTAATCTCATAGTTCTTCTCGGCATCAAATTCTGCCGGAAGCTCGAAGGGATCGAGCGCTCGCGAGCCGTGGCATGCAGAAAGTATGGACAGACACAGGATCAGCAGCAGTAACGCGGAAAGAAAACGACAGCCCTTCATCCCTTCATGCCTCCTCTCGCAACACCCTCCATAATCTTACGGCGGAAAATCAAAAACAGCACAATCAAGGGCACCGAAATCACAACCACCGCCGCCATCATCGCCGGAATATTCTCGCGACCGAAGCCGTTTTCGCGAATTTCCTGAATGCCGTTTGAGACAAGATAATATGCTTTCTTATCGGTGATCAGACGGGGCCACACATACGAGTTCCAGCACTCAATCATTTTCAAGATGGTTACGGTCACAATCGTCGGACGGCAGATCGGCACCATAACCTTGAGCATGTATTTCAAATCCGAGGTGCCGTCTACCTTCGCCGCGTAATACAGTTCATCGGGAATCTGTTCAAAATTCTCTTTCAAGAGATAAATATAGAACACCGAGGTAACCGATGGCAGGATCAATCCGGTAAAGGTATTGCGCAAATCCAAATTGGTAATCGTCACAAAATTGGTGATAACAACCAGCTCATTCGGAATCATCATCAGCGCCAAAAACAGGGTAAACAAGAGCTGTTTCCCCCGAAATTGCAGACGGGAAAAGGCAAAAGCGGCCGGAACGATCACAACAAGCATGAGCGCGGTCGTTGCCACCGTAAAAATGATGGTATTCAAAAAGTAATCGGCCAGAGGCACAGCGGTAAAGGCTTCCACATAGTTTTCAAGGGTCGGCTGCAGCGTGATAAACTGCGGAATATATTCCGAATTATACGCGCCGTAATCCTTAAGCGAGGTCAACAGCATCCAGTAAAAGGGGAACAGCACCACAAGAGCCCATACCGCCAAAAAGGCATATACAACAACCCTTGCCGCAACGCGACGTCCTGCCGCTTGCCGCTCCAGGCGATTCAACGGTATCGATGAATTCATGGTTTCCTCCTTATCCGTTAAATACGTGCTTTTTGCGAATCAAAAGATTCAGGCAAGTAATAGTCAGCACGATCACAAAAAGCACAATGGCAGCCGCTGAGGCATACGACGGATAGCCGCCTCCCTCACCGTACAGCATATCATAAATATAACCGACAATGGTATTCATTTCCGAAGCATTCAGATTGGTTCCGAAGAGAGCCACCGCATCGCTGTATGCCTTGAAGGCACCGATAAAGCCGGTAATGACCAGATAGAAGAGCATCGGCGAAATCATGGGCAGCGTAATCTTACGGAACATGCGGAACCGTGATGTGCCGTCGACACGAGCGGCCGCATAATATTCCTCCTTGACCGAGGCCAACGCCGAGGTCAGCACCAGAATCTTGAACGGCATCACGATCCATATGGTATATAAGCACAGCACCAGCATCTTGGCCCAGTACGGCCCTTCGATAAAATCGATGGGCGTCTGTCCAAAGGCTTTCAAGATCAGATTCACAACGCCGTCAGTATACGCCGTTTTCTTGAACAGAATCATAAATACCATGCCAACAGCAAGGGTGTTCGTAACATACGGCAGAAAATATATCGTCTGAAAGGCGTGGCGCAAGCGCTTAATCGACGAAAGGGCCAGCGAGATCAAAAGTGCCAAGCCCGTCGAAAGCGGCACCGTCACCAGTACCAGAATCAGGGTATTTTTGATCGCTTGCAAAAAATACGGATCGTGAAGAATATAGGAATAGTTATAGCCGCCCACGCCGAAATGCGTTTGCGAGGCCGAATTGTAGCCCTCTTCAAAGGAATAAATCAAAACATCGATCAGCGGATAAACCATAAAGACCGCCAAAAACAGGAGAGCCGGCAAGAGATATAACCATGCCTTACGGTTATTTTGTTCCATACGTTCCTCCTCACTTCAGATCAGCCGGAAGACGCACTTCACTCTGACGGTCAAACAAGAACACCTTGTGCGGCTTAAGCGCAAAGGACACCGTTTCGCTTCGAATATCAAGACCGACATCGGCGCTGACAATGGTACGAATGACAGGAGTATGCGATGCCGTATGCTCGGCAAGAATGCTGATATCGCGTCCCATGACCTCAACGCCCTTCAGACGGCAGGTTAACCCTCCGTCCTTGCAGGGCACAAAGCCCTCGGGACGCACGCCGACAAAGACACTGCCGTCAGCAACCCCGCCAACAGGTAAAACCCCTTGGTCGCCAATATACAGCGTTCCGTTTCTCACCTCACCGTCAAGCACGGTGATCGGTGGTGTACCGAGGAATTTTGCCACAAACAGATTCGCGGGATTATCATAGACCTCCTGCGGCCGTCCGACCTGCTGAATCTTGCCGTCCTTCATCACCACGATACGGTCGGAAATGCTCATGGCCTCCTCCTGATCGTGCGTAACAAAAACCGTCGTGATTCCCGTCTCCCGTTGAATCCGCCGAATCTCCTCGCGGGTTTGCAAGCGAAGCCGCGCATCGAGATTGGAAAGAGGCTCATCGAGCAAAAGAACACGGGGCATTTTCACCAAGGCACGTGCAATAGCTACGCGCTGCTGCTGTCCGCCCGAAAGCTCCGAGGGGCGTCTGTCCAAGAGCGTGTCGATCTGTACCAGCTTGGCCACCTTACAGGCACGCTCCTTCATTTCCTCCTTGGTGAGCTTGTCCTTTCCCTTCCGATTCTCCAAGGGAAACAGAATATTCTGATATACCGTTAAGTGAGGATACAGTGCATAGCTCTGAAACACAAGCCCAATCCCCCGATGCTCGGGCGGCAGCTTGGTCACATCGTCCTCACCGAACAAAATACGTCCCGAAGTCGGTCGCAGCAGACCGGCAATCAGATTCAGAACCGTACTTTTCCCGCATCCCGACGGACCGAGAAGACCAATCAACTCCCCGTCCGGAATTTCGAAAGAAAAATCGTTTACTGCCTTAACCTCTTTCCCGGCTTTGCCGCGTCCGGGAAAAACCTTCAATACATTCTGAAGCACTACTTTCATGTTTCGTTTCCTTTCTCGAAAGGTATCGCTTGACTGGTATTATATCACAGTTTTACGTAAGGTGCAAGAGATTTCCGCACCATACGGGCTCTTTTTATATTTTCTTTCTCATTTTTACGGGCGAAAATTCATGGAAACGAAAAAGTGGCAGTACAGAGCAAAACACTCGTACTGCCACAAACGAAGATCTATGTATTACCGTTTAAGAAAACAACAAACCCGAACCTTTTACCTCTTTTAGAGTGACGGTTTTGCTTGCTTCCTTATAATTGAATGTTATGACCAGCTTGTCGTCGTAAAGATAGTCAAGAAATTTTTTGAAGTATTTGCACCTATTCGCGGTTTATTTAGGCGTTTATTTTCACTTTTTTCGACACATCAAAGCCGTTTATTTTCATCTTTTCGACATTCTGGGCGAAAACATCGACGACTGTACGTGAGTTGCGTCAGCCAATGGCTTGTGATTTCATCGGACAACAAAAAACGCCTGCGTGGAAATCCACACAGGCGGGGAGATTTGTGGGGTTATTCAACGGGACAGCAAATGTATTACAAACGCATCGGGCAAAGCCTATACCCCTAAGGTTGCGCGCATCCTAAGGCTCTCCCTTTGGGAGAGCTCCCGCGATAGCGGGTGAGAGGGCGTTTCATTCCATCATCTAACCCTCTCCGTCGGCTTCGCCGCCACCTCTCCCAAAGGGAGAGGCTTTTTCGTTAGCACCATT
>SVSA01000004.1 GCA_015064545.1 Oscillospiraceae bacterium | reverse complement strand
TTCATAATTCGTTCAATTTCGGTCACAATGCGGGGGAGCAAAAAGACCTTAACCGGTTCGATGCCGCCGTCGAGATATATCGCCGCCAGCAAAGCCTCAAAGGCATCGGCTAAAATAGAGGGACGGTTCCGTCCGTTGGTCTGCTCCTCGCCATGGCCAAGGAACAGATAGCGTCCAAGGGCAATATCGTTTGCCAATTTACAGAGCGTTTTTTCACAAACAGCCCCGGCACGAATACGCGACAGATCCCCCTCCGGCAGCTCGGGATAGTTGTCATACAGATAGCGGCTTGTCAGAAAAGAGAGGACCGCATCGCCGAGAAATTCTAACCGTTCATTGCAAGGCGTCAGCTTTTCCTTGGCTCGCATCTCATTGGAATAGGATGAATGAGAAAGCGCAAGAATCAGATGCCGGGAATCGGTAAACCGATACCCGATTTGTTGCTCCAACGCCTCATAGGGCGCGGGAAAAGTGGATTTCATGATCGTATGTCCTTTTTTACGTTATGCTTGAGTCTCCGCCTCTTTGGCCGTCAGCTCGGGAACCACCAATTTGGCAATTTCGTAAGTCACCTTATTATCAACACAGCCGATTGCCTGACGAATCGCATTGCGGAACGCATAGGCATCCGAGCTGCCGTGAGCCTTTATTACCGTACGCGACAGACCAAGCAGCGGCGCACCGCCATACTCCGAGGCACTGAGGCTCTTTTTCATCTTTTTCAGCTCGGGCTTGACACCGAGATACGATACCTTTGTCAACGGATTGGCGGTAAACACATCCGTCAGCTTGCCGACAAGAAAGGCCGCACAGCCCTCGGTCAGCTTCAGCACGATATTGCCCGAAAAGCCGTCGCAAACCAAAACATCGCAAGCTCCGTTCGGAAGCTCCTTGCCCTCGACATTACCGACAAAGTTGATATCCTCCGCTTGCTCCAGCAGTTGATACGCCTCCGCCACCGTTTTGGTTCCTTTGTGGCGTTCGGCACCGATGTTCAACAAGCCGACGCGCGGATTCTCCACCTTCATAATGCGATTCATGTAGACACTGCCCATCTTGGCAAACTGCACATAGGTTTCGGGAGAAATTTCAACATTGGCACCGCTGTCAATGAGCAGCGTGGGATTCTGATACGGAAGTACGGTAGCAATCGCCGATTTGGCAATCCCCTTAATCCGACGGACTATCAAGGTCGAACCGGCGTGCAATGCCCCGGTATTACCGGCACTGACAAAGGCCTCGCCCTTGCCCTCGGCCAGCATCTTCAGACCAAGACCCATCGAGGAATCCTTCTTTTCCCGTACCACCGAAAGAGGAGCATCCTCCATCGTTATCGTCCCTTCGGTATGCACAAGCTGAAGGTTCGGCAAATCCAGCGGCATCGCTCTTGCCTCGGCAATGGCACGGATAATGGCCTCGTTTCCAATAAAGGAAAATGCAATGGAGGGATTCTCCTCTGCCGCCTGATAGGCACCGAGGAACATCTCCAGCGGCGCTTTGTCGCCGCTCATAATATCAACAAGAATTCTCATATTCCAATTCCCTTACAGTTCAAAACAGCTCTTCCGTCAGAAGCAACTGACGAAGATACGAAAGCGAACGCTCGGCAAGTGCCTGATTACGCACAGCCTTTCCGCCCTTGACCTTACGGTCGAGCGGCGTTACCAAGCCAAAATTGGCATTCATCGGCTGGAACGATCCCACATTGGGATCCGAAACATAGTGAGAAAGCGCACCGATGGCCGTCAAAGCCTCCGGCAAAAACGGCGCTTTGTCGTTGAGACGCCGTACCGCATTGACTCCGGCCAGCCATCCGGAGGAGGTTGACTCCACATAGCCCTCCACACCGGTCATCTGCCCCGCAAAAAAGAGACGGGGCTCATTTCGGAGCGAATAATCCGGATGCAACAGCTTGGGAGAATTGAGATAGGTATTGCGATGCATCACGCCGTAGCGTAAAAATTCCGCTTGCTCAAGGCCGGGAATCATGCGGAAAACACGGCGCTGCGCCTCAAAGGTCAGATGCGTCTGAAAGCCGACCAAATTATACATGGTTTTCTCAGCGTTTTCCTGGCGAAGCTGAATCACCGCATAGGGTTCCCTCGTTGTGCCGGGATACGGCAGTCCCACCGGCTTGAGAGGCCCATAGAGCAAGGTGTCCTTTCCGCGGCGTGCCATCACCTCGACCGGCATACAGCCCTCAAATACAGTGGGGGCGCGCTGGCTTTCGCGGTCAAAGTCCTTCAGCTCAGCCTCCTCCGCCGTGATCAGCGCTTCATAAAAACGATCGTAATCATCCTTTTCCATCGGACAATTGATATAAGAGGCCTCACCCTTTCCGTAGCGCGAGGCGTAATATGCCTTTTCCATATCGATGGTAGCGGCATCGACAATCGGCGCGGCGGCATCGAAAAAGCTGAGATAGTCTTCGCCTACCCGAGCGGCAAGATGGGATGCCAGCGCATCGGATGTCAGCGGACCGCTGGCGACAATCACCACACCATCCGTCGGAAGCGCGGTAACCTCGCCGGTTACGATTTCAATATTCGGATGGGAGGAAAGCTTTTCGGTAATGTAATCCGAAAAGCGGTAACGGTCAACCGCCAAGGCCGCCCCTGCCGGAACGGCGGTAGCATCGGCAGCCTCGAGAATCAGCGATCCGAGCAAGCGAAGTTCCTCCTTCAGCAAGCCGACTGCGTTGCTTAACTGCGCCGAGCGGAGCGAATTGGAGCAAACCAATTCGGCAAAGCCGCGGTAATGGTGAGCCGGGCTGAATTTTTGGGGCTTCATCTCATATAAACGCACCCGGCAGCCGGCCTTGGCCGCCTGCCATGCCGCCTCGGAGCCGGCAAGACCGGCGCCAATGACATGAATGATGTCGTTATTCATCGGTTTTCGGAAGTTCCTTTTTATAATTGCACCCTTCAGCATTGCAGACAAGCAGCTTTTTCCCCTTTTTTACATAGAGAATCGCGCCGCAATCGGGGCATTTTTCGTTTGTCGGCTTATCCCAAGAACGGAAATCGCAGGTCGGATACTGGTCGCACGCATAGTAGAAGCTGCGATTCTTACCGTTTCGCGCGACAATGTCGCCGCCGCACTTGGGACAGGGAACGCCAACCGGCTTAAGAATCGGCTTGGCATTCTTGCACTTGGGATAATTCGAGCAGGCCAGAAATTCGCCATAGCGGCCGTGACGCTTGAGCATTTCGCTGCCGCAAAGCTCGCAGAGCTGGCCGGTTTTTTCGGCAGTTTCGGTCTTTTCCAGCAGATTCCCGTCCTTATCGATCGCTTTGGTATTTTTGCAGGTCGGATAATTCGGGCAAGCGGCAAATTTGCCAAAGCGTCCCTGACGGATTACCATACGGGCGCCGCACTTGTCGCACACGATATCGGTTTCCTTTTCGGGTATCACGATATCTTCCTTTGTCACGGTTTTTTCGGCTTCCTCAAGATGCTTGGCAAAGCCCTCATAGAAATCACTCAAAACGGTTTGGACATCGGATTCGCCGCTGGCGATGTTATCCAGCTTATCCTCCATCTGCGCTGTAAACGCATAGTTCACGATATCGGGGAAATGCTTCACCATGATATCGGTCGTAATCTCGCCGAGTTCTGTCGGCTTCAGCGATTTTCCCTCGCGCTCCACGTACCCGCGGGCGATGATGGTCGTTACAATCGGGGCATAGGTACTGGGGCGTCCGATACCCTTCTCCTCCAAGAATTTTATGAGCGAGCCTTCGTTATAACGAGCCGGCGGCTCAGTAAAGTGCTGCTCGGGCAGAAGAGAAAGACAGGTCAGAACCTCTCCCTCGGTAAGCTCGGGCAGATGTGCGCGCTTGGCCTCGTCCTCCTCGGCATCGTCATAAACGGCAAGAAAGCCGCCAAAACGAATCGTTGAACCGGAGGCGCGGAACAGGCAGCCGTTGACATCAAATTCGGCGTTCACGGTATCAAACTCTGCTGCCGCCATCTGGCTGGCCACAAAACGGCTCCAGATCAGCTTGTAAAGCTTATACTGATCGTTTGTCAAATGCTTTTTGATAAGCTCGGGCTCCAACGCCACATTTGAGGGACGAATCGCCTCATGTGCATCCTGCGCACCGGCTTTGGCACGATAACTGCGGGGCTGCTGAGGATAATGAGCATCGCCAAACTTTTCAAGAATATAGCTCTTCGCCATCGCAACCGCATCGGCCGAAACGCGAAGTGAGTCGGTACGCATATAGGTAATCAAGCCCTGCACACCGCCGTTCGCCGAGCCGAGATTGATACCCTCATAAAGCTCTTGTGCCACACGCATAATGCGCTGTGTCTGGAAGCCAAGCTTACGCGAGGCCTCTTGCTGCAGGGTAGAAGTCGTAAAGGGAGGAGCGGGATGACGGGTGCGAACCGCCTTTTTCAACGAGGTTAACGCAAACGGCCGGCCTTCAACCAAATCCAAAACCGCCTCAGCCGATTCACGATCGGCAAGATCGGTTTTTTCTCCGTTTCTTCCGTAAAAATGGGCAGTCAGACGGCCGCCGTTCGCGGTTGCCAAATCGGCATCGATCGTCCAATATTCCTTCGGAATAAAAGCACGGATCTCATTCTCGCGATCCACGATAATGCGTGTAGCCGCCGACTGCACACGGCCGGCCGACAAGCCCGAACGCACCGTTTTCCACAGAAAGGGCGAAAGCTTATACCCGACAATGCGGTCAAGAATCCGTCTTGCCTGCTGGGAATTAACCAGCTCGATATCAATATTTCGCGGCTCTTTGATGGCGCTTTTTATGGCGCTCTTGGTCAGCTCGTTGAAGGTAATGCGGCGGGTTTTCTCGATCGGAATCCCGAGCACATTGGCAAGATGCCACGAAATTGCTTCGCCCTCACGGTCAGGGTCGGTGGCAAAGAAGATCTTGGCCGCGCTCTTGGCCTCTTTTTTCAGTTCTTTAATGGTATCACCCTTGCCGCGAATATTGATATACCGCGCTTCGAAGCCGTTTTCAATATCCACGCCCAGCGTGCTTTTGGGCAGGTCTCGCAAATGACCCTTGGAGGCGATGACCTTATAATTCGATCCAAGATAGTTTTTAATGGTCGGTGCCTTGAAGGGCGACTCGATAATTACCAGATTCTGTGCCATGAATTGATGTTACTCCTCATCAAGATTTGCTTTGTAAGGTGTAGGCACCGCCGGGCAGCGCCATTAAAATTCCCTCGATTTCCAGCATCGTCAGCTCAACCAACACCTCCGCTACCGGAAGTCCGCTTTGCACCGCCAGCTGATCAGCATTCAGAGCTGCAGCCGAAAGTAACGGTTCGACAATGCGCCGCTGCTGTTCGGTCAAGGATGACAGATCGGGATGCCTCAACACAGACGGCGGGAACACGGTCGAAGCCTCCTCTTCCCTACCGGAAGTCGGCGCAGACGAACGCTTGGGCGGCTTTGGCTTTGGTTTAGGAACCTCTTTCGGAGACGCTGTCGGCTGGGGATCGCTCGGAACCACCGTTTCGGTTGCTCCGACTGCGCTCTCGGAGCGCAGTACCGCTTGTTCGATCGCACGATTGCGCCGTTCGTCGGAAAACGGAAGCGGGGCCGCCACGCGTGCTTCCATCGGGCTGCGGAAGTTTGCGGAATGAAGGGAAGGAATTCGGTTCAGATTGATCTTACCGGGATATAACGGCTGATATTCTAACAAAACATCGGCCGCGCAGGTGACAATACGGGCACCGTCACGAATCAGCTCATTGGTACCGGTACTGCCAAGCTCACCAACCTTGCCCGGAATGGCAAAAACATCCCTTCCCTGCTCAAGAGCGGTCTGCGCGGTAATAAGCGCTCCGCTTTTACGCGGTGCCTCAATGACAACCGTTCCCTGTGACAAGCCGCTGATAATACGATTACGCAAGGGAAAATGCCAACCATTCGGCGGCGAAAACGGCTTATACTCGGTCATTACCACACCGTTTTTGATAATTTGATTCATCAGCTCCAGATTTTCGGTCGGATAAGCACGGTCAATGCCGCAACCGAGAACCGCCACCGTATAGCCGCCCGCATCCAGTGCGCCGCGATGCGCCATACCGTCTACACCCTTGGCCATACCGCTGACAACCACGGCACCGGCACGCGCCATATCGTAAGCCACCGAATAGGCGGCCTGGCTGCCATATTCGGTCATGGTTCTGGTGCCGACCTCCGCAATACATACCTCGCGGTCAAGATCGATCAAAACACCCTTGTAGTACAGCACAATCGGGCGGCGCCGCACACGGGCCAGACGCTCGGGATAAAACGGCGAATCGAGTGTCAGAATACCAACACCCTCCCGACAGCAATAGGCTTCGATTTCTTTTGCCGCCTCTAACGATTTATTGCTAAGGCGAAACACGGTTTCGGGCGTGAGCTGGGGAACGGCCCGATAAGCCTCCTCGTCGGCTTCATATATTTCGGAAACAGAGCCTTCAAAATGATCCAACAGCCTCTCAGCGTCCGCTGAGCCGGGTCCGCAAATCAGGCTGAGCCACAGCCACAGGCATTTGGATTCGGCAGAGATCTGCATACCTACCTCCGTATCGATACTGTCAAGATAAAGCGACCATAGATTGCCACAGGAAAACCGCGGCGGCGGCTGCAGCATTAAGCGACTCCACGCCGGGTGCCATCGGAATATAGACCGTACGGCCGGCCGCCGCCGTCACCGCAGGATCGATGCCATGCCCTTCATTGCCGACAATGAACGCAGTTTTTCGGTCGATCGTCATCCGATCGAGACGCTCGGCCTTTTCATCCAACACCGCCGCATAAACGCGATAACCGCCCTCGTTCATCGCGGTTACCGTCTCGGAAAGTGACGGAACGCGGGTTACCCGCTGTCGGAACAGCGTTCCCATGGCCGCTCGCACGGTTCGCGGATGATAGAGATCGGCACAATCGGCACTGAGAAGGATTTCTTCGCAACCAAAAGCGGCCGCCGAGCGAATCACCGTACCGAGATTGCCGGGATCCCGCAGCGAGGAAAGCAACAGAATCCGTCTTCCCTCTCCCGAAAAGTCTTCCATAGTATATATTTTATTTATATTGTGGGATTTGTCAATATATTTTGCAACACAAATCACGCCTTCCGGTGATTTTTCGGTCGAAATTTTTTCTAAAACCGATTCCGAAACCGTAATAATCTCTCCGTCCGGTCGATAGGTACGGCAAAACGGAACCTGCGACGCTAACGCAAATACCGTTTCGATTGTGACGCCGGACAGAACCGCCTCAGCAAACAGTTTCTTGCCTTCGATCAAAAAAGCACAGTTCTTGTCACGGTATTTTTTCTCTTTCAAGGAAGCGGCGGCGATCACCGCAGGATTGGTTCGGCTGGTAATGGTCATCGAAGCATTCTCCGTGAGCGTTTTTCTCATCCTTGGGAAATATCGGTCGACAACATCCAAGCCGTCGCGATCCGAACTGTCTTCCGATCCCTTTCCCATTCTTAATAGGATACCGCGACGATGTGACATCGATTCGCGGTATCCGAAAACATTCTGTAAATTTCATTCGGCTTTTGCCGGGGACACCGGGCAAAAGCAAGCATAAGAACGCAAAAACCCGGGCAAGCCGGGTTTTGGTTGCTATTAGAGAGCTGCCTTAGCCTTCTCAACGAGAGCAGCAAACGCATCCTTGTCGGCAACGGCAAGCTCAGCAAGCATCTTTCTGTTCAGGTTGATGCCGGCGAGCTTAAGGCCGTGCATAAACTGCGAATAGTTCATGCCGTTTACCTTAGCCTGAGCCGAGATACGGGTGATCCAGAGAGAACGGAAGTCTCTCTTCTTCATCTTTCTGCCTGCAAAAGCATAGTTACCGCTCTTCATGACGGCCTGTTTTGCCATCTTGAAGTGCTTGGACTTGGAGCCCCAGTAACCCTTAGCCAGCTTTAATACTCTATTTCTTCTTTTGCGCGTGGTAACCGCGCCCTTAACTCTTGCCATTTTTAGTTCCTCCTAATACTTTCGTTCCTGATTAGCCGATCAGCGTTCTGATGTTGGGAGCCATTGCCTCGCTGAGGTAACCGGCCTTTCTGAGCTGTCTCTTACGCTTGGCGGTCTTGAGGCCGAGCTTGTGGCGACGGTTGGTGTGATTAAGCTTCACCTTACCGCTCTTAGTGAGCGTAAATCTCTTGGAAGCTGCCTTATGTGTTTTGATCTTAGCCATTTGCTTTTCCGTTTCCCGATGACTTCTGTATTTTGGACGGGAGCTTCAGCGGCATCCGGTCATCGTCGGTGCCATCCCGTAAGGTTCCGCCGGCCGTGGCGGTAGACATTATTCCGCGTCGGGCTTTGTCTCGGCCTTAGGCTTCGACTTTTCCTTTCCTGCGGATTGCTTAAGCGGAGAAATGAACATGATCATCGAGCGCCCCTCCATAACCGGAGCCTTATCGATACTGCCCTTTTCTGCGCAGGCCTGTTCGAATTTTTTCAAAAGCTCGGCACCGATTTCGGTATGACTGAGCTGACGTCCGCGGAAGCGAACCATAACCTTGACCTTATCGCCGTTTCCGAGGAAGCGGAGGGCATGATTCACCTTCGTATTGAAATCATTGACGTCGATATGGCAGGACAGCTGGATCTCCTTGATCTCAACAACCTGCTGCTTTTTGCGGGCTTCCTTTTCCTTTTTGTCACGCTCGAAGCGGAACTTGCCGTAATCCATGATACGGCAGACGGGCGGATCGCCCTGCGGAGCGATGAGCACCAGATCGAGGCCCTTGTCATAGGCCGATTCCAGTGCCTGAATCAACGGAATCACGCCGACCTGTTCGCCGTCGGCTCCGATAACGCGAACCTGCTTCTGACGGTTAAAGCCGGGAAGACCGAAGATTGCGTCGTTGATCACATTGTCTTTTGCATTGGTTTTGGCAGCGATTGTAAAACACCCCCGAACTTTGGTTTAGCGCTACAAACAAAAAGCGCGAATCTGCTACAGAAACAGATCCGTGCCAAAACCTCCCGCAAGCGGGAAGAACAGGATATCAACCGGCGCACAAACATCCGACGGTGAGAGCTACGGGAACTCTGCTTCTTTTTCAGACGCTTTATTATAGCACGTGTTTTTCCTCTTGTCAAGTCATTTTTTCATTTTCTTTTATTTTTTTGAAAAAGCAGGAACGTTTGTTCTTGACAAGCCGCAAAAAATGGTATAAAATAGTGATAAACCATCGATTATCTCGAAAGGAGGCGTCCTCATGCCCTTACGCTTTTTCGGCCGAAATTATACCGTAGCGCTTCGCAAACGGGGCGCCACCCCTTGCCGTCCCGAATCGGCCTGCGCCTGCACCGGTCTTCTCTTCTTTCTGCCTCTGGTTTCGCTTCCCGATTCCCGATTCGGTCACTTTTGGGCCAATCAGGGATTGATCATTCTCCTGATTGAGCTCTCCTCGTTATTACTCTGGCTGATTGTCGGGTGGCTTTTGGCGCTGCTGGGACTGATTCCGTTTGTGGGACTTGTGTTTCGGTTGATCCGCACGGTCTTCGGACTGTTTTGCCTTTTGGTGCCGCTTTTCTATATCGGATACGCCATGAGCTATGCCCTGCGCGGACAGGCCAAGGAGGTCCCTCTGATCGGCTTTCTCCGCTTGATTCGTTAACACCGCGCACCGCCGTTTTTCTTTCCGCCTTCACAAACCGCAAAATAGGAGGAGTACGAGCCACCGGACTCGTACTCCGTTTTTTATTTCAAGCTCGGATCAAACCGAATCGCCGTTCAGCTTTTGGCGAACCGAAGCCTCGGTCTGACGGAATTTTTCCTGCAGCTCCTCACAGAGCTTACGGTATTCGCCCGCCGACTGCTCCGAGAAGGCGGTCAGCGTAGCCATATACTCTGCCGTCAGCGCCGAAAGCTTCTCTTTAGCGCGCTCGGTCATCAACCGCGCCGTAACAGCGGCATCCAAGCGGATATCGTCGGCATTTCGCGCGGCATCGGCCAGGCGGCGTTTTCCCTCGTCCTCCGCTTCGGCAACAATGCGGTCGGCATCGAGATTCGCCTTAAGAATAATATGTCCGAGACGGGCGCCCGCCTCCTCATACGACATCGGCTTCGGCTCCTCCGAGACAACAGGCTCAGCGACCGCTTCGGCCTTTGCCGCCGCCTCAGCCAAACGCGCTTCGGCTTCGGCCAGCTTGCCCTCCGCCTCGGAAAGCGAGGCACGCAGAGCCTCGTTCTCTTCATTCAGACAACGATGGGCCTCGGTCATCCGGGACAGACGCTCCATCGCATCGCTCACAACATCCGTTTCCTTCTGTTGCGTACTAAGCTGCTCCTCTAACTCACGAATCCGCGCCTTCAGTCCCTCTTCGATTGCCACAAACCGAAGATTCATTTCTTCGATATAGCGATTGACATCGTCCTTGTCATATCCTTTTCGCGCATTACGAAAAACAAGCATCTCATGTTTTGATTTGTTCATATTCGCTCCGTCCGTTTTCGGCAGATTCAAAGAGAAACCCCTTTATTCTTATGATATCGCATTTTGAGCCGCTTGTCAAGAGCAAGACATAGCGAAAAAAGCCGCAAACACACGTTTTTTGTATTTGCGGCTATCGTTTTAGGATTTATGATAGAGCTTTCGGGTTGTATATTTCGGCTCGCAAGTCATATTGACACCGAGCTTGCGGAAGACGCCGTCGTCCGACTGTGCCAGAATGACGGTCGAATGCGCCTCGCAGCCACGCAAATCGGACAAGTGCTTGATTGCCTCGGCCGAATGGGGATTGAAGCCCGCGCTGATAGCCAACGCGATCAGCACCTCATCCGAATGCAGTCGCGGATTATGATTTCCCAGTACACCGGTTTTGAGCTCCTGAATCGGCTCGATAACCGAATGACTGATCACATCGGTATCCTCATCAATTCCCGACAAGGCCTTCAGCGCATTGAGCAGAACCGCCGCCGAAGGGCCGAGAAGCGAGGAGGTCTTGCCGGTCACGATACGACCGTCCGGTAATTCAAGCGCTGCTGCCGGCTTATCGCCGGTTTCGGCAGATTTGGCCAAGGCTGCCGCCACAACCGGCCGATCGTCGGTTGTCACACCCGCTTGGTTCATAACCAACTCGATTTTATTGACCGCTGCGCTGTTTCCGCCGTTTTTCAGGGCATCGCACTGAATTTTGTAATAACGGCGAATGATCTCTTCGCGCGAGGCCTTCTTGACAGCCTCATCGTCCACAATACCAAAGCCCGCCATATTGACACCCATATCGGTCGGAGACTGATACGGGCACCGACCATATATTTTTTCAAAAATCGCCCGCAGCACGGGAAAGCTCTCAACATCGCGATTATAATTGACTGCCGCGACGCCATAGGCCTCCAGGTGATAGGGATCAATCATATTGACATCATTGAGATCGGCGGTGGCCGCTTCATAGGCAAGATTAACGGGATGCGACTGCGGGACATTCCAGATGGGGAAGGTTTCGTATTTGGCATATCCGGCCTTGATTCCGCGCAGATTCTCATGGTAGAGCTGCGAGAGACAGGTTGCCATCTTGCCGCTTCCCGGTCCCGGTGCCGTTACCACCACAAGAGGGCGCTCGGTCTCGATATACTCGTTCTTGCCCAAGCCCTCCGGGCTGACCACGTGGCGAACGTTCAACGGATAGCCCTCGATCGGATAATGCAAATACACCTTCATGCCCAGCGATTCCAGCCGCTTCTTAAACAGCATTGCCGAACGCTGGCCGTTGTACATATTGATCACAATCGAGCCGACATAGAGTCCGGCATCACGGAAGGCATCGATCAGACGAAGCACATCCGCGTCGTACGAAATGCCGATATCGCCGCGAATCTTTTTGTTTTCGATATCCGTTGCGCTGATGACGATAACAACCTCCACACGATCGGCCATTTCAAGCAGCATCTGCAGCTTGACATCGGGCGCAAATCCGGGCAAAACACGCGAAGCATGATAATCGTCGAACAGCTTGCCTCCGAATTCCAGATAGAGCTTCCCTCCGAAATCGGCAATCCGTTCGGCAATCATGGCCGACTGTTTTCGAATATAGAGTTCATTATTGAAGCCAAGTGTTTGCATAACCGCCTCCGTTATGTTTGATCACACATCTCAAAGAGATATTTTACCACAAAAAAACGTTGCCGTCAACCGAATTGTTCAAAAAATGTCAAAATTCCGAAGCCCTTCTCCTGTTCAAAAACAGAACGGGCTCCCTCGCGGAAACCCGTTTTCGGTTTACTTGCATTTCGGTTCGCGAAGACTGCTTTTCGCAGCCTAACGCGGTCATTACCACTCTCTGTCGTCGTAGGGCGTCGATTCCACACCCTGGTCCTGAAGCTTCTTTACCATACGGTCGAGCTTACCCTTCCAGAGCTTCTTGAACCAGTTCGTATGGCCGAACCACTTAACCAGCGTCGGGCTGATCGCATAATACGTTCTGATAAAGACTCTGCCGTACCAGGTTTCGGCCAGCGTGTAGTCACGATAGCGGCGAAGCGTCCAAACCTGAGGACAATCGTAAGAGCCGTAAACCGCCGTAGCAACATAACAACCGCCGGCACCGGCAACACCCTCACTGGAGAACAGAATATCCGCGGGCTGAATGTCTTCCTTGGAGCCATCCATATATTCGATATAAACCGAATCCAGTCTGACCGAGGTGATCGAGTTATTGTACCAAGCGTTTTCAAACAGCGAATTGAAATTGGACGCACCCGGAGCCAACGGGCCGGTGTAGCGCACACCGTTCTTGGACTTACTGGTAATGCGGCAGGTAACCGCATCGCCGACCGCATTCATCGGCGTGAACCAGAAAGAAGCATATTTAATCGGCTTATCTGCCAAATTCTTGAACGACCATTTTACCGAAACACCTCCGGCAGAATTCGGGCCGGCGCACCATGCATTGACCGATACACCGTTATAGCCCTGATGGCCGATGGCTACACCCCACACTTGTAACTTTGCCATATAAAAAATCCTCCATAGAAGCACATAAAACTACACTCCATAGTATACTTGCCTTTTCACGAATTGTCAATAGCTTTGACGAAATTTGTTAACAAATGGCGAATCTTTTTCCAATCTGCACAATAAGCGCCGCTTCCGCCTTGTCATAATCACGAAGCGATTCGGCAGGAATAGCACCTATTTATCGTATTTCCTGCTCCTGCTCACGAAATTCCTCGGTCTCAAAAAACAGTCAAACTGATCTGCAGACCATCACACAGCATGTTTAGTGTTACGATACCGGGATTTTTACTTTTTCCATAGAGAATATTCTTAATGGAGGAAGGTGCCACCGCAGATTCCATAGCCAATTTGTGGATTGACATTTTCCTTTCATCAAGAAGCTGTAGCAAACGGCGTTTCACAAGCGTATAGGTGTCCATAGTTCATTCCTTGTCAAGATGTCTGAACTTTTTGATAATGGTTGGGCTTTAAATAAGGGTTATGAGTATCAAACTGAAGTTGAAGCTGATACTATAACAGATTTGATTCGTGATTACTTGATTCATGAAGGCGGAATGACAATTAATCTAAAGCAAATCGTCAACGATTCCGACGAAAAAAAGATACAAAAGAATGTATTCTTACCGGATTTGAAATCTATAACTATGACTTAAAAACTGAGTCCGATTACCTGCTTCCCGGCGGTGTTGTGCCACAATCTACCGCTGCAAACATAATTGAAGTTTTTGGAGACCCCGCTTGCCGCTTTGAACCATCGGAAGCCCCAATATCCCTATGTCAAGAGGAAACCAACAATAAGCTCATGAAAGTATCCATTCAAAAAGCATAAAGACAACAGGAATCGTCAGACAGGAAAGAAGGTGAGAAACCAAAGCCATGCCGGAGGCTACCCTCGTGTCCCGCCCCAAGGCACCGGGAATAATGATCGTGTTCAGTCCCAAGGGCATCGAAAGAGAGCAAATGGCGCACACCGCAAAGGTTTTCGGCATCGGGAGCACCAGCATGGCCCCCAAAAAAAGCAACGGGAATACAACCAGTCGCAACGCAGTAACCAGATAGACACCTTTAATTCGCAGAATCTCCCGTAGGTTGAATTTCGCAATGGTCATACCGGTCAGCAGCATGGCAATCGGTGACATACAGTTCCCCAGGGTGGAAATCGCGGAGCTGATAAACTTCGGCACGGGAATCTTCAGTAGTCCGATCAGCATTCCCAAAAACATACACACAAACATGGGATTGACAAAGCTTTTCGCACGCTGTAACAGGGTCGGCTTTTCTGTACCGCCGCCCATCAGAAGGACCGGCACGCCCCAAAGATAAATGAGCGTCCAGAGCGGCAGCGTAAAGATCAGATATTCCATAAAGATATCCGGAAACAAAGCGCTGACTACCGCATTTCCCATAAATCCGAAATTGGAAAAACACAAACCATAGGTATAGATGTTCTGCTCATATTGATCCTTGCTGCAAAAACCGACACAGAGCAGCGAAAGTACAATAGCCACCACCGCCAAAGCCAAACTCCCCAAAAGCAATTTCCAAGCCTCTGCGATAGTCTGCACGGTAAAATTCTGAATAAAAGTTCCTAACACCAGTGCCGGAATGAAAATCGCATTTTCCAGCTTGGACAACACCGCCTGAGAATTATCCGGCACAAATTTCCACTTCAATAAAACATAGCCTGCTATGATAAACAGGAATAAAAACGCGGTTTGATTTAATGTTGCGGTAAAAACTGCCATGGTATTACCTCCATATGATTGCCGTTTTCCACGCATCAGCAGCAGAAACATCCGGTACAGACCTTCATTCTACATCATAACCGCATCTTTGTCAAGGAAAACCATAAAAGAGCAAATCCGCGATTATGACAGATTTGCTCTTGGGAGGATTTTTTACCGTTTCCTTGAATTGTCCATTCTTACGCGGCGGTATCGAGCATATTTTCGATAAATATCCCGTATCCCCTTGTCGGATCGTTGATGAGGACATGGGTGACGGCGCCGATAAGCTTGCCGTTCTGAATGATTGGGGAGCCGCTCATCCCTTGTACAATGCCGCCGGTCCGCTCAATCAGCGCCGCATCGGTTACGGTGACAACAAAATTTTTGTTATCGGTCCCGTTGCGTGTGATTTTGGAGATCGTGACCGTATAGTGCTGCGGCCCGTCATCGCCGAGGGTGCAGATCACCTCCGCCTGTCCTTCCTTCACTTCATAGCGCGAACCAACGGGAATTGCCTCCTCGATTTGGCTTGGCTTCTCCGCAAAAACACCGAAGACACCGCATACCGTGTTGCTCAGCACGGTTCCGCTGCGCTCCGAGCGAAAATATCCTTTAATTTCTCCCGGCTGTCCTGCCTGTCCCTTAACCACACCGCCGATCACGACCTTCATCACCGAGCCGCGCTTCAACGGCATCAGCACACCGGTATCCACATCACAGATCCCGTGACCCAGCCCGCCGAACGCCCCCGTTTCAGGCTCCACATAGGTTACCGTACCGATTCCCGCCGTACTGTCGCGAAGCCACAGCCCGGCATGATAAACGCCGTCCTCGCCAAGCACCGGCGTCAGCGTCACCGTTTGTTCCTCTCCCTCGCGGCGCAGCGTTATCGTGATAGCCTTGCCCTCGCTGGCGGCAACCGCCTCTGCCACATCCTTTACCCGTTCCGTGGCCTTGCCGTCTACCGCGGTCAGAATATCCTTCACGCAAATCCCCGCATCCGCCGCCGGCGTCCGTGCCTCGCCCTCATTTTTTACCGCCGAAATCCCGACAACCAAGACACCGTCCGTCGTAAATTTCACTCCAAACGGCACACCGCCCGGGCAGAGCATCCGTCCTTCGTAGCGAAAAGGCTCGCGCTTGGCCATCGCCTCGCTGTCATTCCTTGCCGCCACCGCAAGTGGCAGGGAGAAAAGACAGCTGAGCGTGATGACACCGATAACCAACAGGCGAAAAAGGCTCGCCGCTTTTCTTTGATACGTTTGTTTTCTCATCCGATTTCTACCGTTTCCTTTTTGTTTTGCACACTCCCGTGTTTAGCCGTGGATACGCTCCATATTTTTAACGTATCCCACCGTTTTATGTGTAACAAAATTTAGGCCTTTGCTGTTTCTTTGTCAAATTTTTCATGAAAGAATTGACAGCAGCATACTTTTTCGATAAAATAGATAGGTAAGAATATCCGTATCAGGGAGGATGCTATGTCAACCTATCAGCGGTTTCTCTTTTCCTTAACAGAAATTCTATACCGAATCGTGCTTATCCTCTGCCTTCTAGCTGCGCTCTTTTTCTTTCCGCCGGTTGCTATGCTGTTTGGCACCCCCGGAGAGGCGGCGGCCGTTCATGCACTTTCGCTCTCACTCTTCGTCCTGTCGCTCGGCTTTCTGCTTGTCAGGCTTGCCAAGGGAATGTTAAAAAACGCCGCAAGTCTGGCCATTCTTTTGACCGCGCTCGGTGCGCTTTTGGTCTTTGTTCTGCGGCCGGTGACCAACTTTACCCGGGAAGGATATCTCTTTCCTCTCGCCGTCATGCTCACCGTTCCGCGAGCGCTTTTCACGGTGCGAACACCGCCGCTGCCGCCCTCTCGCGTCGCGGCACGATGGATTGGCTTATTGCTTTTTTTGACAGGGCTTCTTGCGCTGGGCGGCCTGATTCTACAGGATCCGCTATGGCAGACATTGCTCCTTCGGATGGTAGTATTGCCGTTTGCCTTTCTCTCACAGCTTCTGATGCCGCTTCTCAATCGCCCGTCCCGAAGCCTTGCCGTCATCGGTGCGCTGTTACCGCTACCGCTTGCTGCCGCCATTTTTCTTCCGAACGTCATTTATGCATTCCCTCTTCTTGCGGTTATCTTTGTCGGAATCCTGATCCATACCAATCGGCAAGCATCGTGAGTCTTGTTTTTTGAAAACCTCTCACATATTTTTCACTTTTTGTGACAAATTATTACCGAAAACCAAAAGAACCCCTTGCGAATTTCGGGAAAACATGGTATAATATGAGTGACAGGGGATTCCAATCGAATCCGATACGACAAATGATGGGGAAGGAGTGTCCGCCGTCGCGGACAACAAATTCAAAATGGACAATACTTTTTACGGTGAGCTTTCGGTCATCGGTATGCCCGGCTGTGAAACGTTCGTTGAGGAGGTTGATCAGTACCTTCATCAATGGCGCGGCAGCCGTCTCAGCACCAGCTTCATTGTAACGCCCGATTGCAAGCGGTTCGGCAACGGCGAGGGCAAGGCGGTTCTTCACGAATCTCTGCGCGGCCACGATGTCTATATCATCTCCGATATGTATAATTACGGTGTGAAGTTCAAAATGTACGGGCAGGAATATCCCATGAGTCCCGATGACCATTTTGCCGATCTCAAGCGTGTCATCAACGCAATCGCCGGTAAGGCCAGACGAATCACCGTCATCATGCCCATGCTTTACGAAAGCCGTCAGGATAAGCGCCATGTCCGCGAATCGCTCGACTGTGCCGTAGCGCTTCAGGAGCTGGAAAACATGGGCGTTACCAACATCGTTACCTTTGATGTACATAACATCGGTATCCAGAACGCCGTGCCGCTGATTGGCTTTGACAATGTGCAGTGTGCCTATCAGATGATCAAGGCCCTGATCAATCGGGTACACGATATCCAGCTTGATAAGGATCATGTTATGATGATTTCGCCCGACGAGGGCGGCATGAACCGCTGTATGTACTATTCTTCCCTTCTTTCGCTGGATCTCGGTATGTTCTACAAGCGCCGCGATTACACCACCGTGGTCAACGGCAAAAACCCCATCATTGCGCACGAATACCTCGGCCGCTCGGTTAAGGGCAAGGACGTTATCATCGTCGACGATATCATTTCCTCCGGCCAATCCATTCTTGATGTTGCCTCCAGCTTGAAGGAGCGCGGTGCCAACCGCATTTTCGCCTTTGCCACCTTCGGTCTCTTCAACGAGGGACTTGCCGCTATTGATAAGGCGTATGCCGACGGTCTCATCACCAAAATCTTCACGACAAATCTCATCTACCGTTCGCCCGAGCTTCTGAAGCGCGAATGGTATGCCGAGGTTGACCTCGGAAAATACGTCGCTTTGATCATCGATACGCTCAATCGCGACGAAACGATCAGCCATCTTCTGAAGCCCGCCGAGCGCATTAAGGCACTTTTGGCCAAGGTTCAGGGAACCGGAGAATCCTGATCCCTGTCTGATATCAGGATCCAACGGCTCGCCCGCGTTGCGGGCGAGCCGTTCGCTTACCGTTTTTGAAAGGATAAGGCCATGAACACACCCGAACGATTATCCGAATTATATCCTCTGTTTGAACACGCGACCATTCCCGAGCTGGAGGCCATGCTCGCTCGCGCCGAAACACGGGAGGAAAAGATTCTCTGGCGATCGCTTCTGAATCTGAAATTTCAGCTGGCCCAAGAACGCATCGTGGGAGAACGTTTACTGTGAGCGCCCCCGTCTTTACCATCATCGCCGGCATCAACGGTGCCGGTAAAACCTCCTTTTACCACGTTCTGAAGGACGGCGAGGATCTCGGGCTGCGTGTCAATATCGACGAGCTGGCCTGCGAGGTCGGTCATTGGAGCGATCCCCGTGCCCAAATCCATGCGGGGCGAAAGGCGATGACAATCATCGCCGACTGCATCCGAAGCGGGCAGTCCTTTCATTTGGAAACCACCCTGCCGGGGAACACAATCGTAAAGCAAATCCGTGAGGCGAAGGCGCACGGCTTCACGGTTCATCTCTACTATATCGGTATCGACGACATTCAGGTAGCAATCCGCCGGGTTCACCGCCGTATGGAAAACGGTGGACACGGAATTGCCGACGAGTTTATTCTCAAACGCTTTTATCAGTTAAATCGAAACCTGCGCCGCGTTCTGCCGCTCTGCGACGGCGCGATCCTGTTTGATAACACGGTAAAATTCCGGCAGATCGCTATTTTGGAGGACAAACGGTTAATCGACTGTGACCGCGACCTTCCTTACTGGTTTATCGATCTGATCGACGAGCTCCCGGACTGAGCCGTCAGAAAGGCTTTCTTATGAATCACCCCTGCCGCCACTTTATTTTTGATCTCGACGGTACGCTCGCTTATACCATTGGCGACCTGACCGCGTCCATTAACCGAATGTGCTTGCACTTCGGCTGGCCATCCATTACCGAGGAGGATGCACTTCGCAATATCAACTTCGGAGCACGTGCCTTTGTGCGCGGCTGTATGCCCACAGAGCTGTGCGAGGATGAGGAAGCCGTCGATCGCGCCTTCCGCGTCTATTCCGACATGTATGCTACAGCCTATCTCAATACTACCTGCCTCTACCCCGGCGTTGCCGAAGGAATTGCCTATCTGAAGGAGCAAGGAGCGAAGCTTGCTGTTTTTTCCAACAAGCAAGATGCGCAGACCAAGGCCATTTGTGAAAAGCTCTTCCCTGCCGACACCTTTTGCCTTGTGTGGGGACACAGCGGTGCTTATCCGCATAAACCATCCCCCGAAGGAGCGCTTGCGATTGCCGAACAGTTCGGAGTCAGACCGGAGGAAATCATCCTCGTCGGTGACTCGGATGTGGACATGATGCTGGCTGCTCGCGCCGGCATGCATCCTGTCGGAGTTTCGTGGGGCTATCGCCCGGCGGCTATGCTACAAACGCTCGGTGCCGAGACGATTGTTCACTCGCTTGACGATCTGAAGAACCTGTTGTCCTGCGTGGTCGGCTGATATTCTCTTGCCAAAACTTTAACGCGGTGTCTTGACAAGACACCGCGTTTGTGCTATGATAAGAAAAAACAGAGTAGGAGCCTTGGCGTTAAGTGCCGCAGGGACGGGGAGTTGCCCTTCGGACGAAAACGAATGTTGCGGTCACGGCTCCGCATCCCGCTGGAACATACGGAGTCTTTTTACACCTCCTTATGCAGCGAGTTTGCAATGGAGGTGTCTTTTTATGAAACTTTCTCCCAATGCCCGTCATACCACCCTAAGAAACATCCGGGTTCTCACCGGTGCGGCCTTGCTGACAGCCGTCAGCTTTGTATTAGCCTATTTGGCGAAAAGCATTTTCGGCACCGGTCCGATCCGCATCACGCTGGAAAATCTGCCGATCTTCTTCGGCAGCATCCTCTTCGGCCCGGTGATCGGCATGATTATTGCGGTTGGCGCCGATCTGCTCTCCTGTCTTCAGAGCGGCATGACACCGAATTTGATTGTAGCGGTCGGTGCCGCGCTGATCGGTTCCCTTTCCGGTGTTCTGTATCGCTATGTATTGGCGAAGCAACGGGAGGGCGTTCGCCTGTTTCTCACGGTATTTTTGTCACATTTGCTCGGCTCGATGATTGTGAAATCCTTTGGTCTGTATCTCTACTTCGGCTGGGCCATTCTTTACCGTATTCCGATTTATATTGGGATTTCGATTATCGAAGCACTTCTCTTGCGGTATCTGACCGGCAGTCAATCGCTGATGCGTCAGATCGGAAAGGTAACCAAATGATGACCTATCAAGAATCCATGGCCTTTATTCATTCGGTAGAATGGCAAGGCAGCCGTCCCGGCCTGTCGCGCATCACCGAGCTTCTTGCCCGTCTCGGTAACCCCGAGAAGGACATAAAGGTAATCCATGTGGCCGGCACGAACGGAAAAGGTTCCTTTTGTGCCATGCTGGAATCGGTACTCCGCCACGCCGGTTACCGCACCGGCCTGTTTGTCTCGCCTTATTTGGAGCAGTTTGAGGAACGAATTCAGGCTGACGGCTCGCTGATTGATTCGCAGGAGCTGGCCGCCATCGTCAGCGAAATTGCACCGCACTGCCGCGCCATGAGCGATCTTCCCACTGAGTTTGAAATTCTGACGGCCATCGGCTTTACCTATTTCAAAAAAAAGAAGGTAGATCTCGCCGTCGTGGAATGCGGCATGGGCGGACGTCTTGACTCAACGAACGTCATTCCGCACCCGCTTCTGTCGGTCATCACCGGTATTTCGCTCGACCATACCCAGTTTTTGGGTGACACGATCGAAAAAATTGCTGCCGAAAAAGCAGGCATTATCAAGACAGGACACCCCGTCCTCTACGGCGGCAAGAATCCCGACGCCGCACGCGTCATCGCCGAGGTGGCCGCTGCGCGCGGCTCGACCTTTGCCACCAAGGATTTTGATGCCATTACTAACGTATCCTGCACCCTTAACGGCACCACATTTTGTTACCGAGGTCATACGCTCTCGTTGCCTTTACTCGGTGCTTATCAGCCCGAAAATGCCGCCTCGGTTTGGGAGGCCGTCTCGCTGCTTCGCCGCGAGGGGCTGGTTATCTCCGACGAAGCCCTGCACAAGGGGCTTGCCACGGTGCGCTGGAAGGGACGCTTTGAAAAGCTGAACGAAGAGCCAACCGTCATTTTTGACGGCGGTCACAACGAGGAAGGCGTTACCGCCGCGGTTCGCACGGTACGCGCTTGCTTCGGCGACCAAAAGCTTCTTGTCATTTCGGGAGTTATGAAGGATAAGGATTACCATACCATCGCCTCCGAAATTGCTACCATCGCCCATGCGGTCTATACCGTGACACCGGCCAATCCCCGTGCGCTTCCCTCACATGACTATGCCGCCGTTTTCGGCAGGTATGCCATCGAGGCCACCCCCTGTCAAAGCTTCGAAGCGGCGGTAACTGCCGCCTTTCACCGTGCCAAGGAGGAGCATCGCCCCCTGCTTTGCGTCGGCTCTCTCTATGCTTACGGCGATTTCAAGCAGGCCTTGAATGCTGCGCGGTTGGAAGATGCCAAATAACCTTCCATCTTATTCTCTTTTTCGGAGGTTCCCATGCCACAACAGAAGTCTGTCAAAAATAAGACACCGGCCATCCGATTTCTCATCATCCTCGGCATTCTCTTTGTCTCTCTTTTGCTCCTGAATTTCATTCTGGACGGCACCATCGCCCGATGGCTTCAGCCGACACCCTCAACGCCCGAGCGTCAACCGGTTTTTTTATACGAGGCCGATTATGATCTCAATATTTTTGAGGAAGAGGAATATATGGCGGAGGAACGGCGCTTACTGTACCGTGTCGGTGGTGAGGGCGTCTATTTGGCCAATAAAACCGACTGTCTCAATACCGGCGATGTGGCGATCTTCTTCTTTGACTATTTTGAGGCCATTATTCGCGGAAATCATGAGCAGTATAACGCCATGTTCACCGACTCGTATTTGGCAGAATACGGCCGCAAGGATCGCTTTACCATGCAACAAATCTACGATGTCGAGATGAATCAGCTTCGCGAATACACCATAAACGAAGGGGAACCCGACCAAACCACCGTCTACGAATTCCGCGTCGGCTATCGCATCCGCCGCAATAACGGCACCTTCCGCGACGATCTCGCCAGCCGCGAGCTCCGCTGGCAAATCTATCAGCTCTATCAGGACGACAACACCGGCGAGATCAAGGTTAACTTAATTTCGGAATACAATATCAAAGCATAAAAGAACCGATTTCGGTGTCTTCACGATACGAAACCGAAAAACCGCATCATCCGAACAAAGCTCGACAAAAGTCCCGCTTACGCATCGCGTAAGCGGGGCTCTCTCATATGCTTCGTATTGTCAGCGTTTCCCCTCAATAAAGAAGGTTGCTTCGCTGTCAGCCACCGACAAGGCAAAGGCCAATGGGAACATTTCAAAGGCCGCGCTGACATTGCGAGCATCCTCGGTGCCTGAGAAACCCATGTGATACCGAATGGCAAAGGCCTCCTCGCGTGTCAGCTTCATATAGCCGGAGATAATGTAAACACTCTTTTCTCCATGGCCATAAGGGAGCTTATCATCAAATTCATAGGTCGGAACGGTCTGCCACACGCCGTTTGCATCCTTGACATTACGGGTTCCCTTCTTATAGCATCCGGTTTTGCAAACGTCATGAAGCAATGCTGCAATCGCAATCGATTCGGGGGTATAAGCCATTCCATATACATCCTTAACGCGCTTTCGCTCCAAATAATCCACAAGACAATCATAGACATTCAGACTGTGCTCCAGCAAACCGCCCTCATAAGCACCGTGAAAGCGTGTGCTGGCCGGTGCGGTGACAAAATCACTGGTGCTCATCAGATAGTCGAAGAATTTATCGGCACCCTCTCGTTTGATATTCGCATGATAAATTTCCTTGAAACGCTCCAAATGTGTCATAATCTTACCTCTCTTTCAAAACAACTTGGGGGAAATATGCGCCGCAATGGCATCGGTCAGCGCCGCAAACTCCGGGATTCCGAGCTTTTCACCGCGCACATCGGCAGAAAAGCCGCAGGATGTGACCGCTTCGGTCAAGCGCTCTTTATTCAGCTCTCCGAATTCGGACGCCAAAGAATTGACCAAGGTTTTTCGTCTTTGGGCAAAGGCACCCCGAATCACGCGTGTCATCAGCGCCTCATCCGTAACCGTATAGCGGCGAACCGGATCGAGCGCAATGCGAATAACCGCCGAATCGACCTTGGGAGCCGGCAAAAAGCTGCCCGCCGAAACCGTAAAGAGACGGGACACTCGGCCATACCGCGCTACCGACGCGGTTACGGCACCGTAATCGGCCTCGCCGGGCTTAGCGCACAGGCGAAGCGCTACCTCCTTTTGGATCATAACCGTAATGTTATCAAAAGAACAACCCGATTCGAGCAAGCCCATCAGAATGGGCGTTGTGATGTAATACGGCAGATTGGCACAAACCGTAACCTTCATCCCGGCAAAGTGCTCAGCCATCAGCGCCGGAAGATCCACCTTCAGGATATCGGCATGAATGAGCGTAAACTGATCAAAATCCGCCGTGGTTTCCCGCAAGGCCGGAAGAAGCGTAGCGTCGATCTCCACCGCAACAACCTTGCGGTATCGGGCCAGGAGCTCACGCGTCAAGGTGCCGATTCCGGGACCGATTTCCAAAATACCGTCCTCGGCCGAGGCGCCGCACGTTTCGGCAATTCGCTTAGGAACCGCTTCGTTAATTAAAAAGTTCTGACCGTAGCCTTTATTAAAGTGAAGCCCGTGGCGCTCCATAATGGCGCGCACCTCACTTACCGATGTCAATTTCATCTGATATTCGCCTTTCCGAAGAGATTCCAAAGTTTTTCTTCATTCTGCTCTTGACAAAATCGCAAATCTATGGTATAGTATCTTTGTTTGCTGGTGTAGCACAGTCGGTAGTGCAGCTGATTCGTAATCAGCAGGTCGTGTGTTCGAGTCACATCACCAGCTCCAAGCGTCGCCTTTGGGCGGCGCTTTTGTTTTTCTGCTTCTTATTATATTATACTATATTTTCCAAATCTCAGCAATATCTTTTTGAAAAAAAGAAAAAGAAAAACAGCCGTCTGCACGCGACAGACGGCTGTCCTTGCCACATTTATTTCAAGAATGCCAGCTTTTTAAGAATGGGGAGCTCTTTCGCCTTGCCGGAGCAAACCTGGAAGAAGCCCATAATGGTCAAAACAAACACGATAACAGCGCAGACAGCATACGCCAGCCAGCCAAGAATCGGTACGATGCAAAGAACGATCGAAAGAATGGAAACCACCTGCAGCTTCAGTGCTTGCTTGACATGATAAGCCACATAAGCCGAGTTGTTCACCGCCAAAAGCGAAATGATAATGCCGATCCAACCCATCAGATACGGAATCATCGCCAGAACCTTGTTCTGCGAAATGTCGTTGGCATCGAACTCTGCCGTATGATCCGAAGGATCAAAAGCACCCTGATACGGTACATTTCCGTTCAGCGGAGCACCGCAAGCATTGCAGAAGGCCACCGCATCGTCACAAAGATTGCCGCAATTCGGACAGTTTTTCATAGTCAATACCTCACATATCAAGTAATTTATATACCGTTATTATAGCAAATCCATGAACATCTGTCAAGAATGATTCGATAAATCCCACCATTTTTTTTGCAAAAACACGGGTTTCCTGTTGCTTCTTTTCGCCAATTGTGGTAAAATGAGGACAGTAAGCGAAAGGAGTCACTTATGAAGGATAAAAAAACCCTCTCCCTGCCCCTTGCCCCGATTCTCACCGGCATCCTCCTTGCTCTGCTTGTTTTTTCGGTTGCGCTGATGCAAACCATCCTTCTTTACGGAGAACGCAAAACCTCCGATTCTGCCATAACAGCAGCCCTGATCCTGGCATGTCTCGGAATTTTGATCTATGCCGCGATCGAATGGTTCTTTCAAACAAGGTATCCTCGCTCGGCCCTGTTTTCGCTCACCTATTTTCTGTGCTTTGCCATACTGGCCGCAGTCTTTTTTTCCTTTGTCACAACAGCCGATCTCGCCACCGTTTTCGATGGCGGCAATGCCGATGAGGCAATGGCGGTTTTGCTTGCTGTTTCGTTTCGTCTTTGTGTGGTAAATGCTGTTGCCATGCTGCTTCGCATCGGCATGGAGATCGTAATCTTTATCCGCCATCCTGTCGCCTGATCCTTGTTCACCGAAAACAGCGATTCTCATATACTGATACTGCAAGCAATTCCCGAATCCAGTCGGCGCTTCCTGTCGCGAAACCCATAACATTGCACAAATACGATTAGATATATATGTGTAAAACATATATTTTTTTCCTTTTCTGAAAAAACTCTTTGATTTTTTTCGCAAATGTGCTATAATATACAGGATAATGTATCCTGCCGTTTTGCGGCTATCGCTCGGTCAAGTGACCGTTTTCTACAAACCGACAACGCTAAAGGTGTTTATATACATGGAAAGAATCGTAATCAGCGGCGGCCATCCGCTCACCGGATCCATTGAAATCAGCGGCATGAAAAATGCGGCGCTTCCGATCCTGATGGGTTGCCTGTTAACCGAAGATGTTTGTATTATTGAAAATCTACCTGACATCGATGATGTTACTCTTTCGCTCAAAATTTTGAAGTCGATGGGGCTTTCGGTACGTAAAATCAACCGCACCACCGTTGAAATCGATGCCTCGTATGCGGTCGGCGGCACAGCCCCGATCGATCTGGTGCGCAAGATGCGCGCCTCCTACTATCTGCTCGGCGCCGAGCTGGCCCGCTTTGGCCGCGCTTATGTCGGATATCCCGGCGGATGCGACTTCGGCGTTCGTCCGATCGATCAGCACATCAAGGGGTTCCGCGCTCTGGGTGCCGAGGTCAATGTGGAGGGCGGTTATGTTGAGGTCGTCGCTCCCAACGGTATCCGCGGTAACAATATTTTCTTCGACGTAATCACCGTCGGCGGCACGATGAATGTCATGCTCGCCGCCGTCAAGGGTGAGGGAACGACCGTTATTGAAAATGCAGCTCGCGAGCCTCACATTGTTGACCTGGCCAACTTCCTCAACACCTGCGGAGCCAAGATCAGCGGCGCCGGTACCGATACCATCAAAATTAAAGGTGTCGAAAAGCTGCACGGCTGTACCTATGCCATCATTCCCGACATGATCGAAGCCGGAACCTTTATGCTGGCGGCCGCCGCCACGAAGGGCAGCCTAACCATTTCCAATGTTATCCCCAAGCATTTGGAATCCATCACAGCCAAACTTCAGGAGATGGGCGTGGAGGTCATTGAAGATGACGAAACGGTTTCGGTTTCCTATCGCAAGCCGCTGAACCGTATCAATGTTAAAACGATGCCCTATCCCGGCTTCCCCACCGATATGCAGCCTCAGATGGGTGTTTTACTCTGTCTTGCCAACGGCGTCAGCCTGTTAAGCGAGGGCGTATATGATAACCGTTTCCGCTATGTGGAAGAACTGAAGCGGATGGGCGCCTGCATCAAGGTGGACGGACGTACCGCCGTCATCGAAGGGGTTGATAAGCTGTCTCCCGCTACGATTAAGGCGGTTGATCTCCGTGCCGGTGCGGCCATGGTCATTGCTGCGCTCGCCACAAACGGTGTTACCGAAATTGAAGACATCTACCATATTGAGCGTGGTTACGACGATATTGTCGGCAAGCTCCGTTTGGTCGGTGCCGATATCAAGCGCATCACGACACCCGACGGCGAACCGTTCGCCAAGGCCAATTAAAAACCGCCCCGATGGGATTTTCCATCGGGGCTTTTGCAAGCAATCTCTTCTTAATAACGCAAAGCCGTTCGTTTTTCGATTCGAAAACGAACGGCTTTTGGTGTTTTAAAGATCACACAGCACGCGGGTAACACGGTGTCCCTTGCGATCAATGACGTAATACCCCTCAGGATCAAAGGCAAAATGATGAACCTCGGTAGCATTTTTCGGATACTCGGGGCATTTTCCCATGCAGAAGCTGCGGCGAATCGGTGCTACAACCCCTTCTCCGCCGCCGGCAAGAAAGGACGGACAATTGCCACATTCATGGATATAATAATCCAAGCGCAAACGGCCAATCAGGGCTTCGGCCTCGGCCGCATCCAAAAGCGAAAGACAATAGGTTTTCAGATGCTCAATCGCACGTAATTGCGAAAGTCCTTCCCCGTCACCGATGACACGGGCGAGTCCGTCAAAAAAGGAAAAAGGAGAGATCCCCTTCGCCCAAATGGACGCTAAGGTGTAATCAAAATGCCCGCTGTTTCCGAAGCGCTCCAGCACCCCCTCGATCCGATGCAACCGCAGTAGATCCGCAAAGGAAAGATCGTCTGTCCGCAAAACCTCGTACGGCGGCTCGGGCGAAGCCACAATACCGAAGCTTGCCGCCTCCCGATGCAACGGTGTTCCTTTAAGAAGCTTCAAAAATCCGAGCTGAAGCTGATCACAAACCGGATAGGTTTCATCAAAAGAGACGGCAAAGCGCTCAATATTCTCGTGCGGCAATCCGGCAATCAGATCGGCGTGAATATGGATGGTTCCCAAATCGCGCAGACGCTTCAGCCAAGCAAGTGTACGCTGTACCTCGCGGCTTCGATGAATTGCCGCCAGCGTGATCGGATTTGTGCTCTGCACACCCGCTTCAAGCTGCACTTTTCCGCGCGGAAAACGAGACAATACCGCCAGCGTATCCTCATCGATCCATTCTGCCGCTATTTCGAAATGATAGGTTTTTGTATATTCTTCCTTCAGCAAGCCTTCCCAAATGGCACAAGCACGATGGCGATCGAAATTAAAGGTACGATCCACAAATTTTACGATCTTCACCGCCGGCATCGTCTCAAACACCTTCAACTCCTGAAGGACACGAGATACCGGTTTGGCGCGCACGCCGGTTTCAGCCGCCGACAAGCAGTAGGAGCACGCATACGGACAACCGCGTGAGGATTCATAATACACCATCGGACGGTCGGTATCCGAGGAATAGGATACACCGGCTTCTAAAAAGCCTTCATAAGCCTCGCCACGTCGAATCCGTCCTGCGGCGATCACCGCATCCCTTCCCTTTGCTTCAAGCTCCGCCACGAGAGCCGGCAACGCCTCCTCTCCTTCTCCTGCCTGAATCAGATCGACACACGGATGCTGTTTAAAAAACGATTCCTCCTCGTAGGAAACCTCAGGACCGCCAAATAGTATCGTAACCTCCGGCCGCACCGCCTTCAGCCGCGCCGCCAGAGCCAAATGCTCGGTCAGATTCCAGATATAGGTGGAAAAGCCATACACCTCAGCATCAGCCTCAATCAAAGAAGCCAACACCGACAAGTGCTTATCCTTCAGCGTACGCTCAATCGAAATCACCTTGTGACCGTGTTGGATCAAAGAAGCTCCGAGACAGCGAAGCGCCGGCGCGGTATGAGCATAGGACGCATTGAGTGTAACAAGAGCAACGCGCATGATAATCCTCCGGAAAAACATATGTCCTTATCCAGTATATCACATCCGCGCAAAAATTTCAAGCTATCGAAGCGCAAGAATCGTGTGAAGCAGCTCGGTACGCCGTTTGGCTACCCGATCAAAATCCATCGCGGGATAATAGAGTCCCTCCAAAGCAAAATGACAGCGCTTAATCTCAGAAAATGCCTCCTCAACTCGCAGAAAAAGCTCCTTTTCCAAGCGCGTTAAAAACCTTAATCGCGCACGCTCCAAGGCCAAAGCCTCGCGGCACAGGAAGCGTTCGGTATTGATGACACGATCCGCAGTCTCGGCATTCAAGGTGACCGAAACCCCTTTTTCGGGGAAAAACAAGGCTTCGATTTCCTGCATGGGATCACGGGATATCCAGACGGCAAGACCGCTTTTTTCAGCATAGCGAAGCAGGTTTTCGAACATCATACCGGCAAGACCGCGATGATCCGATATGACCCAATGCTCGGTTGCTGCCCTCTCGTAGGTCGGAAGAACCGTCCGTCCCTGCATACCAATCGATGTAATCTGTCGGTTCATCAGTGAAAATCCTGCACCGCCTCCTAAACGGCGGATCAAGCGTTCGGCGGCTCGGTCAGCCTTATCGGCATCCGAGCAACGCAGGAGAATAGCCTGCCGTTCCGAATGAAGTACCTTCCCGACACTAAGATATTTATACACGCCGGAAAATAGCGATGCCTTTTCCTCATTGTGTGCGCGAATCTCGCTCACCCTTTCGGCCAGCATACGGCTGTTCCAGTAAGCACCAAGATCAATCAGCTCCTCGACGGCCCCGGGACAGCTGGCTTCCCATACGTGCGGGGGTGTCCCATCCACCACAGCAACACCAAGATCGCGGAACACGATACCGTCAAGCGAAAGACTGTCCGAGGAACAGTAGTATCGCTCTGCCGGATATCCGAGCGCCTCCATGTCCTCGGCCAATCGGCGCATAAAGGTCGATTTTCCGGTTCCGGGTCCTCCCTTCAAAATGTAAACCTTCCGCATCGCGCACACGATTTCGCGAATGTGGCTGACAAAGCCCCCCGCCGTATTGGCGCCGATGAAAAAACAATTCTCCCTGTTTTCGCAGTTCGGCATAACACTCCCCATTCCTTTCGCAGATATACCTTTTCGGCTATTGCTATCCTATGCCAAAAGGCAAAAAAGGTTCAAAAAAAGTGTTTTTTCCATATCGAAGTCCATTTTATGGGACAGATTGTGTGATATGCTAAGAATGTCAGAAGGGATACTCTCCCCTGACAATACATATACTGTCACATATCAGAAAGGAAGTGTTACCATGACAGGTACTGTCAACGAACGCGCACTGGCCCATTTGTTTTTCACCGAACAGCTTCGCGCCCGTCATTTGATCCGAAAGCTGGTTCTCGCCATTGCTTTACTGCTCGCACTGGCGCTTCTTTTGAGTGCGGCCCTGGCCATATCCAAGCAGATTCCCCTTTGCTACACCGTCAGCGAGCAAACCGTAACCATCGCCTCCGGCGATACGCTGTGGAACATCGCCGGCGAGCATATGGGGGAATACCCGGGAGGAATCCGAAGCTATTTAGCCGAAATTTGCCACCGGAACGGTATCGACAGCAATCATTTGCTTACTGTCGGAACGACCTTGGTTATCCCGATCTATCAATATCGTTTCGGATAACCTCTTGCGTTAATCGTCAAGCTGTGGTACAATAACCGTGACCACATTCAAGGGAGGCAAACGTCGTGCCGAAAAATGAAAAACAAAAGCTTAAGCTCCTGACGCTTGCCAAGCTGTTTTGGGAGCACACCGACCACGATCATGGGCTTACCATAAGGGAAATCCGACAGTATCTGGAGGCGGAAGGTATCAAGGCAGAGCGCAAAAGCCTGTATGACGATTTCGCCGCGCTGGAGGATTTCGGACTGCCGATTGAAAAGCGCGGCTGCGGACAAGCCGTCACGTATCATCTGGTTCACCGTCGCTTTCAGGTTGCCGAGCTCAAGCTCCTCGTCGATGCCGTACAGTCGGCCAAATTTTTCAGTGAGACAACCGGGCGCAATCTGATCGGCAAGCTATCCGAGCTGGTCAGCACGCACGAGGCCGGTGCCTTGAAGCGAGAAATATACATCTCCGACCGTTTGCGCGGCAGCAGCGAACGTCTCTACAAGACAGTCGACACGGTACATACGGCCATCGCCGATAACGTAAAGGTATCCTTTCTCTATTTTAACTACGATGAGAAAAAGCGAAAGCAATACCGACGCGGTGGGGCGCGGTATATCGTCAGTCCATGGGGCTTGATCTGGAGTGACGGCAACTATTACATGGTCGCCTATGACAGCGAAGAAGACTGCCTCAAGCATTTTCGCGTCGATAAAATGGAGGATCCCGCGCCGGAAACGGCAAAGCGAGACGGACGGATGCTGGGAGAGGCCCTCGATCTTTCGGCCTATGCCAAAAAGATGTTCGGCATGTATCATGGTGATGAAACACTGGTCACCCTTTGCGTCGATAACGCGCTTGCCGGTGTCATTCTGGATCGATTCGGACACGAGCCGGCGTTTGTTGCCGTTGATCCGTCACATTTTGAGGTACGTGTCCGGGTTTCGGTCAGCCCTCAGTTTTTGGGATGGATCATGAGCTTTGGCCGGGCTATTCGCATTGTCGGCCCTGCCAATGTTGTCGAGGACTATCGCAAGCTGGCCGCCGAAATTCTTGAGGGAAATTGACTCACTGCCGGCTACTCGTGAGTCAACGGCTTACGTCACAAAGTACAGACAAAAAGGACAGAGAAGCACTCTGTCCTTTTTGATATTCTTAAAAAATGCGGATGCCTACGATTTCGGATCATGCCAGAAGATGATAGATTACATTAGCCACAAAGTCGACTGCCACGGCGCTCAACAGAACCACCGCCAAAAGGATTGCGGTTTTCGCGCGCATCGAGAAAATCTTACGCTTCAAGAGGGGAAAAACAAACTTCATAATCAAGGTAATCACCGCTCCCCACATCAGCGAATAGTCTAAACTGACATACCCCATGAAGTTCCACGGACGGTGGGCATAGGTCCAGAGCTCGACATGAAACAGCGCTTCAAACAACAGACCGGTACCGAGCTCAAGCATGGTTGTCAGCAGGGCGGCTCCAAGATAATAGAGCGGATAGCGAAGCCACCGCGAACGAATCCTTCCATACAAGCGCCCGCCTTCATCCGGTGTACCGAATACATAATGGATTCCCAAAAGAGCAAAGCCGTAAATCGTGCAAAAGGGCATTGTCAAAAAGCCGCGGTCGCAATAATAGCCAACCGGAATCGAAACCACCAGGGTTTCCATCAGCCAACCGAGAAAAGAGATCACCAGCATCAGAATGACATATTTGCTGAAACGCTCTCTTGTCATGCGTTTTATATCTGCCATGAGACTTTACGCCTTTCCGTTATATCAATGTGTCATCGTTAGCCATATATTTTAGTATATCATGAAACTGTTAACCTGTCATTAACAAATCCGACATTCTTCGGCAAAAAACAGTTTTTTTGTGAGCTTTCGTGAGAAAAAATCTCCTCGATTGGTATTTCTTCCCCAAACCGTTTCAAAACGCAAGAATCGGCAGAGGAAATTCCTCTGCCGATTCTTCAAAACCATCGAAATAGGGACGTTACGCTCGCGCGAAAAATCAAACAATTCCCTGCCACTTCATGGCGTTGGCAACCTTGATAAAGCCGGCGATATTCGCGCCCGCAACCAGATCGCCCTCCATGCCGTATTCCTTGGCGGCATCGTAGGAAGCCTGATAAATCGAGCTCATGATCTGATGGAGCTTAGCATCCACCTCTTCTGCCGTCCAGCTGTAACGCATGGAGTTCTGCGACATCTCAAGACCGGAGGTCGCAACACCGCCGGCATTGACTGCCTTCGAAGGAGCAATCACCACGCCGTTCTTCTTGAGATAAGCCATCGCCTCGTTGGTGGTAGGCATATTGGCCACCTCAACGTAGTACTTCACGCCATTGGCCACGATCTTTTCAACCTCAGCCATACCGACCTCATTCTGCGTTGCGCAGGGCATCAGAATGTCGGCCTTCACGCCCCAAGGCTTTTCACCCGGGAAGAAGGGCACGCCGAACTTGTCGGCATAATCCTGCACCTTGTCGCGGCAGGAGGCACGCATTTCCAGCATGTAGTTGATCTTTTCCTCGGTCACGACGCCATCCTCATCATAGATATAGCCATCGGGGCCGGAGATGGTGACAACCTTACCACCCAGCTCGGCAATCTTCTTCGCGGTACCCCAAGCAACGTTACCGAAGCCCGAAATGGCAACCGTCTTGCCCTTGATGCTCTCGCCGAAGGTCTTCAGCATTTCCACCGTATAGTACACCGCACCATAGCCGGTTGCCTCGGGACGGATCAGCGAGCCGCCGCAGGAACGATCCTTACCGGTCAGAACGCCGGTGAATTCGTTGCGGAGTCTCTTATACTGACCAAAGAGATAACCAATCTCACGTGCGCCGACGCCGATATCACCGGCAGGAACGTCGGTATCGGGGCCGATATGTCTCTGAAGCTCGGTCATGAAGGACTGACAGAAGCGCATAACCTCGGCATCAGACTTGCCCTTGGGGTCGAAGTCGGAGCCGCCCTTGGCACCGCCCATGGGAAGGGTGGTCAGAGAATTCTTGAAGGTCTGCTCAAAACCGAGGAACTTCATGATAGAAAGGTTAACCGAGGGATGGAAGCGAATACCGCCCTTATAGGGACCGATCGCGGAGTTGAACTGTACGCGGAAGCCGCGGTTTACCTGCACGTTACCGTTGTCATCGACCCACGGCACACGGAAAATGACGGTGCGCTCGGGCTCAACCATGCGTTCAACGACGCCTGCCTTAACCAGATCGGGGCGTTGCTCGATCACAGGCTCGATCGACTCGAGAACCTCCTGAACAGTCTGATGAAATTCGGTTTCGCCGGGCGTAGTACGAACCACCTTTTCATAAACACCGGCAAGATATTCGGTTTTGAATGCCATAAGTAGATCCTCCTGATCACCGCCGCGACAGCGGCGGCTTTTTTTCAAAAAATATAGTTTCATTATACTCGCTTCTCCCTTTCTTGTCAAGAGTTTCCTCTCACATTTTTGAAATTTTTCGTCGCTGAACTTGTAAATTCCCTTCTATTTTGACGAGATCTCGGCAAAAAACGCCCTGTTTTTGCAATTCATTCCGTCATTTTTGTATTTCCCAATCCGTCACGTATGTCCTGCTCAAGCACCGCATATAGTGTATCAAACGAAAAAGGGGGGGAGAAGCGCTGTGGAACGTATCAAGCGTTTTATTCAAAACGGACTGCTTCTTTCGGCAGTATCGCTTCTCTTGCGAAGCATCGGCGTTGGCTTTCAAGCCTTTATTACCGCCCGCATCGGCGCGGCGGGAACCGGCCTGTATCAGTTAGTACTTTCGGTCTATTCTCCGGCTTTGACGCTGGCCACCGCCGGTATCTCGCTTTCCTCCTCTCGTCTGGTTGCCGAGGAGCTCGGAAAAGCATCGGGGGGAATCCCGCGGCGGGTACTGATCCGATGCTTACAATATGCCGTTATCGTGTCAGGAGCGGTCGGGCTCCTTCTGTTTCTCTTTGCTGAGCCGATTTCCTTGCAATGGCTTGGAGACGGTGCGGCGGTTGTGCTTCTCCGTACGCTGGCGCTCGGTCTTCCTTTCATTGCTCTTTCCTCGGCGATGAACGGGTACTTTACTGCCGTTCGCCGCGTTTCGCGCACCGCCTGTGTGCAGCTGATCGAACAGGGCTTCCGTATCGCGCTGACCGTTTTTCTCCTTTCCCGCTCGTTTGGTAAGGATAATCTCACGTGCTTGTTTGCTGTTGTCTGTGCCTCGATGATTGCCGACGTTTTTTCCTGCCTGATCACGCTCTGTCTCGGTGCGATCGATCAGAAGCGCCATATCCTCTCGCTAAGCCATACGACGGCCGAGCCTTTGCCGCGTATTCTCGGCATCACCCTTCCCGTCTCCTTCAGCTCATTTTTGCGATCCGGCTTGATCGCGCTCGAGCATCTTCTGATTCCGCGTGGTCTTCGCGCCAATGGTGCCTCTTATGAAGGGGCAATGGCGGCTTACGGTACACTGAGCGGTATGGCCATGCCGATCGCGCTTTTTCCCGCCTCGCTTCTCTATTCTTTTACCGGCCTTTTGATTCCCGAGCTGGCAGAAGCTAACGAAAAAAAGCAATACCGCTTCATCCGCCGCTCCGCCGAGCGAGTCATCGGCATCGTGATTCTCTTTGCCATCGGAAGCGCCGGCCTTTTGTTCGGATTTGCCGAAGAGCTTGGCCTTGCTATCTACCAAAGCACCGAGGCCGGACGATATCTTCGTCTGTTGGCACCCTTGATTCCTCTCATGTATCTCGACAGCGCCGTCGATGCCATGCTGAAAGGACTCGGAGAGCAGGTATTTACCATGAAGGTCAATGTGATTGACGCTTCGGTCAGCGTGATTTCGGTATGGTTCTTCGTTCCTCGTTTTGGGCTCATGGGGTATTTGCTTGTCATTTATCTCAGCGAGCTGATTAACTTTTGCTTCAGCTATTATCGTTTATGTGCGGTAACCGGGGCCAAGGGACAGCTGTTGTCGCGCGGGTTCCGTCCTCTTCTTGCCGTTTTGGGAGCCGTTACCATCGTTCGGCTTCTTCCGCTTCCGACGCCGATCGTTTGGCAAACGGCTTGCGGCATGGCAAGTGCCGCCATGCTGTATTTCGCCTTTTTATTTCTCCTCGGTGTGTTGTCGAGGCGGCGCGTCGGCGCTTTTCTTGTCGCACTTTTGCGCCATCGAAGACAAGGGCATAAAACCAAACCCTCCGTCATATAGTAAAACCGTACCTCGGACAGAAAGGAAATCGCCGTGCCACTTTCCGCTATCCTTCCCAAGCTCCCCACACGGGTTGCAGAAGCTCTTCTGAAATATCCGAGCGATGATCTGCTCGAAATCCGCCTACGAGCTGACCGTCCGATGACAATCACAACGGTCAGCGGAAACCGTCCGCTCGGGCTGTCTTTAACCGAGCGCGAGATAACCGAGACGGTGGAACGTCTGTGCGAGGGCTCTCTCCACGCTTACAGCGACACGATCCGTCAGGGATTTATTCCGCTGTCGAACGGCTGTCGTGCCGGTGTTTGCGGGCGCCTGTCAGGACATGAGGTCATTGCCATTTCCTCGATTGCGATCCGTATTCCGCGCACAGTCAAGGGGATAGGGGCAACGCTTTGCCGCCGTTTACTTGCCAAGCCGGGGCAAGGAATGCTCTTATATTCCCCACCCGGTGAGGGAAAAACCACGCTTCTTCGCGACATTGCCTCCATACTGTCCTCGCCTCCCTATTTGATGCGTGTCGCGTTAATCGACAGCCGTGAGGAACTTTACCGTCCCGATGCCTTCCGTCATGCCATCGCGGATGTCTATACCGGTTATCCCAAAGCCATGGCCATGGATCTGGCCATTCGCACCATGTCGCCGCAATATCTGATCTGCGACGAGCTGGGCGCCGAGGAAGCCGAACAAATTCTCATGACACAGAATGCGGGGGTACCGCTGGTCGCTTCCGCACACGCGTCCTCGCTGTCGGCCCTATTGCAACGCCCGGCGATGCAAGCACTCCGGCAAGCCGGTGTCTTTTCACTTTATGTCGGCCTCCGCCGCGAAGGACGCGGTTATTATTTTGATATAACCGAACAACCGGAGGACTTCCTATGATTCGCTTCTGCGGTATGGCATTAACCGCCCTCTCTGCCCTGCTGTTTGGGGCACTTTCCTGTGCGCATTGGCAAAACGAATGCCGTCAGCTCGAGAGTTTTTTACGCCTTGCACGGCTGATTCGCACCCGTATTGAATGCTTTCATCAGCCACTTGCCAAAATCTACGCCGATTTTTCCGATCCGTCGCTGAATAGCTCCGGCTTTATCGCCTCACTCCGGGAAAACGGCTTGATCACGGCGCTGATTCAAACCAAGGATCGCCTCGGCCTTTCGGAAGAATCCTTTTCGCTTCTCAGTGAATTTGCCGCTGAGCTCGGCAAAAGTCCTGCCGACGATCAGGTACGGCACTGCGATCGCTCCATTCGGGCGTTAGAGGAGCGCTATCAGCAGCTTCGTCAGGACTTGCCCACAAAAATGCGGTTGGCACGTACGCTGTCGGCGGCGGCAGCCGCGATGACAATCATTCTGCTGCTGTAATTTTCCAATTTTCGTTCAAAAGGGGGGCGGTGTCAATGGATATCAGTCTGCTGTTACGAGTGGCAGGCGTGGGACTGATTGTCAGCGTAATCTGCCAGATTCTCACCAAATCCGGCCGCGAGGAGCAAGCCATGCTCGTATCGGTTGCCGGTGTTGTGCTGGTCTTACTGATGGTTGTCAAGGAAATCGGGGCGCTAATCGACACCATCCGCCACATCTTTGGCCTATGACGCTGTTGCTTCGTCTCTGCGGGATCGCACTTCTGACAGCTTTTGTCGCGCTTCTTCTCAAGCAAGTCCGCTCCCCGATCGTTCCCCTATTGATCGGTACCGGACTTCTGCTCCTGTTTTCCGCGGTCTTTTCGCGATTACAAGAAGGCATGACGGCGCTTCGACCGCTGATTCATCACGAAACGCTCGGTGTTTACGGTGAACTGATGCTCAAATCGCTCGGCATTGCCCTGATTGTTCGTTTCGCTTCGGATTTCTGCCGTGACAGCGGTGCGGAAAGTCTGGCCGGCGCGCTGGAGCTGGCCGGAAAAGCGGAGATCCTCTTCTTATGTCTGCCGCTGTTCCGCGAGCTGATAACACTGCTTGAGGAGGTATTCGGATGAAGCGTCTGATTCCGATTCTGCTTCTCTTTTTTCTCCTTCCGCTCTCCTGCCGCGCCTACGAGGCCGAATCAGCCTTAAAGGAGTTGTACGACCGTCTTCCCGAGGAGATTGTCGAGGCCTTGCCCGACGAGATTGGCAAGGATATTCAAAACGGCGACACCGCAAGCCTGACACAATGTCTTGACCTTTCTTTTTTATGGGATCGAATCGGACAGACCCTCTTGGGGGCACTGGTTGATACGGTTGGCTTGTTTTCTCTGCTTCTCGGCACCCTGTTTCTTGCCTCTCTCATGCGCGCCGCTTCGGGTGCGGTGGGAAACACGGCCGAGCAAACCGTGGGCTTGGTATCACTTCTTGTCACGGTTACCATCCTGCTACGGGCGGTCAAGCCCGCTTGGGATACGGCAACGGCAACACTGCGCAGTATTTCGACGCTTCTCAGCGGATCGCTCCCGGTTATGACCGGCCTTTTGGTTGCTTCGGGACACACCTCACTCTCCGCAACCCATGCCTCCTGGCTTTCGGCGCTCTTAACGCTGATCGAAGCCCTTTGCGACGCAGTTCTTTCGCCATTGTTCGCCATCTGCTTCGGTTTTTTGCTGGTTTCGGCGCTGTCGCGCTACACCGGCGTGCCTGATCTCGGCGGTACGGTTTCCGCCGTCAAAAAGCTATTCAATACCCTGCTTGCCCTTGCCGCCACCGTTTTCACGACCGTGATGACCTTTCAACACAGTCTGGCACAGCGCGCGGATTCGGTCCTGCTGCGCTCAGTCAAATTTGCCTCGGGGCATCTGATTCCCGTGATCGGCGGTGCTTTGAGCGAAACCGCCGACAGCTATCTTGCCTCGCTCTCTCTGATTCGCAGTACGGCAGGGATGCTGACGGCGGTTTCGGTAGTGCTGCTGGTGCTGCCAGCGATCTGCCATCTGCTTCTCCTGCGCGCCGCCCTCGGCATTGCCTCGGGTCTCGCCGGCCTGCTTGGTTGTCAAGCCGAGGGGGACTGCTTACGGGAAGCCTCGGAGCTGCTGGACCCTGCCTTGGCTCTTTTGGCTATGGCTTCGGCCATCTTTTTCATCGTGATCGGTCTGTTCAGCTTTATGGCAAGCACCGGATAGGAAAACTGTATGAAAGATTTGCTTTATGCTGTTACTGTCGTTTCGCTCATTTGCGGCATGGTTTCCTTCTTAAATCCGAGCGGCAAGCATGAGGGGCTCCAAAAGCAGGTGCGCTTTGCCGCCGCCTTGGCCGTATGCGCCGCACTTGCGGCACCGCTATATCAACTGATCGGGCAAGAGCCTCCCTCCTTTTCGCTGACATTTCCCGAGGTTACGCAAAGTGAACGCGGAGAAGCCGAACACGCGATCATCACCCGTGCCATTGAAACACTCTGCCGCGAGTTGGAGCGCGACATCGCCTCACGATACGACATCGTTCATCCAAGCCTGAAACTAACGGTGAACGAGGATGATCCCTCTCATGTCGTGATTCTGTCGGGAGAGCTGTATGGAAGCGGGCGTGTGCGAGAGGCGGCACAGTATCTCGCCTTGATGCTTCAATGTCCCATTACACCCCACGCTGAGGAAAGCCCGGAGGTTTCTCATGACAGCCATTCTTGATAAGCTTAAACATACGAAAGGCCTATGGTTTCTGTTAATTGGACTGTTATCCGGCTTGTTACTTCTGTTGATCGGCACCGAGGATACCGCCAAAGTTGAAGAATCCCCGACACCCTCCCAAGAAGCTGTCTTCGACGAAACCGATGCCTATCTGTCGTTACTGGAACGGCGCGTTACCCAGCTGCTTAACGGTATGGATGGCGTTTCTGAGGCTTCGGTTCTTCTGATTCCCGATACCACCACCGAAACGGTATACGGCAAAAACGAAACCTTTGATCACGATACCGTTATTCGCGAGGAAATCCTGTTTTCCGAGGCAGACGGCGAACCGTTCCCCATCACATTCCGCTATCCCAAGCTGCGCGGCATTGCCGTTGTTTGCCGTGGCGGCAGTAATCCCATTCTGCAAGAAAAGATCGTAACCATGCTCTGCTCGCTGTTCGATCTTCCGTCAACAAAAGTTTATGTCACCGGATGAGATCGGCATAAACTGCACGCTTTACTCATATATATAAAACATAAAGCCAAACATACGGGAGGAATCTTCTATGCTGAAACTGAAAAAACCTGACACAGCAGAACTGAAAACCAAGGTCAAAGCCATCGTTCAAAAGCTCGGAAAACGCAATCTGGTCATCCTGCTTTCTATTCTTGTCCTCGGCGGTGCCGTCTGGCTTAATATTGCGCTCTTCTCGCAGGGAGCAAGCGGCGGTTCCTCGGATGACAGCGATGCCATCCAAGGCGGGGCCTCCTTTGTGGAGGGAGAGGACACCGACGCCTCCGAGCTCCCGGTCGACGAGGTTGACAGCTACTTCGCCTCAGCACAGGTAGAGCGCAAGCGCTCGCGTGATGAAGCGATCGAGGTTCTGCAGCTGGTGGTCGAAAATCCGGAAGCCTTAGACGAATCGAAATCGATTGCCATGGCTGAAATCTCGCGCATCGCCGCCGATATCGACAACGAGGGCAAGATTGAAAGCCTCGTCACCGCCAAGGGCTTTGACAAATGCATTGCCGTCATCAGCAACGCCAAGTGTAACGTCATTGTCAAGGTCGAAACGGCACTGCTCCCCAATCAGATCGCGCAAATTCAGGAAATTGTTTACGAGCAGTCGGGCATTCTGCCGGCCAATACAAAAATTATTGAAAAAATGGGATAACCGCAAAACAGGCACGGCTTCAACCTGTGCCTGTTTTTTCTTATGAGATTCTTCCGATCGGAGTGGCAAGAAAAGCGGTCAGCGTCTTCTCGCGCAAAATCTGACAGGCCCTCTCGGCCGTTTCCTTCTTTTCAAAAAGGCCGAATACCGCCGTTCCCGAGCCGGTCATTAAGGCACCCACCGCATCACAAGACAAAAGAAGCTCCTTGACGGCTTGCGAGGATGGAACCGCATCCTCAAAACGATTATACAACGCCTGCCCGATCGCACGCCAGTTTCCCTCAGCCAGCGCCGTCGAAAGCTTGATTAAATCGCCATGCCGTGTCGGCACAATTTCGTCAATCCGACGGTAAGCCTCGGGCGTGGACATCCTTCCGATGCCGCCGCTGATAACCAAATACCCGTCCGGTAACACGTGACAGGGACGCAGCCGCTCGCCAATACCTTCGGCATAGGCGGCGCCACCGGTCACACAAAACGGCACATCGGCACCGATTCTTGCCGCCATCTGCCGCAAATCCTCCACCGAAAAAGGACGGTCATACAGGCGGTTCAGTGCACGGAGCACCGCGGCCGCATCGGCGCTGCCGCCCCCAAGCCCTGCCTCACGGGGCAGTGTTTTTTCCAGATGAATGTCACAGCCGCCTGTTGTCGCCAAGGCGGCAAAAAACGTGTGCGCCGCTCTAAGACAAAGGTTATCCTCACCGCAAGTCAGCGTCGGATCGGTGCAGGTCATACGACATTCTGTTTCTGTTTTGGTTACCGTTACGGTATCGCACAGCGAAACGGTATGCATGATACTTTGTATCTCATGATAACCGTCGGGACGCTTGCCAAACACATCAAGATATAAATTGATTTTGCCGTAGGCAAGCTCGGTTATGGTATGGATTGTTTGCTTCATTCGATTATCCTGTAAATCAGATTCTTTTTGATTTTGACCGCCTTAAAGGTACAAAGCTCCTGACAGCAGTAGCATTTGATACAATTCGCATCCACAATTTTGGCCTTACCGCGATGCATGACAATCGTTTTTTGCGGGCAGCTTTCGATACAAAGCCGACAACCGCGGCAAATCCTGCGATCGATGATCGGTCGGGGCTGAAGAAAGGGAGGAATCTTTTCAAAGCGCCGTCCTTTGGCCGTGTTAGGCCGCACAAAATCGGTGCATCCAACTTCCTTGGGCGGAATACCGACCACCGTAACGTCCTCATAACGGGACGCACACAGCCCGCGTGTCGCCGCCTGTTTCAAAAGCGGCACCCGTCCCTCCAATCCCATAACAGCCGAAGCCACTACATCCAGCTGGCAGGGATTGCGGCTCATCAATACGACTCCGGCTTGTTTGGGCGTTCCGCCCGACGGGCCGTCACCCTCCATGCCGACAATGCCATCGCAAATATGGAACATCGTCAAGCGACTATCGAGAGCGGTGTCCAAATCCAGCACCATGGAGAAAAAATCCTCCGGCTTCTTAAACCGGGCATGCATTTCGAATTTATGGATCCCGGGAATAACACCAAACAGATTTTTGGAGGCACCGGTCATCACCGCCAACGAATGTGTCTTCAGCTTACAGACATTGATCAGCACCTCGGTTTCGTGTATCGGGGCAATCATATCCACCGTTTTGGCAATTTGGCCGTTCGGCAGAGAAAACGAGCGGTAAGAAATATCGTAATTCAAGGGCACACCGGTTCGCTCGGATACGCCCTTCATCCCAGTTACCCCATAGATATGCGACAATGTTTTTTCACTGTAAATCCCACCGGGGCTTTCGGCAATCTGTAAGGATGCGGCCCCCAGCTCGCGAAGCAGCAAAATCACCGCCTCCATTACGGCAGGATGTGTGGTGGCTGCCTTTTCGGGCGCATACGCCAAAAGCAAATTGGGCTTGATCGTTACACGCTTCCCCGCAATCGCTTCACGTTGCAAACCGATCGTGGGGGCATAGGCTCGCAGCTCGTTCAAGATTCTTGCCACATCGTATGTCGCACACAAGGCAACAGCAACCGTATCGTTTCGATTCATAAAGCACCTCCTCAGGACAACGCGGGAATCAGCCCGAATACCCCGAATACATAGTAAAACAGCGGCGCCAACAGCAGAGACGGCAGAAAATCTGCAACCTTTACCTTGGTCACACCGGCCATATTAAGTCCAATCACCATAACCATCAGCGAGCCGACACAGGCCAGCTCTCCAATCAGCCCGGCTGTCATATACGGCTTCAAAAAGACCGCACACAATGCGATGGTTCCCTGTATGACAAGCACCGTCACCGAGGACAGCATCACACCGATCCCCAGCGTTGCCGCCAGCATCATGGCTGAAACAAAGTCGAGCATGGATTTGGTAAATAGCATCGTGTGATCGCCAAAGCCGGCGTTCAGTGAACCGACAATCGTCATCGCTCCGACACAAAACAAAAGAGAGCCGCTGACAAAGCCTTCCGAAAGCGATCCCCCCTCCTCCGAGCGGCGAAACCGTTTCTCCAGGGAGGTAGCCAAGCGATGAATCCTTCCGTCCAGATCGAGTGCGGTTCCGATCGCGGCACCGCCCGCTACAGACAGAATCAAAACCAACGGATTTTCCCCGTCAAACATACCACAAAGACCGATATATACCGTGCACATTCCGATACCAAACAGAATCGCATCGGCTACTTTCTTCGGAAAGCCTTTTTTCATCAAAAAGCCGATCATTCCACCAAGCAGAACGGCTGCGGTATTGACAATAACGCCAAGCATGAGTCGGTTTATTCTCCTTTCGCAGAGCGGCGCAACCGTTTCACGGTTGCATAGTCAAACAGGGTTTGCGTCATGGCGCATAAGGACGGCAAAGAATAGGCGGCAAAGTGTTGCGTCAGAAGCATCGTCAGACGTCTTGCCAAGCGAGAGGCTTCCTTACTGTCATATGCTGCCATCGAAAGCCAAAGGGACAAGTCCTCCGGCTTACTTTTATCAAGCGGAAGCGGATCCACCGCAAAACCAAGTGCTGATGCCAAAACGGTAAGCGGCGGCGCAGCCTTATACGGCTCACACCTCTGCCCCGGTATCGGTTTCGGTGCTTCTCGCTTCTCAAGACACCTCGGACACCAATAGCTTCCTCGCGCCAGCAATGTCAGAGTGTCTGCCTGACGGCAAGCATCGCAATATCCGCTGATACGGTGCGGATATCGAATCGACAAGGAACGGCTCGGTTGGTTCGCATAGAGAACACGCCCGCCGAGAAAATGATCGCCAAAGCGCTTGACTACAAAATCAAGCAGTACGGCCTGCTTCATCCGTTCTTGAGGAGACAGGCGGGACCCACACAACGACAGGGCGATCGGAACAAAGCGAAGAAACCGCAGCGTTTCCTCGGCCGAACCGTCAAAACGCGAAACGGATCCCTCCAAAACCTCGGCTGCCTCAGCATACGGCGGCATCATCCCCTGCTTAATCAAGCGGGACTGATGAGATAAGACCTGCTTGGCCAACGCTATCATCGATTCGGTCGGCGCGATACCGAAGGCCTCGCAATATGCGGCCAAAAAGAAAACCGCCGCCTCACCATCGCGATCCGGCACATTTTCCTGATATTCGGTGCCCTGTCCGTCCGCATAACAGCGGTGCGGCACACGTCCGTGCACAAGAAACAGCGAAAGAAGAAAACCGCAAAAGTCATCCGCCGCCCGACGGTTCAGATCGGTCAGCAAAAACATCGCCACCCGACACATATCCGCCAGCGTCGGTTTCCCCTCTCCTACGGCAAAGCCACCTTCTGCCGCCTGTGATGCAAACAGAGCATCCCGCAGCCGATCCACTAAACGTCGAATGGAAAGCGGATACAGCGGAGCATACGAGTATCGCGTCTTATCTTGCTTCCGCTTGCGGCAGGCGCGTTTATATAGCGAATTACCGGGAGCGTGGTAATCGGGATTGGTGGCATGGACGGTACGGAATATGCGGCGAAACACGGTAAAATCGGTTCGCTCATCCGAAAGCGCCATCATGATACGGGTATAACCGCTATGCAGATGTAAGAGCGAAGTCTCTTCTTCATAATCCCAGGCACCTTCGGCTATCAAATATACCGATCGGCCGGCGGGTGTTATCAGCTTTAAGCAGGGCAAATCCTCAATTTCCCGTGCATAACGGGAAAATACTTCCTTTCGTATCCCCGGTGCAAAGCGAAGCGTAAGATACAAATCATGCATGGCCGCGACAGTCATGATCACCGTGGAGGACAGCGTATCGGGATAGAGGCTCAGCTTGACGAAAGAGCGCAACCATCCGGGCTCTTGGGGCGGCGGTGCACCATATAGGCAGAGCGTCAGCGCCGCTCCGACCATAGCATACGTCCGATAGGAGCCCTCCTCACCGCAATCGGCCTCAAAAAGCGGCTCGCTGTAAGTACCGACAAGCAAAAGGCAGGAGGCATCGCTTCGTACAAGAAGCGTGCCGCATCCGATCATACGCTGACCGTACCCATCAATGGTCTCATCCGGGTGGTTAATGGGCATAGAAGGTCTCGTGCAAATCGTCAATCATAGCGGCAAGCTTCTGCACAAAGGTATTGACCGCCTCGCCGCCCTGATCCATATCGGTCATAATCACAAGAACATACGGATGCTCATCGTAAACAATCGCCATATCGTGATAAGCATCGGTATCCCAGCCATACATTTGAGCAACCTTTTTGGGGGCAACACCGTAACCGATCATCACGGTATGCACCGATTCGGACATACACTGCTTCATAAAGCTGGCATAGGTTGCGCTGCTTTCGGTAAAGCGACTGATTTCTTTCATAACGGTTCCCAGCTCGGCGGCTGTGCTGCGCTCGGCGTTATTGCGCATCACCGAAAGGCCAAGATCCTTGGCCAGCTGTTGCGTAAGCGCCGTACCGTATTCGGTCTTCAGCTCGGCAAACGCCACCGTATCGCAATAGGAAAGCAGTAAGCCAAACAGCTCGCGATGCGTATACTGTACACCAAACTCCTGGTCCTTAATCGTGCCTGCGCCCGGACGGTATTTTTCCTCAGTATACGTGAAAATCTTCGAAAAATCATATTGCCAGGTATAGCCGGGCAACGCATCGACCACGCCGTTTTGAGAAATATATTCTGCCAGCTTTTGGTCGTATGCCGCCTGCTCCTCCGAGGCCGCCTTCAAAACCGAAAGGGCAAACGGAGCCTGTGCACAGCCGGCCAGCGCATAGACCTCCTCGGCCTGCCACGCATAGCGGTATCCGCGCCCGACATCCTCATAATACACCGAAACCTTGGGATATACATAGCTGACCTCGATAACCGGCGCACCGTTTTCATCCAGGACAGGAGAACCATCGGCCGAAATAGCAGGGGTTTCGACGCGATTCATCGGTGCGCTTTCGCGCAGCCAGGTTTCAAGCGTCTTCAGGAGCTCATACTGACGATTGATATCCAGACCGTAGCCCTTTTCCAGCTCGCTGATCGTCTCCTTCAGCGAGACGATCTCCAGTTCCTTTTCTGTCAACTGGGTGCGAAGCGATGAAAGCTTGGCATTCAATTCGGAATACAGCTCATCCTTATTTTCAAAAGAATGCTGTAATTTGGCAATTTCGGCCTCGGTTTGCGCAATACGGCTTTCCAGCTCGCTTCGTGTTTTTTCGGCCAGCTCCAGCGCATTGTTCAGCGAAGTAAGGCGAGCCTGTACACGATTTTTCTCCTTCTCCAGCTCCGAGAGCTTAATCTCCGCTTCGGCACGATAGGAAGAAAAATCCGTTTCGGTCTCATCCAAAAGACCAAACAAGGTCGCCGCCAAAACAGTCGCACAAAGAAACAAAACAAACATCACCGAAGAAACGGCAAACGCCATTTTTTCGCTTCCCGAAAACTTTCTCATCCTGCTCCTCAAACCTACCGCAGTACCTACGGTAAAAGAAAAATACTGCATCGAAAACGATACAGTATCATTATAAACGATTTGTGCGGTAAAATCAAGGGGAAGCGCAAAAAAGGGGCTCAGCGATCATTATAAAATACGATTTCGTCGGGAAGATAGTAATTCAGCTTTTCTCTGGCAATCCGCATGATATATTCCTCATCCATATCATGTGCCAAGTCCTGACGCAACCGTTCGATTTCTTCCTCAAATTTTTCTTTTTCCAGCAAGAGCGTCGCCTCGCGGTCCTTTAGGGTATGGTACTCGGTGCGCAGACGGATGATATTGACAACACAAAAGCAAATAACCACCAAAATAGTAAGCTTTATGAAAAAATTCAATCGCGTACTTTTCTGCATATTCAACATCCTTTCTGTCCAACACCGTGTCAGGACCGGTTCTTTTCGGCAATCCGACAAACGGCCGCCAATAATTTTGCTTCGTGACGTCCGGTTTGTAACCGACGGTAGCGGCGCCGCCAGGCTTGATACAACGCAGTCACCCCTCGTTTGCCCAAGCGGACAACAGGAGCAAGCAAATAGCGTGCCATCCGTTTTCCAATCGCGCGAAACACCGAAAACAGCAGTGAAACCGAACGCATAACAAGCCGTCCGACCGTCACGTGATAGAGGGCAAAGCCTCCGGCCGCCGCGGCAAACGCAAACCAACGAGGAACGCCGAAGTAAAGCTTAAAGGTTATCAGAATCATGGCTATTGCCACAAAAACCGAGAACAGCACATCCTCACAGGCAATCCAAACGGTATCGATAAGCGCACCGTGCCGATAGCAAAACCGCGCAATCTTATGAGTCGGCGGTGTATGCGGTAAGCGAAACGCGGCACGGCGAATCCGAAGCACATCGTATACGATACCAAAGACAATTCCCGCAAGAAACGAAACCAAAACCAACGGAAGAAATGCCTCCCGCGCAACCGGAACCAGCATCAGCGGAAAAGCCGTCCGCCGCG
>SVSA01000088.1 GCA_015064545.1 Oscillospiraceae bacterium | reverse complement strand
ATAAGCCGAGGTTGCTACCCAGGCGCCACCCATAAAGCTATCGGCAAAGAGCGCGCCGGCAATCAGACCGACAATCGGCATCTTGGCACCGCAGGGCATAAAGCCGGTCGTCATAATTGTCATTTTGCGGTCACGATCCTGCTCGATGGTGCGCGAGGCCATGATACCGGGGACACCGCAACCGGTAGCCACCAGCATCGGGATAAACGATTTACCGGACAGACCGAAGCGGCGGAAAATGCGGTCCATAATAAAGGCAACACGGGCCATATAGCCGCAATCCTCCAACAGCGACAGGAGCAGGAAGAGAATCAACATCTGCGGAACAAATCCGAGAACAGCACCCACACCGCCGACAATACCGTCCTGAATCAGCGTGTACAGCCAACCGGCCACGGCAGTATCGCCGGCTTCGGTCAGCAGCACGGTATCAAGAAGCTCAGGCACGCTGACCCAGTTGCTCATGAAGGCAGGCAAATCTCCGGCCTCGGCACAGGCAGCAAACGAGCCGAACAGACCGTCGTTCATAAAAACAACCGTCCAATCGCCGATGGAGCCAATCGAAAGGTAATATACCAGCCACATCACAAAGACAAAGATCGGAAGGGCAAGAATACGATTGGTGACAATACGGTCAATCTTATCCGAAATCGTCAGCGCTCCGACATTCTTTTTCTTATAACAGCCCTTCATCAGATGACCGATATAGACATAGCGTTCGTTGGTAATGATCGACTCGGCATCGTCGTCGAGCTCCTCCTCCACCTTGGCAATATCCTTTTCGATATGATCCAGAACCGACGGATCGAGCTTCAGGGTTTCGAGAACCTTCTCATCGCGTTCGAAAATCTTAACCGCGTACCATCGCTGCTGTTCCTCCGGCAGATTATGGACGGCGGCCTCCTCAATATGGGCAATCGCATGCTCGACGGTACCTGAGAAGGTATGCATCGGCACCGGCTTGCCGCCCTTAGCGGCTTCAATGGCAGCCTCGGCGGCTGTCTGAATACCATCGCCCTTCAGGGCCGAAATTTCAAAAATCGGACAACCGAGCTCGCGGCTGAGCTCTTCCGTGTTGATCTTGTCTCCGTTCCGTCTCACCACATCCATCATGTTGATGGCGATGACAACCGGAATACCAAGCTCCGTCAGCTGTGTTGTCAAATAGAGATTACGCTCCAGATTCGTGCCATCGACAATATTCAGAATGGCGTCGGGGCGCTCACCGATCAAATAGTTTCGCGCGACCACTTCCTCCAACGTATAGGGAGAGAGCGAATAGATACCCGGCAGGTCAGTAACCGTCACGCCATCGCGCTTCTTCAGCTTACCTTCCTTCTTTTCTACCGTGACACCGGGCCAGTTTCCCACATACTGATTGGCACCGGTCAAGGCGTTGAACAGCGTTGTCTTGCCACAGTTGGGGTTACCGGCAAGGGCAATACGAAGATTCATCGTTTTTTCCTTTCTTTTTCAATTAGCATATGCTAACCGCATAACAAAAAATAAAATAACTTGACAAGGGGTTACTCAACCTCAATCATATCGGCATCCGCCTTGCGAAGCGAAAGCTCATAGCCTCGCACCGTGATCTCAATGGGATCGCCCAAAGGAGCAACCTTACGCACATAAATGGTGACTCCCTTGGTAATGCCCATATCCATGATTCTGCGCTTGATTGCGCCCTCTCCATGGAGCTTAACGACCTTGACCGTATCACCAACAGCGACATTGCGAAGTGTTTGCATGGTTTTCGTTTCTCCTTTCTCTTCGATCGCCTTAAAGTCAGACCATGATTTTGGCAGCCATTTCGCGACTGACCGCCACACGTGCTTCTTTCACACGAACGATTAAATTACCGCCGAGCGTATTGACAACCGTGATACCGGAACCGACGACAAAACCGAGGTTTTCCAAGTGCTTCTTAACCTCGGGCTTTCCACCGATCTTTTTGACCAGATATTCCTCGCCGACATTGGCAAGACTGAGCGGCATCATACGGTCATCCTTCTTTCGTTGCGGTACTGAGGTTAGCGTTTGCTAACCCTTGAATAGAATACTACGAAAGTGTCGATTTGTCAAGTATTTTTTTCGAAAATCTTAACTTTTGGCAAAAAAATCAAAAGGGTTAGCCTGAGCTAACCATTTGGTTGCATTTTTCACCAAAACAATGAAAGTTTCCTCTTGAAAAACAGAAAAAAATATGGTATCCTATTCTTGTACCAATCAAAGGGAGGGGTTCTCTTGCATTTAGCCGAATCGGGAGAAATGTATCTCGAAACCATTTATATTCTGTCGCGGAGCGGAAAACCGGTCCGCTCGATTGACGTGGGAGAGTATATGGGCTTTTCTAAGCCGAGTGTCAGCCGTGCTGTCGGCCTTTTACGTGAGGGCGGCTATGTCATCACCGACGAAAGCGGCTTTCTTTCGCTGACCGAAAGCGGTCTTGAGGTTGCCTCAAAAATCTACGAACGCCACACCATTCTCACCCGGTTTTTAATCGGTCTCGGTGTCGATGCCCAAACCGCATCGGAAGATGCCTGCAAATTGGAGCATGCCATCAGCGATGTTTCGCTGGAAGCCATCAAGCGGCATTTAAGCACAACTTGACCGCTAACTTTTCATAATCAAAAAAAGAGCAAGAGCAGGAAGACAAGCGCTTCCTCGCTCTGCTCTTTTTTATTATCACAGTAAAGCATCAAAAAGAATCACGATGGCCTTCGGCCGGCACCTTGTCAACCGCATACGGTGCATTGCTTGGTAGCCTATGGGCAAAAGCTTGGGCGCCGTCCTGATCCTCTCCACAGTACAGGTATACGGTACTGCTTGCCCTTGCACCATGCTTACTTACATTCGTACCAATTCTTGCCGATGCCCACCTCAACCGAAAGCGGCACCGCCAAGGAAACGGCGTTCTCCATCTCGCGCTTCAAAAGCACGGCGGCTTCTTCCGCACAAGAACGATGCGCCTCCAAAATCAGCTCGTCGTGCACCTGCAGAATCAGCTTGGCATCCATCCCGCTCTTCCGGAGAGCTTCGTCGACACGTATCATGGCAATCTTGATAATATCGGCGGCAGCACCCTGAATCGGGCTGTTCATGGCCACGCGCTTTCCGAAGGCCTGCACCATCTTTTTCGGAGAAGACAGCTCGGGAATATAACGGCGGCGGCCAAAGATGGTGGTAACAAAGCCATCGCGCTTGGCCACCTCCACAACCTCGTTCAAATACGCGCTGACCTGCGGATATTTCGCCAAATAGTTCTTGATATATTGCTCGGCCTCGTATTTCGGAACACCGAGATCCTCGCCGAGTGAAAAGCCGCTGATGCCATATACAATACCAAAATTTACAGCTTTAGCACGCTTGCGGAGCTCGGGGGTAACACCTGCGAGCGGTACGCCAAAGACCTGCGAAGCCGTCACAGCATGAATATCCTCCCCCTCAGCAAAGGCTCGGATCATGCGCTGGTCGCCGGCAATGGCCGCCAAAAGCCGTAGCTCAATCTGTGAATAATCGGCATCGACCAGAAGATACTCCTCATTTTTCGGAACAAAGAAGCGGCGCATGGTCCGTCCGAGCTCGGTGCGAATCGGAATATTCTGCAGATTCGGCTCGGAGGAGGAAAGGCGTCCGGTTGCTGTCACGGTCTGATTAAAGCTGGAATGAATCCGTCCGTTTTCATCGGCCACCTTGAGAAGACCGTCACCGTAGGTGGACTTCAGCTTGGCAACCTGGCGATATTCCAGAATACGGTCGACAATGGGATAATACGGGCGAAGCTTTTCGAGCGTCTCGGCGTCGGTGACATAGTGGCCGGTCTTTGTCTTTTTCTTGGCGGCTGGTAGCTTCAGCTCATCGAACAACACCTCACCGAGCTGCTTGGGCGAATTGAGATTAAACGCATGTCCCGCCTCAAAATAAATTGCCTCGGCATATTCGCGACACATTTGCGATAGCTCATCGTTAAACGCAGTCAGTCCTTCACGGTCGATTTGGAAGCCCTCGCGCTCCATATCGGCCAGCACGGCCGACAGCGGCTCTTCAATATGATAATAGAGCGTACTTTGCTCGCTTTCCTTCAGCTTCTCATTCAGCGCATAAGCCAAATCATACAGCACCCGCGGCACATCGGCGTCATCGGGCAATACCTGACCGAGATACCGCACGGCTAAACGATCCAGCGTATAACCGCCCTCGGAGGGATCGTTAACGTAAGCGGCCAATGAAACATCAAAAATCTTGCAAGCGGGACGTCCGAAAAGCAAACATAGCTTTTTTAAGTCCTCCACCACCAGCGTCCGCGAAGCGTCGGCAAGGAACGGCACGATCTCATCGGGATCGGCAAATGGAATCCGATAACCGGCCGTACCGTCAAAGAGCAACAGCTCTCCTTCTCCGAGCACAACCGACGCATAGGGGATTTCTTTCCGACACAGCGTTGCCGGAGAAAGCTCGGTTCTGCTTCCCTTTCGATAGGAGGAGGGCTCGTCCTCCGCCATGGTTTCTGCCGCTTCCTCACGGTCAAGGCCGAGGCGCTTGATCATGGTTGTCAGCTCCAGCTCGGTCAGAAGCGGCTTCAGCTGACGGGCACAAACCCCTTCATAACAAAGATCCTTCAAGGACAAGCCCAGCGGTACTTCGGTATCAATGGCGGCCAAATACTGCGACAGATAGGCACTGTCCTTGCCGTCGTTCAGTTTAGTTAACGCGGCGCCTTTGATACCGCCATCGTTTAAATGCGCGTACAAACCGTCAAGCGAGCCATATTCGGCAATCAGCTTGAGTGCCGTTTTTTCGCCGATCCCGGGAACTCCGGGAATGTTATCGGAGGAATCGCCCATCAAGGCCTTGACATCGACAAACTGCTCCGGCTTTATCCCATATTTGGCACCAAAGGCGGCACGGTCAAACACATGGGTTTCGCCTGTCGAAGCCAGCAACACCGTCACATGATCCCGGATCAGTTGGAGTGCATCACGGTCACCGGTCAGAACGTATACCTCAGTATCCTCATCGCCAAGAAAGGCACAGGTACCGAGAATATCGTCGGCCTCGAAGCCATCCGTTTCAAGCACATGCAAACCGAGTCCTGCCATCACCTCCTTGGCGTAGGGAAGCTGTACCGCCAGCTCCTCAGGCATTCCCTTTCGGTTCGCTTTATAGCCGTCATAACGCTGATGGCGAAAGGTCGGTGCCTTGCGATCAAAGGCAACGGCAGCGTAATCGGGTTTTCTTTCCTCCAGATGGTGCAGAATGATATTCATCATGCCGTAAACGGCATGAGTATACAAGCCCGCCGCATTGGTCAGGGGACGAATCCCGTAATACGCGCGGTTCAGGATGGAATTACCATCGATGAGAAGCAGTATTTTCATTTTTGTTTTTCTCTTTTCTATCCATGGTGTTACGCATACTTGCGGCTGATTTTATCCAGCCCCCAGGCGGCCGCAAAGCCGCCGACAAGACATGCCAGCTTAATGAGCAGGTCGGGCGCGGAGGTAAAGCGATACGGAATAATCGGTAGTGTCATGGCAGCCACAATGCCGAAAATGGCATGATACATCTGAGAAGGATACTTTTTCAAGAAATAATTGACCGGGCGAGCCAGACCGAGCACCGTGGCAAGCAGTCCGAAGGCAAACGGCAAAATCACGCCGAACTGCATCGCGGCCAGTGCCTCGGTAAAGGGCATTTTTCCGCTCACGAACGCCAAGGCCGCCTCAACCGCACCGGTAACAACGCTCATCAACGGCTCATATAATCCGAGGAACAACAGCGGTGAGGAGGCGCTCATGCCCGGCACAATGACACCGAGGCCCCAGAAAACACCACTCAGAAAATACCAGAACAGATTGGGGGTAACCTTCACCTCGGTCGCAAAGGTTAAGGTCATCAAAATGCCGAAAATCAAGGCAAAAGCGATTCCCATCGTCACAAACGACGCTTTTTTTCGCCCGTAACCGCCCGCCTCCTTCCACAGCGAGGGCAGCATACCGAGGATCAGTCCGACAAACAGGCAGGCGGCCACGTCCTCGTTACTCTGAAACAGCAAAACCACAAGCTTCGCCAAGCCGAGAAAGCCGAGCGCAATACCAATTACCACCGGCAATAACAGCTTCCAATGCTTTTTGAAATTCTTAATGGGATGCGCCAACAGCTCCATCAGCGGTTCATACAGCCCGAAAATCGCGCACAAGACACCGCCGCTGATGCCCGGCAATACCCCGCCGACACCGACCAGCGAGCCCTGTAGCAGCCGCACCAGAAACGGGGCGGCTTTTTTCTTCTTGTCGTTTGTTTTTTGGGTTTCGTTTGGCATTTCGTTCATGAGAGGCACCTTTCGATCAAGCAAAATGTATTAATGGAGTGCATTCCGTTCACGGCAAAGCTCCCGATAGAGCTCCTCGGCGTTCCAAACGGCATTATATGGTGTCAGCACCGCTTTCAAGGAAATGCGCAAGCCCTCCTCGCGCATCGCCGTCAAAAATTGCTTGAGTCTGACCTCCGGCATATTGACAAACACCAGCATCGGCTCGGGAAGCGGCGTTTCTTCTGCCGCCTTCGACGGTAGTAAGCCCCCGGCCACGGCCGCAATCGGCAGTTGATAGAAGGCAGGGAGGACGGTGCGAAGCGTCACACCAAAACGACGCCCGCACACGGCAAGCAATCGGTGTGAATCTTGCGGCAAAGCATAACACAAAATCTGCGGT
>SVSA01000087.1 GCA_015064545.1 Oscillospiraceae bacterium | reverse complement strand
TTCTTTATGGGGCGTTGCCCCAAACCCCACCAAAGAACTTTTTGAAAAAAGTTCTTTGGAATCTCAAAAACTTTGAATAGGGAAAAACTTCGTTTTTCCCGCAGATGGGCATTGACCACTTCTTGGCAAAAGCGGAGCTTTTGCCCGACAAAAGTTTTTGAGGGTCAAGGGAACTTTTTTCAAAAAGTTCCCTTGCGAGGGGCGAGCCCCTCGCGCCCCTTAAGGCTCTACAATTTTACCGGCGATGGCCGAGGCAGCGGCCACGGCAGGAGAGGCGAGATAGACTTCGGATTTGGGATGTCCCATACGGCCGACAAAATTACGGTTGGTAGTCGCCACAGCCCGCTCTCCCTCGGCAAGGATGCCCATATGGCCGCCGAGACAGGGGCCGCAGGTCGGTGTGGAAATCACAGCACCGGCATGCATAAAGATCGTGAACAGGCCGAGATTCATGGCCTCCTCCCAGATCTTCTGGGTAGCCGGAATCACGATGCAGCGAACACCCTTGGCAACCTTTTTGCCCTCCATCACCTTAGCGGCGGCGATGAGGTCCTCCAGCCGGCCATTGGTGCAAGAGCCGATAACAACCTGATCAATCTTGATTTCGTCGATTTCGGAAACAGGATGGGTATTTTCGGGAAGGTGGGGGAATGCCACGGTAGGCACGATTTGGGAGAGATCAATGGTGTACTCTGCATCGTAAACGGCATCGGCGTCGGGCGCATAGACCGTAGGAGCCTTCGCTCCGGCCTTTTCCAGGAACGCAAGAGTCTTGTCGTCCACCTCAAAGATACCGTTCTTGCCGCCGGCCTCGATCGCCATATTCGCCATGCAGAGACGATCCTCCACCGACAGCGAATGTACGCCCTCACCCACAAATTCCATCGATTTGTAAAGGGCACCGTCCACTCCGATCATGCCGATGATGGTAAGGATCACGTCCTTACCCGACGCCCAACCCTTAAGGGAGCCGACGAGATTGAACTTGATGGCCGATGGCACCTTGAACCACGCCTTACCGGTGGCCATACCGCAGGCCATATCGGTCGAACCGACACCGGTAGAGAAGGCGCCAAGCGCGCCGTAGGTACAGGTATGCGAATCGGCGCCGATGACGATATCACCGGCGGTCACCATACCCTTTTCGGGCAAAAGCGCGTGCTCAATGCCCATCGCACCGACATCATAATAATGCAAAACTTCTTTTTCTTCTGCAAATTCGCGGCACATCTTGCATTGCGTGGCCGCCTTGATATCTTTATTCGGCGTAAAGTGATCCATGACCATCGCCACCTTGGTGCGGTCAAAGACCTGATCGATACCGAGCTTGTTAAATTCGCGAATAGCAACCGGTGTGGTTACGTCGTTGCCAAGAACCATATCGAGATCGGCTAAGATCAAATCTCCCGCCTTGACGGAAGGGAGCCCTGCGTGCCCCGCCAGGATCTTTTGCGTCATTGTCATGCCCATACTATTATCTCCTTTAGTCCATAAACTGATTGAGCGCGCCGAGGTACGCGACGATCGAAGCCTCAATAATATCGGTAGCCAGACCGCGGCCGTTGTAGGTCTTTTCGCCGCAGCGCAGCTTCAGAATCACCTCACCAAGGGTATCCTTGCCCTCCGAAACGGCGTTGATGATGAACTTATCCAACCGATGCTCGGGCGGACAAACCAGCTTATCGATTGCGGCGTACAGCGAGTCGATCGAACCGTCGCCGCAATACGTGGTTTCCAAAAATTCATTTTCATGACGCAAGCAGATCGTACCCTCCACGCCCTCGCGGCCCTTGGTAGCCACGGTAAAACTAACGAACTTATAGCGATCGTTTTCCGAGGCTGTCGTCTTGGTGTTGCTGATCAACGCTTCAATGTCCGAATCGGTCACAACCTTCTTCTTATCACAAAGCTCCTTGAACTTGATAAAGGTCTCCCCGATCTGCTCATCGTTCAACTCATAACCGAGCTCCTTGATCCGTGCCACCAGCGCATGCTTACCCGAATGCTTGCCGAGGACGAGCTGATTCTTCGAAATACCGACCGATTCGGGCGTCAGAATCTCATAGGTCAGCTTATTGGCCAGCACGCCGTGCTGATGGATACCCGATTCGTGAGCAAAGGCATTGGCACCAACCAGCGGCTGGGTATTATAGGCCGACTGACCGATAACATTGTAAACCAGCTTGGAGGTACGGTAGATTTGCTTGGTATCGATGCGGGGTAGCTCACCGAAGAGCGCGGGGCGTGTATGCATCGCCATAACTGCCTGCTCCAGTGAGGTATTACCGGCACGCTCACCGATACCGTTCACGGTACATTCAATCTGAAGGGCACCGCCCTGTACACCGGCCAGCGCATTGGCTACCGCCATGCCGAGGTCATTATGACAGTGAACCGAATATTCGATCTTGTCCGAATCGGGAACATGTTCCATCATGTATTCGATCAGTGCCCGCATTTCGGCCGGTGTCGTATAGCCGACGGTATCGGGCAGGTTGATGACCGTTGCACCGGCTTTAATGGCGGCATCCACCACCGTTTTCATAAAGGCCCAGTCCGAACGCGTAGCATCCTCACAGGAAAACTCGATATTGGAGCAATACTTTTTGGCATAGGCAACCATCTCCGAGGTGCGCGCCACCACCTGCTCTGGTGTCATACGGAGCTTATATTCCATATGAATGGGAGATGTCGCAAGAAAAACATGAATACGCGGATCGGCAGCACCCTTTACCGCATCCCAAGCGGCATCGATATCACCGACGGTACAACGGGCAAGTGAGGCCACCGTACAGTCGCTGACCGATTCGGCAATGGTTTTCACCGATTCAAAGTCGCCGGGGGAGGAGATAGCAAAGCCTGCTTCGATAACGTCCACCTTCAGGCGCTCCAGTTGCTTGGCTACCTCAATTTTTTCTTTCAGATTCATGCTACAGCCGGGAGATTGCTCGCCGTCTCGCAGTGTTGTGTCAAAAATCTTGATGCGTTTCATGGAAGGCTCTCCGTTCTTTCTTATTCCATAACCGCGCCTTTATCCGCCGAGCTGACCGTGGCGGCATAACGCTTGAGATACCCGGTAATATTGTCCTTGCGCTTGATCGGCATCTCGGCGCGGCGCTTCGCCAGCTCCTCGTCGGATACCTTCAGTTCGATGGTATAGGCGGGAATATTAATGGCGATTCTGTCTCCATCCTTAACATAGGCGATCGTGCCGCCGCTGACAGCCTCGGGAGAGACATGGCCGATGGAGGCACCGCGCGTGGCACCCGAGAAGCGCCCGTCGGTGATAAGAGCCACCGAGGAGCCAAGCCCCATCCCCTGAATGGCCGAGGTAGGATTCAGCATCTCGCGCATACCGGGACCGCCGGCAGGGCCTTCATAGCGAATCACCACAACATCACCGGCTTGAATCTTACCGGCGTAAATCGCGGCAATCGCCTCCTCCTCACTGTCAAAGCAGACCGCCGGGCCTTCATGCACCAGCATTTCAGGAGCTACGGCCGAGCGCTTAACCACACAACCGTCGGGGGCAAGGTTGCCCTTCAACACGGCAATTCCGCCGGTTTTACTGTAGGGATTATCAAGAGGACGAATGACCGCGGGATCCAGGTTCTTGGCATCGGCAACATTCTCGTGCATCGTCTTGCCCGTGCAGGTCATAACCGAGGTATCGATAAGGCCGACCTCCTCCAGCTGACGGAGGACGGCGTAGACACCGCCTGCCTCGTTCAGATCCTCCATATAGGTAGGACCTGCCGGTGCGAGATGGCACAGATTCGGAGTTTTCTCGCTGATTTCATTGACCATATTAAGATCAAAAGCTACGCCGCATTCTCTGGCAATAGCAGGCAGATGAAGCATACTGTTTGTGGAACAACCGAGCGCCATATCGGCAGTAATGGCATTGCGGAAGGCTGTCTCGGTCATAATATCGCGAGGACGGATATTCCGTTTAACCAGATCCATGACCTGCATACCGGCGTGCTTCGCCAGCTCGATACGAGCCGAATAGACCGCCGGGATGGTGCCGTTTCCTCGGAGCCCCATACCAAGCACCTCGGTCAGACAGTTCATGGAGTTGGCGGTGTACATACCCGAGCAGGAGCCGCAGGTCGGACAGGTCTTACATTCAAACTCATTCAGCTTGGCATCGTCAATTTTACCGGCATGATAAGCGCCAACCGCTTCGAACATCGAGGACAGGCTGGTCTTCTTGCCGCCTACGCGGCCTGCCATCATAGGACCGCCGCTGACAAAGACGGTGGGGATATTGACTCTTGCCGCTGCCATCAACAAGCCCGGTACGTTTTTGTCACAATTCGGGATCATCACCAGACCGTCGAAGCCGTGAGCACGCACCATCGCCTCGGTGGAATCGGCGATGAGGTCACGGGTGACGAGAGAATACTTCATCCCCTCGTGTCCCATGGCAATGCCGTCGCAGACAGCGATGGCAGGGAACATAATGGGGGTACCGCCCGCCATAGCCACGCCAAGCTTGACGGCTTGCGCGATTTTATCCAGATTCATGTGTCCCGGAACAATTTCGTTATAGGAGCAGACAATGCCGATCAGCGGCCGCTGCATCTCCTCCTCGGTCATACCGAGCGCGTGGTAAAGGGAACGGTGCGGTGCATTGGCACATCCGTTGACAACAGTATCCTTAATCATTGGTTCCTCCTGTGAAGGTTACTCTATGAGGCACAGAAGCGTGCTTCTGTGCCCGAACAGTAACCTTAAATCGGCATGTTAATTGTTAACGAGCTTATCCTCTTCGTTATTCCAGGAATAGAGCTTGCGAATCTCCTCGCCGACCTTCTCGGCAGGATGCTCAGCGGCGAGACGACGCATCGCGCGGAAATGTGCCTGACCGCCGGCCGGCGACATATCGAGGAGGAATTCCTTGGCAAAGGAGCCGTCCTGAATATCGCTGAGGATTTTCTTCATGGTCTTCTTTGTCTCTTCGGTCACCAGCTTGGGGCCGGTGACATAATCACCGTATTCAGCGGTATTCGAGATGGAATAGCGCATACCGGCAAAACCGGACTGATAGATCAGATCGACGATCAGCTTCATCTCGTGTACACATTCAAAATAGGCATTTCTGGGGTCGTAACCGGCCTCAACCAGCGTTTCAAAGCCAGCCTGCATCAGCGCACAAACACCGCCGCAGAGAACGGCCTGCTCACCGAACAGGTCGGTTTCGGTTTCGGTACGGAAGGTTGTTTCCAAAACGCCGGCGCGAGCACCGCCGATGGCAAGAGCATAAGCAAGCGCCAGATTCTTGGCATTACCGGTAGCGTCCTGATGGACGGCAACCAGACACGGAACACCCTTACCCTCCTGATATTCACTGCGAACCGTATGGCCGGGGCCCTTCGGGGCAACCATCGTTACATCGACATCAGCAGGAGGCACGATCTGTCCGAAATGAATGGCAAAGCCATGGGCAAACATCAGCATATTGCCGGGCTCAAGATTCGGCTCGATATCCTTCTTATACATGGCGGCCTGCTTTTCATCGTTGATCAGAATCATGATGATATCGGCACGCTTCGCAGCCTCGGCGGCGGTATAGACGGTCAGGCCCTGCTTTTCGGCCTTAGCCCAGGACTTACTGCCCTCATACAAGCCGACAATGACATTGCATCCCGATTCCTTGGCATTCAGCGCATGGGCATGTCCCTGGCTGCCATAGCCAATAACCGCAATGGTTTTTCCCTTCAGAAGAGAAAGGTCACAATCTTTTTCATAATACATATCTGCCATGTTCGTAATCTCCTTTGGCGTTTAAAAATAGTATTTTTTGTTATCAGGAAGCTCCAAGGCTTTTGGTACCGCGGTCAAGCGACACCAAACCGGTGCGGCAGAGCTCGATAATACCGTAACGGCGCATGAGCTCAAGGAAAGCCTCGATCTTGGAGGTTTCGCCGGTCGCCTCAATGCAAAGCGAATCGGGCGTATAGTCGATAATCTTATTGCGGAAAACATTCACAGCGTCAATAATTTCCTGACGGGTTTCCGAGTTTGCCGATACCTTAATGAGAATCAGCTCACGGGAAACAATCTTTTCGGGAATCATTTCGCGGACAACAAAGACATCCTGCAGCTTTTCAAGCTGCTTGATAATCTGGTCGCGGTCGGTATCCTCACCGGTTACCGTGATGGTCATACGCGAACGGGCGGGATCCTCGGTAACACCGACCACCAGACTGTCGATATTAAAACCGCGCCGTCCGAACATCCCCGAAATACGGGTCAATACACCGAACTGGTTGGACACCAGCATACCGATGGTATATTTCTTCATACGTTGGTCTCCTTTACTGAATCACAAGATCGTTAACCGTGCCACCGGGGGGAATCATGGGAAGCACGCGCTCATCGCAATCGATGAGGCAATCGATCAGAACCGGGCCGTCGGTAGCAAAAGCGGTATCCAAGGCTGCCGTAAGCGAGGCGATACTGTCGCAGCGGAAGCCGCGTGCGCCAAAGGCCTCGGCCAGCTTGACGAAATCGGTTTTACGGTTAAGGGTTGTCTCGGAATAATGTTTTTGATAAAACATCGTTTGCCATTGACGCACCATACCGAGGACGCCGTTATTCATGATAATGACAACGACCGGCGCCCCTTGCGACACGGCGGTCGCCATCTCATTCAGATTCATACCGAAGCTGCCGTCGCCGGTAAACAGCACCGCACGTCGACCGGTGCCGATTGCCGCGCCGATAGCGGCTCCGAGGCC
>SVSA01000003.1 GCA_015064545.1 Oscillospiraceae bacterium | reverse complement strand
TGGCAACCGCCGAGCGGGGGTCGGCGACATTGCCGGTTCCCGGTGTGGGAAACAGCGGCTTCCCTTCCACCAGATTCGTAACGATCTGGCGGAAATATTCCACGGTTTCCGTTACATACGGAATCGTCCGCCATGGCTCGCGAACCGAGGCAACAGGACCAATGAACAGCAGTAAGGACAAGAGCAATGCCGTAATGCCGGTCACATCGGCGCGCACCGCCCCCTCGGCGCGTTTTTCGGACAAGCGCATCACAAGGAGTGCCAACAGTGCGGACACCACCAGCGCAAACCCGATACTATGGCTCATCATATTATAGACAAACAGCGGTGAGCAAAAACCGAGACAATAAAAGAAGGGGAGAAGAAGACGGGTTTTGCGACGTGTTGAACCAAAAAACACCGTCACGGTCAGACAAGACAGCAGCACAAAGATCGCACTATCCTGCACTTTTTCTCCGAGTGCAAAGGGTGCTAATGTTACAAAGCCAAAGCTGTCAATCAAGCGCATGGCATGATTCCACAGCCTGGCTCCTCCCGCCAGAAGATACCGAATCGGATTCATATCGGCCGCTAACGACAGCAACCATGCCGCCACCGCGGTTAAGGATACGCCCAGCCAGAAGGATTTCTGTTTCCAAAACGGCTTTCGGGACGGAATCAGTAAGGATAACAAGAGCAAAAACAGTAAGGGCAGCCCCAGCTTTACGCCCAAGCTCACATCCAAGCGAAGCGCATCTTCCATCAGCCAGTTCATACCACAGGCAGCCACAAGTGTGACCACATACAAACACAGACGTTCCCAAAGAATTGTGTACTGCGGATGCGGGCGCTTGGTTTCAAAGGAAACCGAAATTTCGGGGCTGTCGGAGGATAGGGATTTGTTTTTCATGACGCATCCTCCTTTCGCCGCGGAACAACCACGCGAATACCGACCGAAGAGAAACGACGGCAGATGGCTTCCCGCTCGGTTTCATAGGTATGACGTCTTTCCGGCGCCGCATACGCCTTGTTGTCACAAAGGCAGATCGTAAAGGAAAGACCGGACGCCTGCCGTGCGGCAAGCATCAAGCGTTCCTCACAGGCATGTGACAAAAAGGCCGTTACATAAAGAACCGAGACCCCCTCTGAAACCGGCATTGTCTCAACCAAACGGGCAAAGACTTCGGAAGAAACCTCTCCCTCCGCCACCACCAGCGATTCCTGCAATCGCTCAGCCGAAGCAAGATCCGAAAAGTGAAGCGTTCGGCTTTCGCCGTTCGCCGTAAACGCCATGATCCCGCTGGCTCCGAGTGCTGCCGCCTCGCAAGCTACGGCAAAAGCCTCCTCAACCACCCCGTCATCCGAATGGATATCGGTATGCGGCATAAAGGAAAAGGCTTCTTCTTGCTTTCCGCCAAGATCACAAACAATCAGAACCGTACGTCCGACATCTGAGGAACGCTTTCGAACCTGCAGCTCCTCCGTTTTGGTCGAAAGCTTCCAGTGGATACTTTTCATAAAATCGCCCGGCCGATATTCCCGAATGTCACCGTAATCCGCATGCGTATGCCGCTCGGGGCTGTGCGCCGAGGTTACGGTTCCCTCCGTCGGCTGAAAAACGCCATAGCCATCCAGATGCCGTGGCAGAACCCAAACCTCCGCATACCGTCGGATACGACGGCGAACACGGATCAAATGTAAAAAGTCGCTGAGATAGATCTCCTCCACCCCTGCCTGGTACAAGCCGCGATGGGCAAAGGGAATCGCAAGATCCGCCTCACAGGCAGAAAACGAAGGCAACGTCACGTTTTTTCGCAACAGCATCGAATGCAGCGAAAACGGCTTGGGCGCCGAAAGCACCACCTCGCACTGTGATACCGGAATCAATCCGTGATTGATCACGCGAACCGGAAGCGACAGCCGATGACCGCGCACAATGGTTTTACGTCCATCCTCTACCTCTACCGTAACAAAAAAGCAGGACACAGCAAAAAGGAGAAGCTCCGCCGGCGGCAACAGCAAAGCAAAAATGAAAATGACAGCCGAGACCGGCGAATACAGCGCCTGGGTAAAGATGACGCAAAACACCAAAAAGCACAAATAGATAAGCGTTCCCCACCGCAGACGCACGGTCACCGAACGGCTGGGGTGCTTCAAGCTCGTTTTTTTCATACGGTTGTCCGACGGGAGCGCGTCAGGAAGGGCACCGGCGTCTGCGAAAGAATGTCCGACAGCACAGTCTCCACCGATACACCGCCGGCCACCGACTCACGAGACAGCGTAACACGGTGTGCAACCGTCTCAAAAAAGAGATCGGCCACATCCTCGGGCAGCACATAGTGACGGTGAGCCAGCACGGCCACCGCACGCGTCATACGCATCAAGGTCAGCGAAGCACGAGGACTTGCCCCCAGGGTTAGCGCCGAATGGTGGCGCGTTGCCGCGACAAGTGAAACAATATATTGCTCAATTTCTGCCGACAGCACCACCTTCTCGGCCGCCTGCTTCAAAAGCTGAACCGCCTTTTTGCCGGGAAGCGGCGTGATTGATGCAAAGGGATCCCCCGACTGGCGGCGTCGAAGAATGGCAATCTCCTCCTCGGGAGTCGGATATCCCATACGAAGACGCAGGGCAAAACGGTCGAGCTGTGCCTCGGGCAAGGGATAGGTTCCGACAAAGCCGATCGGATTCTGGGTGGCAATGACCATGAACGGATGGGGAATTTCGTAGGTTGTCCCATCCACCGTCACGCGTCCCTCCTCCATGGCCTCCAGCAGGCTCGACTGCGTTTTCGGGGAAGCGCGGTTGATCTCGTCGGCCAACAAAATATTGGTATTCACTAAACCGGGGCGAAACTCAAAGCTCTCGGTCTTGCGATTATAAACATTAAACCCGGTGATATCCGACGCCATAACATCCGGTGTAAACTGTGCACGGCAAAAATCCAGGCCGGCCGCTTTGGCCAAGGAGGCGGCCAAGGTTGTCTTACCAACCCCGGGAACATCCTCGATCAACACATGGCCACCCGCCATCAACGCCGCCACGAGAAGCGTAATTTCACGTTCTTTTCCCGTTACCACCTTGCCTACCTCGGCGCACAAGGCATCGGCAATACGGTAAACGGCCGTCATTTCGTTTGCTGCTTCAACGGTATGGTTCATAGGTTATCCCTTCCCGACCTCAAGTCAACGGTTATTTACACACATAGACGACTACTTCGAAAAAAAGTTCCAACCATGTATGGTTACCGATATTATATCATACCTTGTCACGTAAGACAAGGTATTTTTTTAAAAAACAGAAAACCTCTTGGAATAACCCTTGCAACGATATCGTTTTTGTGCTACAATGGTAAAAACCAATCGTTTATCCTTGCCCGCAAAGGAGCTTGTTATGAGTCCGGTTTTTCTTGTCTTATCTGTTCTTGCTGCTGTTACTGCTCTGTTTTTTCTGATTCTATGGCTGGTTGCCAGGCATTTCTTTGGGCGTGGCAAGGCGATTTACGATCTCAATGTCGTCCTCCGGGATCATCCCGATCAATTAGCCAGAATTCAACGCGGCCGCGATGCCAACGCCAAGCGAACATCCGAAAGCATCACCACCACATCCGATGACGGTCTGACACTGTACGGTGCGCTCTATCATCCCGATGAGCCCTCGAATAACTATATTGTCTGTATGCATGGCTTCCGATCCTCGCTTAACGACTTTGACTGCGCAGTAGAATTCTTTTTACAGGAAGGCTATCACGTTCTTTTGGTTCATCAGCGTGCACACGGTAAAAGCGAAGGCGCTTTTATCACGTTCGGTATGAAAGAGCGCTACGACTGCCTTTGCTGGTGCCGCGAGCTGATGCACCGCTACGGCAACAACATTTCGATTGTACTCGACGGGATTTCCATGGGAGCCACCACCGTTGTGATGGCCTCCGCGCTTGAGCTGCCTCCCACCGTACGCGGCGTTATTGCCGACTGTGGCTTCAGTTCTCCATGGGACATTGTGTGCCGTGTCGCCGGCACCATGCACATCCCTTCCTTTCCTCTTCTGCATCTGATGCGCTTTGCTCTGCGGCTCTATGCCGGCTTTGACCTGAAGGAGCTGACCGCCGAGGAGGCCATTCGAAACGCCAAAGTGCCCGTCATGCTGATTCACGGAACCGAGGATGATTTTGTCCCCGCCGATAACAGCGTTCGCCTGCATCGTGCCAATCCGGAAAAAAGCTCGCTTCTGTTGGTGGAGGGGGCCGGTCATGGCTTAAGCTATTTAATCGATGAGGCCTGTTGCCGAGAGGCCTGTGCCAAAATCCTTCGTCAAGAAACCGATCCTACGTGATCCTTTCTGTTTTCCGTATACCCCGATAACAAAAGATCCCGACAGCACTGTCGGGATCTTTTGTATTCTGATAATCGACGCGTCTCTTACGGCAAGCAAACCGTCGTTCCGTGAAGTGTATCATCCGAGTCAAGGCGGGAAAGGTCCTCGTCATCGACACCATCCTCTTCGCTGACCGGCACCCACGATGAACCGAAGTCGACATCCTGAAACAGCGACATCAAGCCGGTAATCTGCTTGAGACGAAGAATCTCATCACGATCCATTCCCAAATGCTTGGAGATCCAGGCATCGCTCCGTCCAAGCTCATGAAGCTCCTTGACGATATTGCTCATCAAATCCACATCGTGTGAACCGCGGGCGCGGTTATGACGAATGGTGCTGGCCATGCGATTGGCTAACGGCTTATCGATCACCGAAACCGGCAGCTTGCCCCCTTCCCTCTCGTAGATGTCCGGGTAATCCAGCATAATACGATAGCGATGGAAGCCGTCGACAATGATGTATTCATCCCTGTCGGCATCGTAATAACAAACAATCGGCATGGTATACCCGTCCGACTTAATGCTGTCGTACAGCAGTCTCAGCTCGGGCGGCGCCACGCTATTGGGATTATATGTATTGGGAACGATCTTTTCGATCGGAACCGCCCTCACGGCGTAAACGGGACTTTTAAAAGCCATCTATTCCCCCACCTTTCGATATTTTTCTCTCAGCGCATCCACCGCCCGTTGCTGTTCTCGTGTCAGGCTAAAACCCATAAAGCGACAGGTGTGATCGTTTTTCAGAATGCAATAGCACATCCGCTTCCAGCTCGGAATATCCTTCGTTGATTTGATATCGTCGGTATGATCGGGAATCCGATCCAGAAAAATCACGCGCGAAAGCTTCATCACGGTATAGTTTGACACGCCGTTTCGTTGAATACGATACCCGTGAGCAAGGAGCTCCTCAATGGCACTCTCCTCCAAGCCGCCGCCCGTGCGATGCCAGAAATCCATCGACGTACGGAATTTCTTGATGTATTGACTGCGCAAACGCGTCGGCAGCGTGTCGAGCAAGAACTTCGTGTAGGATTTCCAGGTATGCCCTTCGGGCAAGGTCAGCTTCCGATAGCCGAGCGCTTTGGTTCCGGCATAGAGAGAGGCAAAATTGGCCCCCCGCACACGGCCGACCAGCTTGGCCCACATCTCGGGATCCAGCACACGGTAAAGGTTCAGGCTTTCCTTGGCATAATCGTTGAAGGGGGAGGCCACGCGCATTTGCTCCGGCCGTAATCCGGCTTTAAAGTACAGGTCATACAGCCGATTATAGTCATATCCGAAAACGGCGTTAGCATGCCATACATCGCTCACGGTCCAGTCATATAAGGGAGAGGCGGTATACACCTCATGAAACTGCCGGCTGATCCACGGCATACCGCCGTAGCCGTATTTTTTATGCACAATGCCGTTATACCGCCGTAACGATTCCTCGGCACGCATTCCGAGAAGGCAAACCGTCCTTCCATTGCCGTGGCTCTGCCGATACCAGCGTCCGAACTGCTTGGCCAAATCCTCCTGATGCATGCGGTATTGATAGGTGGTGATTGGGTTGTTTTCCAGCGTAATCACATACGGATAGCGGGGCAGCGGACGAACCCATGCTTCCTTTTTGGTGTCGTCCCAAGGATACCAGTACATCTCGTAGTTACTGACAGCCGTTCGTGTCGCCATCGGAAGACAAACCCAGTACGGCTCAACCTCGTCCTTGATTCGTTCAAAGGTCCTGGTAACGTATTCGGTGGTCATGCGGTATTGCGCCTCAAAATCCTGATGATAGACACCGATCCGTTTCGTGGGATAATAGCGCTTTTGGAAATCCAGCGTCAGATTCAGTAGCAGGCCGCTATCCTTTCCGCCTGAAAAAGAGACAAAAATATTATCAAACTCCTCAAACAGAAAGTGTAACCGCTCCTGAAGCGCCTCATATACATTTTTATCAATATACTGTTTAATCATGAATGCCTCAATGCGGCGCCTCCTCGTCAGCGGACTTCGGCTGCGCCGAGCAAATATCCCCGATATCACAAGAGAGTACCTCGCAAATGCGAAGCAACACCTCCACCGTCACCGGCTCTCCGCGGTTCAGCTTTGTCATCGTTCCTGCCGAAAAGCCGGCTTTTTTTCGTAATTCCTGCTTGGTCATATCGCGTTCGATCAACAGAATAAACAGTTTTTTATAGCTGATAGACATGGATTCATCCCTCCGTTCTGTTTTCACAGTATACCCAAAGACACGAGTTTCACCCATTCTATACCTGTGATCGCACCGACCGATATGTTCTATTTTATCATAAACACGACAATAATGCAATGTTTAACGCTAAAAAACACAAAAACATACGAAAAATATCGCAAAAAAGAGTCTTTTTATCGTTTTCTGTTTTAGATCCTTCCTGTAAGCATCTTCTTTCGTACATACCGCGGTATCCTACCCCGCTGCCAAACGGACATCATCCCCCCACTTGACAAAGCACGAAAAAAGCGGTATCATGATAGTATCTTATTTGAGGAGATCGCTATGAAACCGTTTCTTTCCACGGCACGCACCGCTCTGCTGCCGCTCCTGCTTGCCATTCTTCTGACTTCCTGCTCTTTGTTGCCGTCGTTACCGGATGATTTACTCACAACCGACAGCAATACGAGTGCGGAAACCACCGAAGCCGTGACATCCGCGCCGTCCACGACCGAGGCCCCCGAAACCGAGCCGCCCGAAACCGAGCCTACCGAAGAATCGCTCAAGGCTACGCTGCAAGCGCTGATCCCCAATCTTGATCAGCATTACTATATCAGCCGTCTCTCCGGCAAGCTGTTGTCCTCCTTTTTAGCCGTTTATCAAGGTGTTCTCAATTTTGAGGACTATATCGCCCTCCCCGAGCCGCTGACGCCCGAGGAGCTGCAATCGATCGTCGTATATATTGAGCATGACTGTCCGGAGCTCTTTTACTTTGCCACCGAGGAAGGCACCTATACCTTCCTGTGGTCGGACGCTACCAATACCACGGTGAAAGGCTTTTATCCGCCTTATTGCATGACGAAAGAGGAATTTCAAACCAAAAAGGCCGTGCTTGACGCCGAAATCGAGACACTGATCACAACGGTTCATTCCCTTTCGCCCTACGAAGCCGAGCGTTATCTGTTCCATCACATTGTCTCCTCCTGCACCTATCGCTATGAGGCAGAGGAAGCTCACAACCCTTACGGCGTACTGATTAACGGCGTTGCCCGTTGCGAGGGCTTTTCACGTACCTTTGTTTATCTGCTCCGTAAGCTTGATATTCCCTGTTTTTCGGTTTTTGCCAACAGCACAACCGGCGATATTGCCCATAGCTGGAATATCGTTAAGCTCGGCGATGCTTACTACGATGTCGACATCACCCACGATATCACGACCGATTCCGCCGGCAATCCTCTGCCAAACGCTTATTCTCACCTGAATGTAACCGAGGCGATGCACCGCGAAAGCTACACACTCTGGAAGGAATGTACGCTGCTCGCCCCCCTGCCCGACCGTACCGCCACCACAGAGAATTACCATATCAAAAACGGTGCCTACGCCACAACACTTGCCGAGGCCCAAACAATTCTCAAGCGTCTCTTAACCGAAAATTCCTCACAAAAGGAGGCTACCTTCAGTATTCGTTTTGCCTCTGCCGAGGATTTCTCGGCTATGTCCTCCCATATCCAAACCATCGTCAACGAATGGTATAGCGAAACGCGAATTCCCTTTAGCTATCAGTACTACTGGTTTGAGGAATCGCTGGTTTACCTGTTCCTCGTTCAGTTCCAATAACAGAAAGCGCCGACCATCCGAGTAATCGGATCGTCGGCGTTCTGTTTTCATATACTCAGCCAAACACCTCGGCGGCAGCTATCAGCGTAAGCTTGTCCTCTTCCACGCGATCGCGTCCGTAAGCATCCAGAAAATCGTTACGGTATCGGTCGGTATGCAAATTAAACTGCAGCGTCCAAAGCCCCCAAAAAATATCCACATGGCGATCCCCCACACCGCCGTTTCCCAAATCAATAAAACCGCGAAAGCGCCAGTTGTCCAGAATAATATTGGGAAGGCAATAGTCTCCGTGAAGCAAGACCTCACGTCGAAATGTTTCTTTGCCCTTTTCATAGATGGCCCAGGCCTCCTCCAAGGTCGTAACCCCCCAGCATCCGGAAAACAGCGAAATATCTCCAGCACCGGCATGATAATTCGCCTCAACCGTCCGACAATACTCTGCCATACGATCGGGAACGGGGCAACCGTCGACCTCAACCTCGTGAAGCGTTCGAAGAAGCGTTGCCATCGTGACCGCCAGCCGCCGAGGCTCGGCCAGATAGCAAGCATCGGTGGCATCTTCACCGGGAACACGGGTTGTCAACAGCCAATCGCAGACTTCCGAACGGTAGTCCAGTACCTCGGCCGCCAGCCCCTTTTGGAAAAACCAGGCCGTCAACTCCGCTTCTTGCCGTAAGCTTCCCTTCGGTGCTGTTTTTAAATAATATCCCTCATCCTTCTCCACATAAATCACGCGTGCCTCGGGGGAGCAACTGCTATCATAAAGAGAAGCATCGCACAACAGACGGTGATAGGCCGTCGGATATTGAGTAAGATCGACAGTGATCGCGGTTCGCTTCATAAAAACTCCTTAATGATTCTTTTCGGTACAGGCATCCAGAATCAGAACGATTGCCAATACGGTAATCGGATCCGCTCTGCCAATCTCAATCCGATAGGCATCCCCCAGCGTGAACCATTCCTTAGAAATCGTGGCAATGGCTTCAGTTTCCGAGACAATCGCATAGTCATGTGCCAAAAAGTCCCCCTCCACCTGCCATCCATAGCTTGGCACCGAATAGCGCAGAGACAAGAAGGAGAATTCGCGAATCACCTCAGTGCAAAATGCGTTTCCGCGATATATCTCATAGCAACGACGGAAGCGAAAGAGCTTCTCCTCCACATAGGCAAGCTCTGCGCCGTTTCGATCATACAGATGAAGCTTCTTCCCCCAGGAAAAAAACTCCCCTTCAACATAAAAGCAGTCATTTCCCGCTTCATCGTAGATCGCAAAACGATCACCAAAGGTAAAAACCGCTTGTTTCATATACAATACCATAATCGTTTCCTCCGATTTGTTTCCATTATATCACATCACGTGAATACTGTAAAGAGGAACTTCCTCGCATTTTACTTTTGAGAGAAGCTATACACCCAAAAACGGCTCACCGAACAGTCGGTGAGCCGTTTTTCGTTATCTCTTCTTTTTTGCCACAAGGAATATTCCGGCGGTTATCACCGCACCGACGGCAACACCGATCAGAATCGAAACGATCGAGAGTCCGTCGCCCTGCGTCTCGGCGGGAGAGGAGGAATCGGACTCCGATACGGTTGCCTCCGTTTCGGTAGAGATTTCGGGGACGTAGTATTCCAGCTCCACGACCTTGGTAGTACCACAAACCGTGCAAGTATACGTTTTTTCTCCTGCGGTGTCAAGTGTGGGGGTTTGGGTAACTACGCCATTGTCAAAGGTGTGCTCGGTGACACGGGTGTGGGTGCATATCAATCGTGCGTCCGTTTTCTTTTGATCAAAATTACTTACTTGCCTCTTCCACTGCAACCGCAACCGAAACGGTCATACCGACCATCGGGTTGTTACCTGCGCCAAGGAATCCCATCATCTCAACGTGAGCGGGAACCGAGGAAGAGCCGGCAAACTGTGCGTCACCGTGCATACGGCCCATCGTATCGGTCATACCGTAAGAAGCGGGGCCGGCTGCCATGTTGTCGGGATGGAGGGTACGGCCGGTACCGCCGCCCGAGGCCACCGAGAAATACTTCTTGCCCTGCTCCATGCACTCCTTCTTGTAGGTGCCGGCAACAGGATGCTGGAAGCGAGTGGGGTTAGTCGAGTTACCGGTGATGGAAACGTCAACACCCTCATAGCGCATAACGGCAACGCCCTCACGGACATCGTCACAGCCGTAGCAGTTAACGGCAGCGCGCTCACCGTTCGAATACGGGATGCGCTCAACGATCTTCAGCTCACCGGTATAATAATCAAACTGCGTCTTTACATAGGTAAAGCCGTTGATACGCGAAATGATCTGGGCGGCATCCTTACCGAGACCGTTCAGAATAACACGCAGGGGCTCCTTACGTGCCTTGTTGGCCGAACGGGCAATACCGATTGCGCCTTCGGCAGCGGCAAAGGATTCGTGACCGGCCAGGAACGCAAAGCACTTGGTTTCATCGCGGAGCAGCATTGCACCGAGATTACCGTGGCCGAGACCGACCTTACGATCCTCGGCAACCGAGCCGGGGATACAGAAGGCCTGCAGACCGATACCGATTGCCTCAGCGGCATCGGCTGCCTTGGTGGCACCCTTCTTCATGGCGATGGCAGCGCCAACGCAATAAGCCCAAGCAACGTCCTCGAAGCAAATGGGCTGCAGACTCTTCACGATTTCGTAGGGATCAAAGCCCTTCGCCACGCAAAGCTCACGGCACTCTTCGACCGAGTTCAGGCCGTACTGAGCAAGGACACCGTTGATCTTGTCGATTTTTCTTTCGTAACCTTCAAACAAAGCCATTCTTCTGTCCTCCTCTTATTCGTGACGGGGATCGATATACTTGACAGCGCCATCGAAACGGCCGTAGTGACCCTTGGCCTTTTCCATCGCGGTATTCGCATCGTCGCCCTTCTTGATGAAGTCCATCATCTTACCGAGATTGATGAACTCATAGCCTATGATCTGGTCATCTTCGTCGAGTGCTGCGCGGGTAACATAGCCTTCGGCCATTTCCAGATAACGAGGTCCCTTGACCTTGGTGGCAAACATCGTACCAACCTGACTGCGAAGCCCCTTACCGAGGTCTTCCAGAGAGGCACCGACAGCAAGACCGTCCTCCGAGAAGGCAGACTGGCTGCGGCCGTAAACGATCTGCAGGAAGAGCTCGCGCATGGCGGTATTGATCGCATCGCAAACAAGGTCGGTATTCAGCGCCTCCAAAAGCGTTTTACCGATCAGAATTTCGGAAGCCATCGCAGCCGAATGGGTCATACCCGAACAGCCGAGGGTTTCTACCAGAGCTTCCTCGATAATGCCGTTCTTAACATTGAGGGTCAGCTTGCAGCAGCCCTGCTGAGGAGCACACCAACCGATGCCGTGGGTGAAACCGCTGACATCCTTGATCTCCTTTACCTGAACCCATCTGCCCTCTTCGGGAATGGGCGCGGGACCGTGGTACGGTCCTTTAGCGACATAGGTCATTTCTTCAACTTCGGAAGTTAAAGCGTAGGGACATTCGCTCATTTGATATCTCCTTTGAGTTTTTTATTGTTCTTTATTATTATAGCTGAATTTGATCGCGAAATCAACGATTATTTGCAAAAATATTTAATAATTTTCTTTTACTCTTGTATGCAAGTTGCGTATACGCTCGTATTCCCCCGATCAACCGCAAGAAAACCCGTAAAAACATCGAAAAAGCCCAATCTCCCGTAAGAAAGATTGGACTTTGTCTTAGGATTTGCTTGAGGGGAGATAGTAGAGAGGATTGACGGGCTTGCCGCCGATCCGCACCTCAAAATGGACGTGAGGGCCTGTCGTAACACCGGTCATACCGATCTCGCCGATCTGCTGACCCTTATAGACCTTATCGCCAACCTTAACCATGGCGCGGCGCATATGCGCATAATAGGTTTCCACGCCATCCTCATGGCGAATTTTTACCATAATACCGTAACTGCCGTTGGATCCGGCAAAAATGACCGTACCGCCGTCAGCGGCATAGATCGGCGTACCGATCCGCATACCGGCAATATCCAAGCCGTAATGGGAGGTACCGGGCGCGTCAAACTGGTGGCGGTAAGAGCCAAAGTAGGAGGTAATGACAAAATTGACATTAACCGGCCACATAAAGGCCCCCGTCGGCTCGGTGGACGGCTGTTCCTTGGTTCCGATCAGCTCCACACGTGCCTTGGGCTGTGAAATCACGGTCGAAGAAACCAAGCGACGCGACACCTCGACGCCATCGATATAAGATACCTCATAGACATTTTCGGCCAGGCCGTTTTCGCCGGGGTATTGAATCGCTGTTTCGCCCAAATAGAGATCGGCACTTTCGAGGTAGACGGTCTCGTAACCAATAATCTCCGAATAGGTTTCAATAATGACCGTCTTATATTCAATGGCCGAGTTAAGGCCGCTCATGTTAAACGAAAAATCGTTCTCGGGCAGGGGGGCTTGAATCTCGTTTTTAATCAAGCCGAAATCGAGATTCTTATCGGCATACAGAATAGAAAGGCTTCCGTTCGCCGTTACGCGGCTATCCGAAATCCCATCGGCAGAATCGGGATCGTACGTACCGCCGGCGTTGATCATCACACGGCTAATATCCTCTGCCGTTGCGATGCGGTCGCGCTTGCAGAAAACCGAGCGAATTTCAAACTCGGTCGTCAGCTCAATCTGCTCGCCCTTACCATCGCCGTGAGAGGCCTGCACCTGCTCGACAATGTGCTTCTTAAAGGCATTTACAACCTCTTCGGCCTCGGCATAGGTGGCACACGCCGCAATTTCAATGCCCTCGACCGCAATCACGTAGCCGCGGACATAACTATTCACCGAACGCGAATACAGAAGCTCCACGCAGGCATCGACATCGGCCTTGGAAACGGTTGCCTTGTCGGATAGACAATAGGAAAGCTCGTATGCCAAATCCAAATCGGTAATACCGTTTGCCATAAGACGCTCGTCAAGAACGCGGATCGCCTCGTCCACAACGGAACGGCTTTCCACCTGACAGACAGGCTCCCCGTCCACACAAAGGACAAGCGACAGCTCACGTCCCGCAACCGAAGCAATACAGGTGACGCCTGCCGCAAGACAGACCAAAGCCAGCATCCAGCCAATCAACGCGGAAATATGCCGTTTGATATAGGCCGATGCCTTCGTTTTTATCTGCATGGGAAACGCCTCCTTTCGTCATGATCTCATGGCATACTGAACCGCTTATCATTTTACCATAAACTTCGAAAAAAATCAAGTGTTTTTTGCTCTTTTTGACAATTCGACACATTTCTCTTCTCTTTTTGGTTATTTGAACCAAGCGCCATGAAGGTTTTTGTGCAATATGCCCCATATTTTGCATACTTTTATGCAGCAAAGCCAAGCGAAAACAAAAAATGCGGCAAGCCGCCAGGCTTGCCGCACAAACAAAACACGTATTAAAGCTCGATCCCGTACGATTCTTTCATCAACGCAAGAATCTCATGACGGTAAGGCATCGAGGGCGAGCTGCCCTTTCTGGTTACCGAAATATTCGAGGTACAGGTAGCAAACTTGAGCGCCGTCTCATCATCAAGGCCCTCCGAAATTGCCGCGGCCAAAGCACCGCTAAAGGCATCACCGGCACCGGTTGTGTCAACCGCCTTCAAGGGCAGACAAGGCAAATGCAGCTCATGCTCGCCGTCATAATAGAAGGATCCCTTCTTGCCGAGCGTCAGAATGACCTTCTTTACGCCCTTGGCAAGCAGAATCTCGGCGGCACGCTTTGCGTCCTCGATGGTATCGATGTGAACACCGGTAAAGAACTCGGCCTCGGTCTCATTGGGCGTCAGATAGTCAACCCCGTCAAAGACCTCTTCCGGCACCGGCATAAAGGGCGCGGGATTCAGGATAAACGGCTTGTCGTATTTCTTCGCAAGGCGCTTGGCTTCCAGAATCGATTCAAGACTCGTCTCAAACTGGCAGAGAACTACGCCGCAGTCCACGAAATCCTCCTCAGCCTTGAGAACATCCTCACCGACAACCTCCATGCTGGCACCCGAAGCGATAATGATTCGGTTTTGTCCCGAGATTTCGTCAATCTCGATTACAGCAGCACCGGTGGCGGAGGTTTCCGACACCTTCATATACTTCGTGGACATCTGTTCACGAGCATAATGATCGGTCAGAATCGACGACAGACTGTCGGTACCGACAGCACCGATAATGATCGCTTCTGCACCGGCGCGCTTGGCAGCGGTCAGCTGGTTGCTTCCCTTGCCGCCGGGGCCGAGCTTCAGCGAGCTTCCCATGACGGTTTCACCGTCTACCGGCAAATGCTTGGCATATGCGGCAACGTCAACAATCAGACTGCCGGGTCCAATAACTTTTCCCATAGTGGTTCTCCTTACAGTATCATATTCATTGAGCCGCTTACTTGTGACAGAGAAGAATCAAAGATCGCCTGCGGCCTTAGCGCCTTCGAGAATAACGATACCGGCCGAGGTACCGAGACGCTCAGCACCGGCATCAATCAGCTTCTTGGCATCCTCATAGCAACGGATACCGGAGGAAGCCTTCACCTTGACACCATTCGTGCAGTTCGCCTTCATCAGCGCGACATCCTCAACGGTAGCAACACCGGCAGAAACGCCCGAGCAGGTCTTGACATAGCCGGCACCGGCTTCGCAGGAGAGCTTGGTCGCGATCACCTTTTCTTCATCGGTCAGAAGTCCGGTCTCGATAATCACCTTAACCAGACGGCCTTTGGCGGCCTTTACAACGGCGGCAATTTCGTCTCTGACATAATCGTATTCGCGATCCTTCAGCTTACCGACATTGATGACCATATCAAACTCGTCACAGCCGAGCTCATAAGCGGCCTCGGTCTCAGCAACCTTGATAGCGGTCAGGTTACGGCCAAGCGGGAAACCGATAACGGTGCAAACCTTAATATCGGTTCCGGCCAAAAGGCTCTTGGCCAAAGCAATGTCACAGGGATTGATACATACCGAAGCAAAATCATTGGCAATCGCAGCGGCGCAGAACTGCTCCACCATCTCCTTGGTACCAAAGGGCTTCAGCGTCGTATGGTCAACATACTTACTTAACGGCTTCATATAGGGTTTCCTTTCGTATTTTACTCTTCGTCGATGGTACGGAAGGACTTGCCCCACAGATTCATACGGGCTTCATACGCATCGTTGTAGCGATAGTCACGCCACATGGTGAGGAGCGTCAGATCCTCGTCGCTCTCAGAGTTATCCAGAGCATGGAACACGCCGGCGGGAATGAAGATGATCTGATTGGGATAAACGTCGATAACCTCGTCATCGAGCTTGCACTTGCCGTGGCCGGAGAGAATGTAGTAGATCTCATCTTCCTCGTGAGCGGCACCACCCAAAGCATAGTGGGGCTTAACCGTACCGTGATTAACCTGAATGACATTGTCGCGGCCGGTGATCACGTGGTCGAGGATCATACGGGAGTCGTAGTCGGGGCCAAAGGTAAGGGGCATAACCTTGGCAACATCAACAACGGTGGGCTTGAGTTTTTCCATGATAGAAATCTCCTTTAAAAATAAATGTTTTTGTTTTATTTGAACTCGATCATGACCTTAATCTTGGTCTTTTTATACTGATCGAGATCCTTTAGGAACTGATGCATGTCCTCAAAGGCAATATGGTGACTGATAATCGGCGTCGCCTTAACCGAATAGGTCGCCATAATTTCGGCGATCTGCTGGGGATTACCGTAACGGCCGGCACCGCCGACAACCGAGATCTGGTTGAGCGCCAGATAATCCATCGGGAAATTATCAAGATTCTTTTCGTAGAAGCTGAGGATCGAAACACGTCCGTCCTTAGCCGTCATGTACAAGGCCTGAAGCAGCGCGCTGTAAGCGCCCGAGGTTTCCACCACAAGCTCAGCGCCGGCACCGCCTGTCATCTTGCGGACCTCTTCGACGGGATCCACCTCGTTGCTGTTAATGAGGATATCTGCGCCAAGCTGCTTGGCAACCTCCATCTTGCGCGGGCTGCGTCCGATAAAGACGACGCGGCCGACGCCAAGATACTTGGCAACCCAAACGGCACCGAGACCGATAGCGCCGCTGCCGATGACAACGGCGGTTGTGTCCTCGCCGACCTTGACATTATGGAAGGCATCGAGCGAAATGGAGAGCGGTTCAATCAAGGCTGCCTCATCAAACGAGATGGCATCCGGCACATGATACGCGTTGTAATCCGGAATACTCATATATTCTGCAAAGCAACCATCCCAGCAGTTGACCGTGCCAACCGAACGGGTATACTGACATTTGTGATAACGGCCGGCCTGGCAATCCGCACATTCGCCGCAGGAAATACCGCTGTCCGAATACACGCGATCACCGACCTTGAATCCCTTGACATCGTCGCCGACAGCAACAACGGTGCCGGCCCATTCGTGACCGAAACGGCAGGGATACTTGATCAGGCCATCGGTGATAAAGCTGGAATTACCGGTCCAAATCGAAATATCGGTCGCACAGAGTCCGGCACGTTCGACCTTGACCGTCATAAAACGGCCTTCAGCCTTAGGAATGGGAGTCTCGCCGTAGGAGGCATCATAGGGACCGTATACGGTTAAAGCTTTCATAATGTGTTATATCCTTTCGTTCCATTCGGAAATGAAAATCAAAGACGGATGCCTTCACCAACGCGCATCAGGCGATACGGAACCTCAGGCACCTCGGTCTTCATAATTTCGGCATACAGACCGGGATTTCCGCCATGCTCGGCGAAGTTACCGAAATGGCAGGGAATCGCCAGCTTGGGCTTCAGCAGCTTACATACCTCAGCGCCCTCCCGCTCGTTCAGATTACCAAAGGCACCGTTAATCGGCAGGATTAACAGATCGGTGCCGTGAAGCACTTCATTTTCCAAAAGATCGGCGCGGAAGCAGGTATCACCCATCAGATAGATTTTCTTTCCGTCGCACTCGATAAGCAAAGCCAGGGCGTCGGGAGCCAACTCACCGTGATCACAGGCCATACCGGTGATGGTGAAATCGCCGCAGACCGTGCTTTCGCCAAGCGCAAGGGTGGTAATACGATCGTGAATATTCAAGCGCTCACATTCCACAAGGCAATCGGTTGCGCAAATCAGGCGCGTATTGCCATTACTGAGCGCATGGGGAATGCCGTCAACATCAAAATGATCGTAATGCGCATGCGAACAAACAATGGCATCAAACTCAATATCGGTCGGTGTCATCAGATACGGGATCAGACGGCGGAAACCGAAATAGCGGTTACAGCAATCGGAATAGTACGGATCGACAGCAATCACCGTGCCGCCCGCGCTCTTAAAAGCAAAGCCGGCCTGACCGAGCCAAAAAACGCCGATTTGTCCTTCCGCCACCTTAAAACGGTGCAGATAAGAAGCAAAAGACTCCATAGATTTTCTCCTTACGTTATAAATACATTCCCTACCGTGCGTCAAGCAAGGCTGTCATGCCGTTATTGACACACGAAGCAAAATATTCATGATATCCCTCTTATTATACACAAGAAAAAATTGGTTGTCAATGTCTATTTTTGCGCTTTAGCGACACATTTTTTCTTTTTTTACAAATAAATGGGTTGACTATAAAAAATAATAATAACAGCGGAAGTTTGTGCAATATTTCGACAGGTCAAGCCGCCGGAAAAAGCGAACCGCCTCTCTCGATAGCGCGCGAAATGCCTGCATATTTTTACACAATCTTTGCATATTGTTTCACACAAAAAGGGAGACCGAATCAGATCTCCCTTAATGAATGTCCTTACAGCGGATTAACCACCTGGTCAATACCCCAAACCGTGACATCCTCCACGACGGCACGTGCCGGCAGATTGGCCACATAGAGAACCGTATCGGCAATATCATCGACCGACAGAATGTTATCCACTTCGCCAATGCCGGAGCCGGCTTGGAAACCGGTCGAAGCGGCCGCAGGAATAACACAGGTAACACGGATATTGTCGGGCTGAAGCTCGGTATACAGACCCTTGGAGAAATTGAGCACACCGGCCTTAGCGGCGGCATAAATGCTCCAAGCCGGCCAGCACTGACGAGCGCAGACGGTCGAAATATTGATGATGGTGCCCGCCTTCTGCTTCTTCATCATCGGCGCAAACTGACGGCAACCGTAGATCACGCTGTTGAGGTTCAGCTTGATGCACCAATCGATATCCTCGATCGACTGATCGACAACCTCCTTGATGGCAACGCCCGAACCGGCATTGTTGACAAGAACGTCAATTTTACCGTATTTTTCAGCAACCAGCGCATAGGCCTTTTCCCAATCGGCCACCGAGGTGACATCCATAACGAGCGCCTCCGCAGCGCCAACCTCTTCCTTCGCGGCCATCAGCTTGGCCTCATTGCGAGCGGCAATGATAACGGTATCGCCCGAAGCGACAAACTTCTTTGCCATTGCCTTTCCGTAGCCCGACGAACCGCCGGTAATAAATACAACTCTTTCCATGGTTCAAATAATCCTTTCAAATACGTATTCGGCATCCTCTCCTCACGCAGAGAGGCCGCCGATATCAAATTCCTTACTCCGCCGAGGCGGAGGAAGGATAAGATTTGCTTAGTGCTTCTTCTTCGCAGCGAAGACAACACCAGCCGTACCGATCACAGCGATCAGAGCAACGACAGCCGTCATATCACCCTGCGGAGGAACGACAGTCGTATCCGAGGTCGCGGGAGCCTGGGTAGCAGGAGCCTGGGTAGCGGGAGCCTGGGTAGCGGGAGCCTGCGTTTCGGGAGCGGCCTTGGGAGTCAGAACAACGTCGTCAATAAAGATATGAGCGGAATCACCCATAACCTTATTGTTCGAGCCCGACCACTGATACAGCCAGAATGCCACATTGGAGCAATCGGCAGTCAGGGTAATATCACCGGTATACTTAAACCAGGTCTTAGCACCCGTGGTAACCGATTCCTCGGTCTTGGTCATAGAGAACTTGTTGCCGTTCCAGGTATGGAACGCCTTGTCAGAAACATTCTGCAGCTGGCTTTCATCCAGATTTTCAGCGATCATGACAGCCGCATTCGTCTTAGCGGTATCATTCCAGTCGAGATACAGCTCGTCTTCCTCATTGGTAGGAGAATTGTCCGCGCCATCGATGATGTTGGGCGCATGGAAGGTCAGAAGAAGGCCAAGGCGCTGCTCGGAGGTCTCCGCAAAGAAATTGTTGGTATCGCAAACCCAAACCGTCATCGTATACGTGCCGGCGGGAACCGTCTTGTCAAAGGCAAAGAGGGTGGTTCTGCGCGTACCGTTGGTAAAGAGAGCTGCGGAGGTTGTAAGCTTCGTTTCGTGGTCGCCAAGACCGCCCACCAGCTTGGGGGTAACATACACGGCGTTACCGGAAGAAGCATTGTCATAGTTATACGCCGTACGGCCTACCATACCGCCGGTCCAGCTGGTTTTCGCAGCTCCACCGCCAAAGGTACTGAAATTGCAAAGATAGCTTGTGGTTTCCTCAGCCGAAACGCTGAGAACAGCCGTGCAAGCAAACACAAGGGAAAGTGCGAGGATCAGTGCGAGAAGAGTCTTTTTCATTTCGAGGAGTTCCTTTCTAAAATTTTTTTATTTTTCTATGCCGATCGGCATAAATCGGACAAACGAGGATACCGCGTTCTTGGCAACAACAAGGCCACAGACGGCAACCGTTACTGAGGTATTCGGCAGTCTCCCCTCACGCAGAGAGACCGCCGATATCCAATTCCTTCCTCCGCCGAGGCGGAGGAAGGAAAATAGTTGCTTAGTGCTTCTTCTTCGCAGCGAAGACAACACCGGCCGTGCCGATCACAGCGATCAGAGCGACGACAGCGGTCATATCACCCTGCGGAGGAACGACAGTCGTATCCGAGGTCGCGGGAGCCTGGGTAGCGGGAGCCTGGGTAACAGGAGCCTGCGTTTCGGGAGCGGCCTTGGGCGTGATGGTCAGGCCATCGATAAACACAAAGTCAGCGCCACTGACACACTTATAACCGGCATCAAACTGATAGAGCCAGAAAGCGGTCTTGGCAACTGGCGTGGTCAGCGTAACCTCAGCGGTATACTTGATCCATGTGGTTCCATTGGTACCGGGCTTGGTTTCTTCGGTCTTGGTGAAGGTAACCTTGTTGCCGTCGTTGTAGTTGAAGTAGTCGGTTACCAGCTCACCGCGGCTGGGATCCTGCTCGGGAGTGCCGGCAGTATGCTCAATCATGCCGACAAAAGCGGTCAGGCTTTCTTCATTCCAAGCGTAGTCAAGGGTATCGTCGGTTACCTCGGCACCATGCAGCGTCAGCATGAGACCAAAGTTGTTGCCTTCCACCTTCAGCATGCCGGCACGGTCATACAAATAAATGTCAACCGTGTAGGTGCCTGCAGGAACGGTGGAGGAAAGCGAATACAGCTTGGAGCGACGGGTACCGGTCTGGCCGGAAGCTACCGTTGCATCAAAGCCGCCCTGAGCAGCAAAGGGCTTAGCGTAAACCGAGGTACCGCTTTCACCCAGAACCGAACCAGTCGCCTTGGCGATCAAGCCGGTGCCCTTGTACGCGGGAGCAGAATGCTCGTCGTACTGGCAGATGGCAATCGGCTCCTCTGCCGCAACCGTAAGCGCAGCAAAGGAAAGAACAAGAGAAAGCGCGAGGGTCAATGCGAGGATTGTCTTTTTCATAAGAACAGTTCCTTTCATAAAATTTTTTATCTGAACGCCTGCCGTGTCTGCGAACACGTCAGACATTAAGAACAGAGTAAGTTATTTTTTCTTTTTCAGCACCGTAATCAGCGCAACCGCAACCAGCAGAACCGTTACCACAATCGTCAGAATCATCGGCAGCGAGCTGCCGGGGTTCGACGGTTGTACCTCCGCTGAGCTGTCCGCCGAAGGCGCTTTGCTCTCGCTCTGCGGTGCCTGCGTTGTCGCGGGATCGGTAGTTACCGTGGGCTCAGTGGTTGCCTCGGGATCGGTCATCGGCTCGGTCGTGATCGTGGTATCTTCACTGCCGACCGTCGAGACCTTGACATCATCCACATAGAATTGGAGGGCACTCTTGTTGTCATACCCTGCCCACTGATAGAGCCAAAAAGCAATCTTGCCGCTTTCGGCAGTCAATTCAATCGTTGCCTTATATTCCTCCCACGAGCTGGAGCCAATCAGCTGTACCCGTCCCGTCGGAGCCATTTGAGCCTTGGTGCCGTCGTAGCCGTCCCAGTGCTTTTCGCCGCTGAGCACCTCATCGGATGCGGGCTTATGCGTATTAAACACCATCAGGGCACCGTGGGTTTTGGCAGAATCATTCCAGTCGTTTTTCAGAGCATCATCCTCAAGATCCGCACTATGGAAGGTCAGCATAAAGCCGAAATCCGACCCCTCATGGGTTCTGGCTCCGTCGGGATCCAGCACCCAGACCGTAATTTCATACGTGCCGGCCGCCACCTTGTGTGACAACGGATAAAGCTTGGTACGGCGCGTACCGTTCGAATAACCGCCATGTCCCAAGAGACTGTTATCATCGACATCGTTACCGAGAGAACCGGGACTGAAGGCATTGATCGCCTTGGCGAAGACAGCCTTACCGCTGATGGCATTGACCTGTGCCACGCCCATCCATCCGGTTTCATAGGGACCGGCTCCGGTATTCAGGTCGGCAGTTGCAACCGTGGTGCTGCCCGCCGCAACCGTCATCGGAAGCAAGAAGAGACATAGCGATAAACATAGCATCGAAAACAGAATTTTTTTCATGGTCGAAGCTCCTCTCCAAAAATGATGATGGGAAGAATTATTGCAATTCCTCCGATTCTGCGTAGGGGATATAAGCCGCCAAATTGCAGAGAATCAAGTCCGCCACCGGCGAACCGACGCTCTCGATCAGGCGGAGCGCATTGAGCGTGATCAGGCCGCGTCCGTAGGTAAAGGTGCCAAGCTGAAAACCGCATTTGAAGCTGAGATCACCGGTCATATCGTGTCCGGCAAGGAAGCCGGAAACCGCCGGCTCTTGCGGCACATCGGTAAACCGAAAGAGCTTGTTTGACCAAATCTGCTCATAATACTCAGGATCCATCAGACAGCGCGACGGCAATCCGGCCGTCGCATGGGATTCATGCACAGCATATTCGTAATGATACAGCCAGTTTCCAAAGTGGGACAAGGAGCCGGCGGCCTTAAACGGCACACGGATATCATTCACCTTGGCCAGGCTGAAGTCGATGCGCTCCGTACCCTCATCCTCGGACTTCATGGCCGCGGTACGGATCAGCGCCTCCGGTGTCAGAATCACCACATGGGCACCCGCCTCGGCCAGCGCATAGAGCTCGGTCAATTCACGATCATACAGACTGTTACTGCCAACCAGTATGACTCGTCCCGCCGGCGCACGATGCGGCAGGGAAGCCTCCACGTGGGCACCGCAAGCATGAAGAAGCGACACAACCTCATGGGGAAGGTCCTTGCCGTAAACCGTGCCGAGCGTCGGCAATTCCTTACGGCTTCTCACATACACCGTGCGTTCGCCACCGGTCGCATAAGCGCCGGCAAGAAACTCTGCGGCAATCGTATAAGCACCGGGAGGAAGCTCCCTCAGCGGCAGCTTTTCGTTCAGAAGCGTTGTGGCAAACGGTAGCTCGCCATTCGCGCCGACACGCGGCACGAAGGTCAGTGTTTTGCTCCACACGGTGCCGTCGGCACCGTTCAGCGTAACGGCAATCGGATACGATTGCCCTTCCTTCAGGACACCAAAATCTGACAGAACGATATCCAGTTCAAGCAAATCCTCCTGCCACAAGACCGTATGATTTACGGTTATGCAGAAGCGAAGATCGTACCATCCGTCATACATGACGTCGGCCATCGTTGTCTTCGGCTCATGGAAGGTACCGACAATACCCTCCCCTTTATATTCGGCATCGGACGCCATCGTCATGCTGTAGCCGCTGAAACGATCGACCCGACGAATATAATCAAAGTAAAGTCGCCGTTGCTTACCCTGCAGGGCATAGCTGGCGCGGAAGGCTGCTTCCGGTGTTGCGAAGATGCGATCCAAACGATACGCGGTATAGAAGGCACGGAATTGCTCACAATGCTCGGCAATTCTTGCCTCCTCGGGACTGCGCGGCGTTATGCCGTACTGCTCCAAATACAGCTTAGACGCGAACACGTTAGCCAAGGAACCGACGCCGGCCTCCGAGAAGAAGACACCGCGTCGCATACTGTCAAAGCTGGCCAAGGTATCCTTGGTACGCTTGCCGTGCGGCAATACCGGATATAGATGAACATCTCCCATACCGGGCGTAAAATAATTGGGAATATGATGGTCAACCACGGTATCGGGGGCATCGGGCGATTCATCGCCCATATAGCCATCCCAGCGAATACTGCCGGGATTGCAGGCCGAGCCGAGACTGCGGTTACCGTCAAAGCGGGCACTTTGTAAAAGAAATACCACGTCGGGTGCCGGCGGACGGGCATAAGAAAGAGAGTTACGGACAGCCTGATACAGCTTGACCGTCGGTGAGGGACCGTCAGAACGAATCAAGGTCTCGTTCTGCATACCAAACAGAAGGAAGCAGGGATGGTTTCGATCGCGCCGCAGCGCGGCCTTCACGGTCATTTCAAAAAGGGATGCGGTTTGCTCGCAATCCTTTTTATGCCATGCCATCGGATGCTCACCATAAACAATCAAGCCCAGCTCGTCGCAAAGGTCCAATAGCTGCGGAAGCGGACAGGAAGCTAACTGGCGGATGGCATTGAAGCCGCAGGACTTTAAATAGATCAGCATCCGACGGTAGCCGGACAGATCTTTTGCGGTTTCGTGAGAAAGCGGCCAGGTATTGGCCATATGTGTCATTTTGAGATAAATCCGCTTACCGTTCAGTTCAAAATAGCCGTTGGCATTCACCCGGAGCGAACGGAATGCGGTAGAAAACGTTTGGATATCCGAGAGGCCGCTGTCATCATCTGACAGCACGACCGTCACGGTATACAGAGAGGGATGCTCGGGAGACCACAGAGAAAAACGCTCCATAGGAACCGAAGCGGTTACCGTCGTTTCTCCGACATCGGTCTCAAAAACAAGATCCGAGGACCCGCACAAATACGTCTGTCCCTTTTCGGAAACCGTAACCGAAAGCTTACCGGAGGTTTTTCGCGGGGAGGCATTCAAGACCGTCGCCGTCACGGTTACCGAGGACGATGCGATGTCCGCGCGAACAAACACATCCTCTAGCCGCACTTCCGGGCGCAATACCAAACGCACCGGCTGTTGAAAACGGGCTTGCGAGACAAAGGTAACACCGACATGGGCCTGCGTCAATCCCCGATACGCCTTATGTACAGAGGGATTGGCTGTCATCACCGTCAGCCGACAGGTCTGACCGAGATAATCGGTCACATCGAAATAGAAGGCATCATGGCGTCCGGTATGGGAGCCGATCGGCTCACCGTTCAGCCAATATTCGGTTTCATACGGAGCCCCCGCCAAGCACAGGCAAACCCGTTCCCCCGGCTGAGGCTGCAAGATCGGCACAAACGCAACCTCATACCAGGTATAGAGCGCATAGCTTGGCGCCAGACCGGGAACGTCAACCGGCTGAGCCTGTTCACCCAAGCCGTTTTGCCATTGTTCCTCAAAGCCGATGCCGTCGGGATCACAGCGATACCGCCATCCCTCGGTAATGGTTTGCATAACCGTTTTTCGGTGTGTCTGCATAATGTTATCCTTTGCATGAAATCGAATTCTTTTGCAAAATTCTCAAAAAACCGAGGCAGACAATGCGTGCCGTGTCCAAAAACGCGGCATCGCATTGTCTCAATCACAAAAGAAGCCTTACTTGGTAATCAAATTCAACAGAAGCGTTGCCGCAACCGGCGAATCCAGGTTGTCGCTGAGATTCAGCGTCGAAAGCGTCATCTGTCCCGAGCCCTTTTGGTAGGTAGCCAGTTGATAGCCGCCGCGGAACTCGAACTCCTGGTTCACATCGTTGCCGCCGAGATGCACAAAGCCGATACTGACATCGTCGGGCGTTGTCGCCTTGATGATACCGGTAGGGGAATAAACACTCTCATAATAGAGCGTATCCATCAGACAGCGGTTCTGTAAGCCCGCCGTCACAGCATTCCGATAGACAATGCGTTCACCGTGATACAGCCAATCGTTATAGGTATAAACCGTACCGTTCACGCCCAAAGCACTGCGCACCTTCGCATTCGCGGTAAAGGCTTCCTTGGTAAGGAAGATCACGTGAGCACCGCTCTTGGCGGCCTCCACAACCTGTGCCAGGCTGCTATCATTCAGATTACTGCCGACAAGCAGAACATTCTTACCGATCGTGTCCCCGGCCGTATACGACCGGACAGTCGCCCCGCGTTCGGTCAAGAAGGCGGTTACCGCGGTTTTGACACCGATGGTATACACGGTCTTTCCCCGAACACTTGCCTGAGAGTCACGGTCAAAAACCGATATCGCATATTCGTTATTGGCCGGAAGCGCACCTTTTTCTAACTCAACATTGATAACATAGTCTCCGCCGGCGAAGTCCAGCTTCACGGTTTCGCTGCAGATGGCGGTATTAAACGGGTCACCCGCAGGCTTGAAGGTATACTTCTTCTGCCACACGGTTCCGTTTTCACCGCGGATACTGACAACAGCCGTATACTCGCGGTTGGATGTCAGCTGCTGCTTCAGATCCGAAAGCTCAATATCGAGTGTCATGGAGGCACCGCGGTAATAGGTCAGAGAATCGGTCAAAATCGAAAACCGTAAATCCTCCCAGCCGTTTGCCAAAGCCTCCGCAAAGCCATCCTTGGTTTCGCCGTATTCACCGACCATGCCCTCGCCGAGACCATTCAGGTCGATGCCGCCGGTCATAATATACCCGTTCATCGTATCGATACTGCGAATATACGACATCAGGCGTGTTTTTTGCAGCGCCGACATCTTGTTCGATGCGCGAAGCAATGCCTCAGGTGACGTGAAGATGCGGTCAAGGCCATAGCTCGTGTAGTACTGTCTCAGCTCCGAAATCTGCGGCAAATACGCCGAACCGTTTGTCGAAATACCGTGAAGCTCACGGTTGGCAAGCAGTGAAACGATGTTATAAAGCGTACCGATTCCCGCTTCCGAAAGCAGAACCCCGCGCTTATATTGTTCCAGCGCGCGGTACTTGGCAAGCACCTCGCTGTCATAGGGCTGAAGCGGATAGAAGTGAATATCCCCCATGTCTCGCGAATACATATTGCTGACATGGCTTGGAATCAGCTCCTCCGATGCTCCTGCCTCCTCATTTCCCATATAGCCATCCCAGGTGGTGCTACCGGGATTGGAGGCCGAGCCGAGACTGCGGTTGCCGTCAAAACGGCCGCTTTGCAGCATAAATACCATATCCTCGGCATATTGGCGCGCCCAAGAGGGGCCGCTCTTGATGGTTTCATAAAGATCAATCGTGGCTTCGCCTGACGACGTCTTGATATCGGTTTCATTCTGGAAGCCAAAGATCAACACGCTCGGATGGGAACGAAGCGTTTTCAAGGCGGCAATCACCGTATCCTTGAAGAGCTGCTCGGTTCTTCCCTGCGGATCGTCAACCTTGTGCCAAGCCATCGGATGCTCGGAATACACGATCATACCAATACGGTCACACCAATCCAGAATTTCGGGAAGAGGTACCGTATCAAGGAATCGAAGCGTATTAAAGCCGGCAGCCTTCAGATAGGTAATATAGTCATAATAATACGAGGCATTCTTTCCGGTTTCAAAGGACTCGGCAAACACATTGGTGACCAGCAATCCCTTGAGGAAGTAAGTCTCACCGTTAAGCTCGTAGTAACCGTCCTCATTAACCTTCAGCGTACGGAATGCTGTCAGACGGCTGAGGGTATCCTCGGAGCCGTCGGCATTCTCTACCGTTACCTCACTGTGATATAAGAACGGGTCTTCGGGACTCCAATAACGGAAGCTGTTGAGCTTAATCGAGACGGTATGTGTCGAAACGCCCGGTGCCGCTGTTACGGTCGTGCGGACACGTTCCAAACGAATACCGGTAGCTTCCTCGGAAATCGCGCTTTCCAGCACCACATTCATTGCCTCCGAGGTAGTGTTACGAAGCGTTAGGTGAATCGAAACGGTACCGTCCTCACAGTTTTCCTCGACAACGGCGTCTTCGGCATAAACCGTGGGAACAACATAGAGATAGGCCGGCTCCTGTACACGGGGATTTGCGGTAAAGGAAAGGCCGATATGCTTATACAGCAAGCCGTCAAGATCATTCTTGGTATCGGGATTGGTACAACGGATGGCGAAGTAGTTTTCCTCTCCTACCTTGAGCTGTTCCGTAATATCGAAGGTAAAAGCATCAAAGCGACCGGTATGATCGCCGATCTTTTCACCATTCAGCCAATACTCGGTATAATACGGCATACCGGAAAACCGAATCAAGGCCCGCTCGCCCTCGTTAAGGGCCAGATCGTCGCAGCGGAATTTCAGCGAAAACCAGCTATAGGTGCTATAACTGTAGCTTTCGGGAAAGGTCGTTTTTGTCCATCCGATTGAGGTAGACTTCGTATGCCAGCCCTTCTCCAAGCCTTCATTGTCCTTATCCGCGCGGTAGAGCCAATCCGCTAACCGAATACCGTCAAGATAGCGGCCGTCAGCTTCGGCCGAACCGGGCGTTTCTTCCTGTGTTAAGGAATCGGTGGTTTCGCTTTCGCCGGACGGTTCACCCGTATTGTCATCCCCGCCATTCTCCACGCCGCAGGCGTGGAGAATGGGAGTGAGTACCAATAACAAGGCCAAAAACCAAAGCGTAATTGTTCGTTTTACATTCATAACAGACATGGTTGCGTTATTATATTATTTTGCTGCACTTATTCCTGATTCTTAATCTTATCAACCAGGTTATTCAAGCCAAACTGCCAAGCATCCTTATGTGAATCGTAAGCATTCATCCAGGAAGAATCGTAAATGATCGCATAGGTTACGGCATAGTCGGTCGAATTCTGAGCAACCGAGATATCGCCGTTGTTGATCAGAATGTTGAGCTGGCAATTGGGGTTGAAGGTAGCCGACTGACGGATATAGTCAAGCATGATTGCCTTATCTTCCGACAGGTCGTACTTAATCTGAAGAGCCTCTTCGTAGTAAACCGGCGTAACTTCCTGATAGCTGTAATAGCACAGAGCCTCAAGAACAGCCGAAGCACGGTTAATCTTATCCATCGAAAGCGCCGAGCTGATACCAAAGGTAGATTCGGAGCCGCACAGCGTTACGCCGTAGTCATCGTCCTCATCATACTTAGGAAGCGGCAGAACGCCGTATTCAAAGCTGGAAATGTCACGATAGGTGGAGGAAATATCGGTCAGACGGCCGAGTACGAAGAGCGCACGGCTTTCCTTAAAGGCGGCATAGCTGGCATTGAGCGCATACTGGTCGCCCTGAGCGGCGCCAATATAGAGCACATCCTGCGAATTGAAGTATTCGTGCAACGTTTCAATCGCCTCGGTTACGTGAGTCTGGTTTTCTACCCACAACGCAGCATTGCCGTTCTCATCAACATGAAGAATGTTAAGATTTACAGCATCGATATAGGCACGAAGAAGATTGGAGTTGGGAACCACATAGCCAAAGCGGTCGCCATCCGAAACATCGTTGTTCTTATCAACATCCGACCAAGTGCCCATTGTCACCTCGGCCATCTTTTCGAGCGTCCACTGGCCGTCCTGAACGATCTGATACAGATCATAGGTATCGTTGTAAATATCTTCCAGCAAATTCTCATTGAAGATCAGACAGTGCAGATATTTTACCAAACCGAGCGAGATATCACCGGTACAGAGATAGACCTTACCATCAATGGCCATACCGTCACTAACACCGTTGGCCCACCAGGGATGAGAAAAATCGATGTATTCTGTCTTATTCAGGTTAAAGTAGCAATTTTCGACAATGAGTGTTGTGATGTGATAAGCAGGACCTGAGAAAATGTCGTATGCACCGTCACCGTTCAGAACCGATGCACGGATTTTCTGCAAATACGTGCTCTGCCAGCCGGTTTCGGTATTCGGAATGTATTCCAAAACGACACCGAGCTTTTCTTCTACCTGACGGTTTCTCTTATATACTGCCTGATCGACGATATCATCCGAGCTGGCTTCCGCCTCAAACTCGGTATCGAAGGTACCGCCGCCGCGGTGCATAATCCGAACGGTCTCGTCCTTATAATTCAAACCGTCCAAATGCGAGATATCGGGAATCGGATCGGTCTCCGCGATGCTCTCGGAGGTATTATCCTCAACTCCATCGGTCGTAACCGGGTCTGTCTTAGGGGTATTTCCGGGGGTTTCGGTCTGACAGGCGGCAAAAATTGTTGCCAGCATTGCCACAAGAAGCAACATGACCGTCAAACGAAGGGATAGCTGTTTCATGCGAAATTCTCCTTTCGGCTTGTTAAAATGATTTATGATAATATGCGTCATGCCACACATATTATTCCGATTGACTGTCGTCCTCCGGGACGAGGGGGAATTGCGGAACACCGTAGCGGCCGTTGTGATTTTTCAGATCCTCCCACGCCGCACTGAAATAATGCTCATCGGGATAGCGCCGTAAGAGACCCATCGCATCAATCTGCGCCTTCAGCGCAGGAAGCCGCAGCGCCTCATCGGCATTAAGATTTCCGATTTCCTTGAAATGATAGGTTTCAAAGCCGTGAGGCGGATAGCCGTGAGGCTGAGGGATAGCGACACCCTTGCGAAGCTCCTCGCGGAATTCGTGCAGGTGGTCGGTATAAACCGCACGGGGATCGACATTGTTACGACGGCAAACGGCCGCGGCAAGGCCGACGGCTTCTCCGCAAGCGCCAAGCGTACGCATCACGCGCACCGAGGAAAAGGCCGCGTGGCTGACGCTGATAATCCGTCCGCCGAGGAAAAGATTCTTCACATCCTTGGCATAAAGACAACGATACGGAATACAAAAGGCATTAACCGTTCCGCGATGGTAAGCGCAGGATCGGAAAGGCTCCTCAAAGTGCGCGTCGTTTTTCGGCTCGGGCATATGCTGATCAAGATCCCAAGTGGATACCGCCGTAGCATCCGAGGAGCAGAACGCCGCTTCGGCATCCTTCTGCGTCAGGACATAATCACCGACAATGCGACAGCTTTCTCTCTTTCCGCCGATCGGCGAAACCCAAGCCAGCTTCTTGTTTCTGTATTTTTCTTTTGTACCGGCATGATGCTTTAAGTACGACCAGTTGGCATACACAACCATCAATGCATAATCGCGGATGTATTCGGTTTCGGTCAGCATATCCCGCCGGAAACCGCATTCCCATTCCCAGTCACCGTGGTCGGTATCAATACAAGTATCATCATTCAGCGCAATGCCGAAATCCACCTCGGGAAAAGGCTCGTTAGCCACACCGTCCTCGGTATACCACAAAACCGACATACCCATCACCAAGCGATCGGCCTCAACCGGTGCCATGTCCTCGCCCCAAACCGAGCGAGCTTCACGGCCATACATATAGTCACAGCCCATCGAACGTGCCACAAAGCCGTCGCCGCTGCAGTCCGAGAAGAGCTTAGCCCGACGCCTGGTTTCAACGCCGGTACGAATATTCTTGGTAATCACCGCCGTAATCCTTGCCGCATCCATCGGATCGCGCTCCACGCGGATGACCGACTCATTCAAGCAAAGATTGGGAACAGGAGCATGGAGAAAGATCTCAGTGCGCGTATCGGGATCAATCAGAATATTCGGCAAAAAGGCGCGCCGCTTACGGCCATCCTCATAATAGTCCGCTTCGTAGGTAGCGCCGCTTCCGAAAATCGGGCCGATCTCCGTTACAAGGGAACCAAGGCGCGGATACGGCGGGCACTGCACCATGCCGCCGAGTCCCACACGGATTTCCGAGCTGTTGCAACCACCCAAAACCGGGCGATCCTGAATCAGCGCCACCGAGAGATCCTTGCGGTAGGCGGCAAGCGCTGTGCAGGTGCCTGCCATACCACCGCCGCAAACAATGAGATCATATTCCCTCTCATCCTCTACTACGGTAAGACCGCTGATCTCATGACGCCAGTTTTCGAGAGGTTCGCCCTCCTTCGGCGGACAAACGCCGCTTTTCGAGAGGCAAATCGCATCACAACGGCCGTTAAAGCCGGTCAAGTCATGCAGGGCTACGGTGACGGCACCGGAAGTCAAGCTTACCCTTCCCGCCACCTGCCAATCCCATGCCGCCCCATTGGTGCCAAGAACATGGGGAAGTGCTTCCCCATTGATCAAAAGCTGAAAGCGACCGCCCGGCAATCCGTTTTTGATATGCTGCCAAGGCGCCGTCCAATCGCGTGTACGAACAAAGACGGTATACGCACCGTCCTCCTCGACCTCAACCGTTGTTACGGCATCGGCCACCGGAACACCCATCCCGTGCGCCATCAAATACGGGGATCCCATCTCATGAATCGCACCGGGATCCACAATCCAGCCGCCAAGTGAAGAAAAACTTTCGGCCTCAACAAGAATTTCTGTCTTCATAATTGCCTCCGAAGTAAAGAAGAAGGATTACGGCCAACGGGACAAAGCAAGCAACGACTTGGCTGTCGTTTCGTCGGTAATGATATCGGTTATCATGCCGGAACGGATCGCGCCGGCAAGGCTTTGTATTTTATCCATACCGCCCGCTAACGCAATCACGCGCGGGATATCGGTCAGAATTTCCGGTCGAATCGAGATCAAAAAATCCGATTTACTGGTCAGAATATTTCCCTTGATATCATAATAGCGCGTACAGATATCTCCTACCGGCGAACGGTGCTCAATGCTTTCAACAATCTCAGACTCTCGGGGATAGTGACTGCGCTGCGAAAGCGTGCGCAACGGATTGGCACCAATACCGACAATCGCCAGGTCAAGGTGCATCCAGAGGTCCATCAGAGACCGATACTGGCGCGTTGTGGTGTAATGCTGATAATCCTCGCTGCATTCGGCATCCAGCGGCAAAAAGATCTGGCGGGTAACGCCGTTGATCTTGCAGGCAAATTCTCTTGCCATGTCGTTAATCATAAAGTACGGAATCGAGTTATCGGTGGAGCCGAGAAGCGGCACAACCTCCGCACGACCTTCGGTACAAATTTGAGGAAGCTGTGTTACCATATCCCGCACCGTACGCCCCCAGGAGAGGCCGATGCGGCGGAAGTTACCGACGCACAGCAGCTCCTCCAAATAATCGCAGGCTCGCTGGGCAATCACGCGGCGAATCAGCTCATATTCCGAAAAATTGCCAGGAACAACCACCACGCGCTCAAGGCGGCTTCCGGCAAAGCCGGCAACAAGCTCATCCTCCAGCACCGCCGTTTCGGGAAGCGGATTCTTCACTTTAATCTCCACAATACCCTGCTCTTTCGCCATGTCGAGATATTTGCTGACAGACTGACGGGTAATGCCAAGCTTTCCGGCAATCTCCTGCTGTGTCATATTTTCATTATAATAATAGACTGCTACTTTCAGTAACAGCTCAATATTGCTCTCGGTCCGGTTCACAAAAACTGCTCCCTTCTCTCTGTCGGAGTTTGCTTGCCGAGAATGAAAAAACGCACCGTTCTTTGATGCATTTCACCCAACCGCAAGGATAGAACCACTCTGGTACATCGTCATTATACAACAATATCTATCGATTGTCAATAGGAAATTTACATTTGTTATTGACAAATGTTTTTATTTGCGTTATAATAGACACAGAACGAAAGAACAGGAGGAGCTCATGGTAAATTCCAAGCACATTCTCGGCATCGATTGCGGTCAAACCGCACTCAAAATCTGTGTGTTCAATACCGAAGGAAAGGAGCTCTCCTCCGTTTCCGCTCCCACCGGCGCTTACTATACCGAAGACGGTATCACCGCCGAGCTGGATATGAACCTTCTTTGGCAAAATGTTCAGCGTCTCTTGCAGCAGATCACCGCCACCCTTCCGTCCGACTCCATCGCCGCGATCGGCGTATCCGGTCACGGTAACGGGGTATACGCCGTCGATCGGCAGGGAAAAGCCTTCATGCCGGCCATTCTCTCTACCGATTTGCGCGCCTCTCCCGTTATTACCGATTGGCAGGAAACAGGACGGGCTGAGGCCATCCGCCGCAAGATTCTGTGCCCTCCCTGGGCCGGCCAGCCGGTTCCCATCCTGGTGCACTTAAAGAAAACAGAGCCTGCACGTTATCAAGCGATCGGCTCGGTTCTCTCTTGCGCCGATTGGATCAATTATTGTCTTTGCGGTGTTCTTTCCTCTGACTACGGCAGTCTCGGAACCTGTGGTCTGATTGATCAGAAAACCAAGCAAACCGATGCTGCGCTTTGTGAAGCCTACGGGCTTCCCGAGCTTGCCGATCTGTTGCCACCCGCCTATGCAGCCGGCAGCTTGATCGGTTGTGTCACCGAGAAGGCCGCAGCCGAAACCGGTCTTGCGGTCGGAACCGCGGTTACCGCCGGTAATTTCGATGTCAACGCCTGTTGCATCGGCGGCGGTGCTGTTCTTCCCGATCGCTATTCGGTAACCGCCGGAACCTGGAGCATCAATGCCGCATTCTCCGAAGCACCCGTCATCAGCGACCGCCTCTTCTCCTGCAATTTGTACGCCGATGGAGCGCAGTACATCAACATCGAATCCAGCCCCACCTCGGCCATCAATTTGGAGGTCTTCTTAAGCCGGCATCCCGATCTCACGCCCCGTGCGTGCGACGAGCTGGTCGAGAACACCGACTGGCACACCAATCCGGAGGCGCTGTATCTGCCCTATGTCAAGCCCCTTCCCACCATGCCTTTTCTCAAGGGAGGCTTTTCGCAGCAAGCCGAGGCCGCACCCCTGCCTGAAAAGTTGCGTATTCTGTATGAAGGTGTTGCAATGGGGCATCGATATCATCTGGAGAACCTCAAGGCAGCCGGCATTCATCGTCCTGTCGTTCGTATGACAGGCGGTGCCACACGAAGCGCGGTCTGGATGCAGATCTTTGCCGATATTCTCGGACATCCCATTGAGCTTCCGGATGGTCATTCGGCCGGAGCGCTCGGTGCCGCCATCTGTGCCGGTACAGCCGCCGGTCTCTACGAAAGCATCGATGCCGCCTGTCGCTCCATGATTGCGGTACGGAAAACCGTATATCCCGATCCCGCACGTTCTCACTTCTATCAACAAAAATTCGAGGCCTTCCTTAACGCCATTGCCGCGCAGGCCGCCGAACATTAAGAAAGGAAAAGGAAAAGGAAAAAGAAAATGAGTTTTGTTACTTTAAAGGAAATGCTGGCTGATGCCCGTAAGAATCATTACGCCATTCCGGCATTTGACGTCAGCAACTACGAAATGATCCGCTGTGTTGCTGAGGTATGCGCCGAGGAGAAATCACCGGCTCTTCTGATGGGGCTTCAGCCCGATTTGGACGGCACCGGCCTCTATTTCATGCGCGATATTGCCCTGCGCGCCTCGCAGGAATACCACGTTCCCTTCTGTCTGCATCTCGACCATGCAACCGAAATGAAAAACATCATCCGTGCGGTAGAAGCCGGCTTTTCCTCGGTCATGTACGACGGCTCCAAGCTTCCCTTTGACCAGAACGCCGCCAATACCCGCGAGGTCGTCGCCTATGCCCATGCACACGGTGTTACCGTAGAGGCCGAGCTCGGTCATGTCGGCGATGCCATTGCCGGTAATAACCAAACGCTCGTCACCGCCAGCACCGACGCGGAAATCGAAGAAAACTTCACAAAGCCTTCCGACGTGGTAGAATTTGTGGCTCGCACCGACGTTGACTGCCTTGCCGTTGCGGTCGGCACCTCGCACGGGGTTTATGTCAAGGCTCCTAAGCTTAAGCTGGACCTGCTTGACCGCATCAATACCGATTCGCCCATTCCGCTCGTGCTTCACGGCGGAAGCGGCACGCCCGACGAGGAAATCCGCGGTGCCATTGCGCGCGGTATCACCAAGATCAATGTCTACTCCGAGGTTCTTAACGCGCTCAATACCGGCTTGAAAAACAAGCTGAATACCATTCAGAACCTCTCGATGTGGCCCTGCTTCGTTTATGAGGATGCTATGAAGCAGATGAAGGAAGTCATCCGCAATAAGATTCGCGTCTTTGGGAGCAACGGAAGAGCATGAAACTGGTAGGAATCGGCGATCTTTTTATTCCCGGCGAATACATTGCCAGCGGCGTCAAGCCGCTTGAGGCGCTTGGCGTAGACGTCACCATCATCGATTGGGAAACCGACGGGTTTCAGGGCTTGCAGAACATCAATCTTCTGATTGAGCAAAACGGCGCAGAGGCCTATGAGGTACCGGATTATATTATCGAAGCCATCGGCGATGCCGATATAGTTTTCACACAGTTCTGCCCCATCAACAAAAAGGTTATCGACCGCTGCCCCAACCTCAAGGTTGTCGGCGTCTTCCGCGGCGGCTATGAAAACGTAAATATGGCCTACTGCACCGAAAAGGGTATTGCCGTCATGAACACGCCCGGCCGTAACGCCGATTCGGTGGCCGACTTCACAGTCGGTGCCATGATCTGCGAGGCCAGAAATATCGCGCGCGGCCATCTCGGACTTAAGAACGGCGAGTGGATCCGTACCTACCCGAATTCGGGTATCATCCCCGATCTGCCCGGCAAGACCGTCGGCCTGATCGGTATCGGTGAGATCGGACGCAAGGTGGCACGCCGCCTGTCCGGCTTCGACATGAACATTCTCGTGTACGATCCTTATTGCAAGAACCCACCCGAGGGTGTCACGATGGTAGATCTGCCCGAGCTGATGGCTAAGAGTGATTTTGTGTCGCTCCACGCGCGTTTGACCGAAAGCAACCGTCATCTCATCAATGCCGATATGCTCGCGCTGATGAAGCCTACCGCCTATCTGATCAACACCTCTCGCGCCGGTCTGGTGGATGAGGATGCCCTGCACGAGGCATTGGCAAGCGGAAAGATTGCCGGCGCCATGCTCGATGTCTTTGAGCTTGAGCCGCCCGGAAAGGACCATCCGCTTGTTACGCTGCCGAATGTCACGATCACGCCTCACATGGCCGGCGGCTCCAACGACGCCTTCCTTCTCTCCCCCGTCAAGCTCACCCGTGAGTTTGTCAAGGCTTGGGGGGGTGCCGTTCCCGCTTATGTGATCAATAAGGACTGCTGGAGGAACGATGTATGGAACTTGGCTTAAAGGGTAAAACCTGTCTGATTACCGGCGGAACCACCGGCCTCGGTGCCGCAACCGCTGAGCTGCTTGCCGCCGAAGGCGTCAGTCTCGCCCTGAACTATGTGGTAAAGGAAGAGGAATCCATCGCCTTTGCCAAGCATATTGCCGACACCTATGGTGTTAAGTGCTTTGCCGTCTACGCCGATATTTCGAAGCCCGAGGATGATGAGGCTATGGTAAATAAAACCATCGCCGAGCTCGGACAGATCGATATTCTTGTCAACTGCGCCGGCATCTGGCCGACCGCTTATGTTGAGGAAATGACCGATGCTCAGTGGGAAAAATGTGTTGCCATCGATTTGAACGGCACCTTCTTTGTCACGCAGCGCGTAGTCAAGCACATGATCGCCAAGGGCATCAAGGGCCGTATCATCACAACGGTTTCGCAGGCAGCCTTCCACGGCTCAACCTCCGGTCACGCTCACTATGCTGCCTCCAAGGGCGGTCTTGTTACCTTTAATGTTTCGCTGGCCCGCGAGGTTGCCAAGTACGGCATCAACTGTACCTGCGTTGCCCCCGGTATGATGCGCACCCAGATGAACGAAAAGGCGCTCGCCGAGCGCGAGGATCAGTATTTGGAGCGCATCCCGCTCGGTCGCATCTCGACTGCCAAGGATGTTGCCAATGTCATCACCTTCCTTGCCTCCGAGCCCGCCTCGTATATCACCGGTGCTACCATCGACGTCACCGGCGGTATGCTGATGCGCTGATCGAATACGGTTTCTCGAAACAATTGCTTATAAGCATTAAAATAAGCCGTGATTAAATCACGGCTTATTTTTGTATCTTTGGGTTATTGCTGATTTCTAAAATATAATCGGTAGAAACGTGATACAAAAACGAGAGCTTTATTAAAATATCCGTTGGAATATCCCGCTGGCCCAATTCATAATTACTGTACACCTGCTGAGAACAGTTCAGCTTTTGTGCGACCTGCTTCTGTGTCATATCATGGTCTTCTCTGAGGTCTCGAATTCTTCGAAACATGAACATCACCCTCTTTCAAAAATATTATACCTTACCGCGCTTTGCGGTATTGACAAATACCGCAAAATGCAGTATAATGTAGATAATTAATTTTTGGGAGGATACCTGACTATGAAGCAAAAACTCGGCTCTTTACTTATTATCGGCGGTGCCGCCTTAGGCGGATTCCGCTATAACTGTCTCAACAATATTCCTTCACTCCTCATCTGCGCAATCGGTGGATTTCTGATTGGTTTTTCTTACTTACTGTTTACATCCGCATATTCCGGAATAATCTGGGGAATCACGATCAAAAGCTCTATCCTCAGTAAAATGAAAACGCTGATCGGCGCTGCTGGCCTTTTTATCGGAGGTTTTGCGTTAACCTACACCTTTTTATTGCTTTTCACCTCGCTGTTCGGCGGCAGGATCGGCGTTTTATTGATCAATCTGATTGCTTACCTCGTCACTTTAGCCATCGGGCCCTTGGTCGGAAAGATCGTATTGGAAAAAACGTTAGCAAGAGAAAATTCCGCCGCTGTTATCGGAGAACTCCCTCTCTTTCAACAGTTGCACGAAGATTTGTCCAATGCCCAAAGCTTTGTAGTAGGCTTTGAGGGAATTGCCCTCTTCAGCTCAACCGATTATTGCTACGCCGTATATCGCTACGAAGATTATGAACTGGGCGATCTTCAAACGCCGCAGGACGTGGCGATGGTCGGTACTTACTTTGTGCAAAAATACAGCGATATATTCACATTCAAGGTCGATGTTACTGTCATTCCCGGTTCTCCCGGACTTTCTGCCATAAAAATCACGCCCGATTCGATCTCAATCGCAAAAATTCGCGCGATCGCGGACAAGCGTCTCTTCAAAAGCTACATTTTTACAAGAAAATAATATCTTTTACCAAAAAACCTTGAAGCGATAATCGCTTCAAGGTTTTTCTTTCCCTCGAATACAATATCCCCCGGCATTTCATAATGCCGGGGGATGGGAGAGAACGATAATTATGGCAACAATCGCTACCTCATAACCGTTTATTGTTCGACGGCCTTCACGGCAGGCAATGTCGAGCCGCCGATCGGCATCAGGATGATTGAGGCATCGGGGCCATAGGTCTGCAGAGCCTCGTCGAGTGCTTCTTGGGCAGTATGGGCAGGCGTCAGATGCACCGAACGGACAAATTCGTCGTCAAAATGGCTGACCAGAACGACCTTGGCCTGCTGCAGCACAAGCGCAATCGCAGCCGCCTTATGACCGCCGAGCTTGAATTCACGGTGGAGATGATCAATCATATCCGAGCTCTTTTCGTGTCCGGTCATCCATTCCTCAAAGGTATGCTCGCCCAAGCCCTCCGTGCATTCGGCAAGCCAAATGACCGTACCGCCGTCACGGACGGCGTGCTTGGCATTATCCAGCGCCTTTTGCGCTTGGTACATATTCATATCCTTGGGGAATCCGCCGGCAGATACTATAACGATATCTGCCTTTTTCGGAATATAAGCCTTATAGAGCGTATCGAGGAAAGCACAGCCCTCACGGTGAGCCTTCACCGCATCCCCCGATACCGCCTTGATAATCTCTTTCTTGGCATCGAGAACGACATTGCAAATGAAATCAATACCGGTCAACCGTCCCGCTTCCTCGATATCCTCGCGAATCGGATTACCGTCAAGATGACCGGCGCAAGCCTCGCGCTGTACCATCATACGATGGTTACACTGAATGGCCTCACGGGTGGAAACGCCCGGCATGATTGCCTTGGCACCGCCGCTGTAGCCGGCGAAATAGTGGAATTCAACATTACCGACACAAATCTTGAAATCGGCCTCGGCCACCTTGCGGAAGATATCGACAGGGGTTCCCGCCTTGGTCACACCCATACGGATACAATCGGTTCCGTCGGCATCGATGCACTTCACGCGATCATAAACCGCATCGCCAACCAGATGGCGCTTTTCCTCCTCGGTATGACCGCGGTGACTGCCAAGAGCAAAGACAACGGTAATGCAGTCATCGGCCACACCCGCCTCACTCAGCTCGTCCAAAAGTGATGGAAGAATTTTATAGCTGGGAACCGGACGCGTGATATCACTGGTAATGATAACCACGTTCTTCTTCCCTTTTGCCAAAACCGAAAGCTTTTCGCTGCCAATCGGCGCGGCAAGCGAGCGCTTCACCTCATCAACACCGGTTAGTCCCACCTCAACAGGATTGGGCATCAGCTCAGCAAGCAAATGCTTCTCATCAAAGGCTACGGTCGCATAGCCACGACCATACTTGAGTTCCTTCGTCATCATCATATTGCCAGCATCAGGAGCGGATTCTCCAAAAGCACCTTCACGCGAGACAGGAAAGCCGCAGCCTCATCCGCCTCAACGTGCTCTTCACAGAAGGCAATCGAGAGAACAGTCTTACGGCACGAACCGTCGGTATAGATCCCGCCGGCTGACAGAAGCGCATTCGTCTCAGCAGGAAGCGACGGGAAATATTCCTCTACATCCGAGCCCTTCAAGGCCTTCACCGGAAGATCGGCAAAAGCCTCATACTTTTTAGCGGCAGCAACGGCAGCCTTGGCCACAAGGTCAGCCGAAGTCAAGGCCAAACCACCCTCGGCGGCCGCCTTCAGATAGTCCTCGACAGCAGCCATGTTTACACGAATCGTAATACGGCTGCAATCAGCGGCAGCCGGAGCGGGAATCTTGTAGGCCAACACATCACGCTCAACAATCAAACCGTTATCGCCGGTGCCGGGAATCTTCGTATAATCCGCGATGCCGCGTTCAGCACAGCGCATTCTGGCACGAGGCGTGATGAAAACACGCTCACCGGGAGCCTTGGGCAGTGCGGCAGGAACCGGTGCGGTCACGGCAGGAGCAACCGGTGCAACCGGCGCTGCGGGAGCGGCAATCGGAGCGGGCGCTTCAGTCTCGGGAGCCGGTGCGTCCTCGGTCTTAACCGCGACACCGAGATCCAACTGACTGATATCCTCACCGGCATCACCGATGACGGCAATCGGTTCGGTAATCGGCACCTCTTCCCCTTCCTCACGGACAATCTTTAACAGTGTACCGCTAAACGAAGAATCGATAGTAATCGTCAGCTTATCGGTCTCCATTTCAAAGAGAGGCTCACCCTCGGCAACCGTGTCACCGACCGCCTTAAGCCATTTGGTAATCAAGCCTTCGGTCATCTGAAGGCCCTGCTTCGGCATAATTACAATATTTGCCATGGAATACCATTCCTTTCATAATGTCGGCAACCCTGTCCGCTTTGTGCAGACAGGGGCCGGTAATCAAATCCTTTATTTCAACCAGAGCGCCTTCTTAACGGCGTCATAGATATCCTGCGGCTGAGGAACAACCGCGTTCTCCAAGCCGAGGTTGAAGGGCAACGGACACTGCTTAGCGCCCAAGCGAATCACCGGAGCATCCAGGTACGGGAAGGCCTCCTCCTGGATAACCGAAGCGATCTCAGCACCGATACCGCAAACACGATGTGCTTCATGGACAACCACGGCGCGGCCGGTCTTCTTAACCGAATTCAGCACGGTTTCCTTATCGAAGGGCACGAGGGTACGGGGATCAATTACCTCAACCGAGATACCCTCCTCCTTCCAGAGCTTTTCGGCCATATCAACTGCCTTTTGCACATAGGTATGTGTGGCAATAACAGTACAGTCGGTACCTTCGCGTACCACCTTGGCCTTACCAAAGGGAATCATGAAATTGGGATCATCCGGCACCTGGCCTTTGTTCACATACAGTGCCTTATGCTCGATAAAGACAACAGGGTTATCGTCGCGGATGGCGGTACGGAGAAGTCCGGCCGCATCCTCGGGAGTCGAAGGCATCGCAACCTTCAGGCCGGGGAAATGGGTAAACAGCACCTCAAGGCTTTGCGAGTGCGTGGCGGCGTTGCCGCGGCCGACACCCTGCTGGCCGCGAATCACCAGCGGAATTCTGGCCTTACCACCGAAAATATAACGGGTCTTGGCCACCTGATTCACGATCTGATCGAGCGCAACAAGGGCAAAGTCCATATACATCAGCTCAACAACCGGTCTCATACCGCAACAAGCAGCACCCAAGCCGGCGCCGACAAAGCCGGCTTCGGAAATCGGCGTATTGCGGACACGGTCGACACCGAATTCGTCGGCCAGACCTCTGGTGCATCCGAAGATACCGCCAAGAACCTCTACGTCCTCACCCATGACGAATACCTTTTCGTCACGTCTCATTTCTTCGGCGGTCACATCCTTGATCGCCTGTGCATAACTCTTAATCATCAGTTGTCACCCCCGTCGTAGAATACATCTTCAAGAACCTGTGCGGGATCGGGCTCGGGACTGTTCAACGCAAAGGTTTCGGCTTCATCGACCAATGCCTGCGCCTTGGCTTCCAGAGCATCCAGATCGGCAGGAGCAACGCCCTGCTCCTCAAGCAGCTTTCTGGTGTAGGCAATCGGACATTTCTTCTTCCATTCCTCAACCTCTTCCTTGGTACGGTAAGGTGTCGGGTCGCCGGTCCAGTGACCAAGCCAACGGTAGGTCTTGCATTCAATCAGCGTCGGGCCTTCGCCGGCACGAGCGCGTTCAATGGCGGCGCGAGCCGCCTTTTCAATTTCATCGGGCTTGTTACCGTCAACAACAACATACGGCATATTGTAGCCCTCGCCGCGCACGGCAATATCCTTTACCGAGGTGCTCTGCCACGAGGGAACCGAGATACCGTACAGATTGTTTTCGCAAACAAAAACCACAGGGAGCTTCCAGACAGAAGCCAGGTTCAGCGATTCGTGGAAGGTACCTTCGTTCGAGGCCGAGTCGCCGAAGAAGGAAATGGCAACCTTGCCCTCATTCTGCATCTTGGACGCGAGAGCAGCACCGACAGCAATCGGAATACCGCCGCCGACAATCGCGTTGGCACCGAGATTACCCTTGGTAAAATCGGCAATATGCATGGAGCCGCCACGGCCCTTGCAGTAACCGGTGGATCTTCCCATCAGCTCAGCGAGTGCATAGCGTACATCGGCACCCTTGGCAATGCAGTGTCCATGTCCGCGGTGGGTACTGGTGATATAATCATCCTCGTTCAAAAGGGAGCACACGGTAGCAGGCGTAGCCTCCTGGCCGATGCAAAGGTGAACCGATCCGCGCAGCTTGTTGGCTTCAAACAGATGAAGAGCCTTTTCCTCAAACTTACGGATCTTATGCATCATAAAATAAATATCGAGTAACTGCTGATTTTCCATATTATGTTGCCTCCGTATCAAAGATTTAACGATTTCAGGATATCAACGATATGCGTTGTGGTTTCGGCAATATGAACACCGGCGGCACGAAGCGCTTTTTCCTTGTTCTCGGCACTGCCGGTACCGTCAGCCGATACGATCGCACCGGCGTGTCCCATGCTCTTGCCCTTCGGGGCATTCTTACCGGCAATCAGGGCGATCACCGGCTTGGTCACATGATTCTTAATGTACTCAGCCGCCAGTTCCTCTTCGTTTCCGCCGATTTCGCCGATCATAACGATCGCCTTCGTCTCAGGATCTGCCTCAAAGAGGGGCAGGATATCGGTAAAGGTGGAGCCGGGAATCATATCACCGCCGACACCGACACAGGTCGACTGACCGATACCGGCATTGGACATCATGAAGACCGTTTCGTAGCAGTTGGTAGCCGAACGGGACATCAGACCGACATGACCGGGCTTAAAAATGCGATGTGCCATGAAGCCTGCCTTGGACTTGCCGGGGGAAATAACACCGAAGGAGTTCGGTCCGATCACGCGAGCACCCTTCATTCGGGCAGCGTGATACACACCCATCATATCGTGAACCGGCACATGCTCGGCAATGGTCATAATCGTCTTGATGCCGGCATCCAGCGCCTCGTAAACGCCGGCAGCCGTGTGCATGGCGGGCACAAAGATAACCGAGGCATTGGCACCGGTAGCCTCAACCGCTTCTCTTACCGTATTGAATACCGGAACGCCGAGAACCTCCTGGCCGCCCTTACCGGGGGTGACACCGGCTACCACGTTCGTACCGTACTGCAGCATCTGCTCGCAGTGGAAGGTACCCTCTCGGCCCGTGATACCCTGGATGATTAACCGGGTATTTTCATCAACAAGAATACTCATCAGTGATTTCCTCCCTCTTTCAGCTTGCAGAGCTCTTCGACGCCGGAGATCAGACCGTCGGCATAGATAACCGTGGTCAGCGGCTTGATCGTCTCAAGCGCAATCTCCTTGTTGGTGCCCTCAAAGCGGACAATGATCGGCGAGGTAATACCATACTCCTCAATGGCACCCTTGATGCCAAGCGCAACCTCGGAGCAACGGGTAATACCGCCGAAAATATTGATAAACAGCGTATCAATCTTAGGATCGGCAAGAATAATGCGAACCGCCTCTTTAATACGGTCGGCCGTCGCACCGCCGCCGAGATCCAGCGAGGCACGAACCTTATAGCCGTGCTTGGCAATGTGATCGATGCAGGACATGATCATGCCCGATCCGTTCGAAACAACAGCAACATCGCCCTCGGGATCGCAGGGGATATACAGGAAGTTGAAATCCGCAGCCTCTTTCACAAGGGGTTCAATGTTCTCGCCTGCCTCGGGCGCAGCAATGTCAGGAAGCTTAACGACAGCGCTGTCGTCGATCGACACCTTACCGTCGAGAGCCATAATGTGTCCGTTAGGATCCAGAACAAGCGGATTGATTTCGCAAAGAAGACAATGATAGTCACAGAAGAGCTTGTAAAGATTCTTGATCACCACCGCAAGCTCCTTGGTCTGTGCCTTATCTAAGCCGGCCTTGGCGGCAAAATAATTTGCGATATAATCTTTGGCTCCGAAGCCGGGTGTAACCACCGTCTTGAAGATTTTTTCGGGCTGCTCCTTGGCGAGCGTCTCGATATCCATACCGCCCTCGGGCGAGAAGATGAAAACGGGACACTTTGTGCCGCGGTCGAGCATAACAGACAGATAGAACTCGCGAGCAATCTCCTTCTTTTCGACCAGCATAAGCTTTTTAACGATATGCCCCTTGATGTTCATGCCGAGAATGGCCTCGGCAGCTGCCTTAGCCTCCTCAAAATTATCGGCGAACTTGATACCGCCGGCCTTGCCTCGTCCGCCGATCTTGACCTGAGCCTTAATCACGAGCGGATAACGGAGCTCGTCCTGTTTCGCCTCAAGCTCCTCCAGGCTGTCCACGACAACACCTGCATTGCAGGGAACGCCGAATTTGGCAAACAACCCTTGGGCTCTGTATTCCATTAAATCCATGAATTCGTTCCTTTTCCTTTCAAAGTGTATCGTTTGCGCCACGATCCGCCCGTGCCCGTTTCCGGGCGCGGGCGGATGTTAGCGACATTGAACAATGACGATTACTCCGCCCAAATTTCCTCGTCCGTGGGAGCCTTGGCGTCGGGCAGACGGTAGGCAACGCGAATGACATTGAGGAGGAACTTATAGGAGAAGTTTTCCGAGATGCTGTTATTACCCCACGAAGCACAGCCGAGCGTCGTTGTGGGAGTCAGACCGTTGAAGAGGCTACCGCCGTTCATGGTCGAGCAAATCTGATTGATCAGTACGCGGGAAACCGTCAGGCGCTCACCGGCGTACTCAATGTGTTCCTTATTATACGAATGAAGCGAAACGCTGTGACCGCGTCCTTCGACATCGAGGTTTGCCTGTGCGATTGCCACAGCCTCCTCGAAGGTCTTGTAGGTATAGGTCGAGATGACGGGGCACATCTTCTCCTTGGAGAGAAGGAAGCCCTTACCGTAGCCGGGTGCCTTGACGAGCAGGACACGGGTACCCTCCGGCACCTCGATACCGGCCGCCTCGGCAATCTTGAGCGCCGAAACACCGACAAGGTTCTTATTCATCACGCCATCGGGGAAGATGGTTTCGGTCAGCTTGGTAACCGTAGCTTCATCGTCGATATAGAAGCAGCCGGCCTTGACGAACTCGGCAATAACCGTCTCGTAATCTTCCTCGGCAATGATAGCGGTCTGCTCACCCGAGCAGATGATACCGTTATCAAAGGCACGGCCCTCTACAGCCATCGGAACCTCCTTGGCGTAGTCGATACCGCGGTCAAAGATACACTGTACGTTACCGGCACCGACGCCGTAAGCGGGCTTACCGCTGGAATATGCCGAGCGAACCATCGGCATACCGCCGGTTGCTACGACCACATCGGCCGCCTTCATCAGCTCTGCCGACAGCTCGACCGAGGGCTCTTCGATAATCTGAATCAAGTTTTCGGGAGCGCCCAGCTTCGCAATTGCCTCGTTCATCAGACGGACGGTTTCGGTGGAAACCTTCTTGGAACGGGGATGCGGGCCGACGATAATCGCATTCAAGCCCTTGAGCGCAAACATGGCATTACACATGGGAGTAACAACCGGATTGGTGCAGGGCGTGATCGCGGCTACCACACCGACAGGACGGGCGATCTCGGTGATACCGGTCTCCTCATTACGGCTGAGAATGCCAACCGATTTCTTGGTCTTCAGGTCGTTCCAGATGACCTTGGATTTACCGAGGTTCTTCTGAATCTTATGCTCGTACACACCCATGCGGGTCTCGTCAACGGCAAGACGCGCGAGATATTCGGCATTATCGTAGACGGCCTTGGCGCAAGCGCGGACAATCGCATCCGCTTGCTCCTGCGTGAAGGACTCGTACGCCTGCTGCGCCTTTCTGGCCTTGGCAATCAGTTCACCAACAAACACTTTTGCTTCCATAAAATTTATATCTCCTTTAATAAAGTTCACAAATTAACATGTTCCGTAAAAACACGGAATGCCGCTTCGACCATAGCGAAACGGCACTGACATACAAGCGTTTTCCGTTACGGTAGACAAGGAAAGACGGGCTTATATTTTTCTTAATTTTCCATAATTTATTATACTGTTTTACCCCCCATTTGTCAATGGTATTTTTTTACCTACTCATGTAACATTTTGACTTTTGTGCCTGTCAAAACTAACAAAAAAATGTTACATGAGTAGGCAATTGACAAAGATATGTTCCGATTCATGAAATCTTCGTTAAAACCCGGGCAAAAACCGCCGTTCAGTCCCTTTTTCGGCCATCCCAAGCCATCAAGCCTTGTTCCCCACCCCGACAACTTCAAAGAGAGCAGAATCCGTCCACGGCAGGTAAAAAAACGTCATTGTCTTCACCCGTTTTTTTTGTTAAAATGAATGTAATTACAAGGGGATTTCCCTCCCCTGATTCCAAAGGAGAACGAATATGAAGAAACTTCTTACACTGTTCCTCGCACTCTCGCTTCTGGTCGGCATGACGGCTCTGTTTGCTGTCAGCGCTTCGGCCGAAGGCACCGACGAAGAGGTTGTTACCGCCGATGTAGGCGTAAGAATCTACTCGGTTGCCAACGATCCCTATGTCTACCTGCTGTTCGACGAGCCGATGTCCGAGCCTGCTGAGGAGGCCACCGTCATCTTCTCGCTTTGCGCACTGGGTTGGCCTACAGAGGGCGACGATCACCCCGAAACCATTCGCGACATTTCCCGCGTTGAATACACCTACCAGGGCATGGTTGGTGAAAGCGGCAAGGTCATGAAGTTTGCCAATATGCAGAACGGCGCTCCCTCCATGGACCACATTCCGTGGGGTCTCGGCGGTCTGAACATCAATGCCGAGGGTCCCATCGCCGTTGATCCTCATGGTGGCTACTGGTACTACGCTCTTCTCGGCGATCCGCTGACCACCGCTAATGGCGTTCAGGCTTTTGAGTATGAGCTCGCCGTTGACGATCCCAATGGTATGACCACCCAGCCCGGTCACATGATCATCAAGACCGATAAGGACAACTCCACCTTTGCGGTTCTGACCGTTGGTTCGGTTTACGAATTCATTCCCGATAAGCCCGATACCGAGCCCCCTGCCACTGTGCCCCCCGCCACCGAGCCTCCGGCTACTCAGCAGCCCGGCACGACCGACGCTCCCGATACCGAGCCCGCAGCCACCACCAACGCTCCTACGACCGATCCCGCTGAAAAGCCGGCCGCAGACAGCAGCCTCGGCCTCATCATCGGCATCGTCGCCGCTGTTGTCGTCGTCGTTGTCATCGTTGTCGTTGTTGTTGCCAAGAAAAAGAAATAATCCGCTTTCACGGAGTGTGCCCTGCGCACACTCCGTGTCTTTTTTTTGGCACATTTTTTGTCCACAAATTGTTCAAAAGACAAATTTTGTCCTTTGCACGTAAAAATGTGACATTGTTTTGAACCTGTTCCTTTGTTATAATGATAATAACCGATTGGCAGACGTATCGAAATTCGCCTCGCGTTTTCATGTCACGCCAATCATGGTATCAAATTTATATTAAGGAGAAAGAATATGAAAAAGATTTTTTCCGTATTCCTCGCACTCACCATGCTGGTCGGCATGATGGCTATGTTTGCTGTCAGTGCTTCGGCTGCCAGCACTTCCGCTCCCCTCTCCGCCGCTTTCTACACAGTAGATAACGATCCCGGATACGCTTATGTTGTATTCAACAAGAAGGTTAAGGCCCCTGTTGCTGAAGACGGTGTTGCTCTTTCCCTCGTTGGTTACGCTTGGCCGACCGACGAATCCAAGCCTACTGAAAACTGGCGCTACACTCGCCGCATGGATAAGCCCTTTGTTACCGCTGTTTCCGATCAGGTTTGGAAGTTTGATATCAATACCCCCTCTGAGGGTGCAGCCGGTAGCTGGTTTTTGACCAACTGTGCAGCTGGCGAAAAGAATCACTTCAAGACCAATGTTGGCATCGATGCTATTTTCTACTATGCACTGATCGGTACGGTTACGACCGCCGATGGTTCCGAAACCCTTGCCCTTGATACCACCAAAGATCTTCTGAACGACGCTCTGAACGGTGATGCCCGTCATGGCTATAAGCTCCTCAAGGGCACCGCCGCTTCTGTGGATGCTATTCCTGTTCCTAGCCTTAATCCTCTTACTGCTGTTGCCTTCTCTCCTAAAGAAAATGAGACCGCCGACGGTTGGGAGCACGAGTATGTTTACGTTGTCTTCAACAAGCCGATGAAGGCTCCTGCAGCTGACGTTAAGATTGCCGTCACCGGTAACTGGACTTACTCCAACTGGGCTTACAATGTTTCCGATGTTATTGAGGTTGTCAACGACTATGTTTGGCGCTTCACCAACTCCGCTTACCTTGCCGCCGCTAAGGATGGTTCAAACTCCTACTTCAACGAAGTTAACATCGTCAACGGCTTCTATCCTGCGAACAATGTTGCTAACCTTGATGTTCGCCTCTTCGGAACTGTTGAGGCACAGGATGGCACTAAGCTCGAGATGATTCTGGACGGTTTCGATCTTGGCTTGCCCGACACCCACGCTTTCCCCAACCGTGTTCACTTTAAGGCCGACGGTACTGATTATGGTACCGGTTACAGCTTGAACTGGTCGGTTGCCGAAAAGCTCGCTGACATTCACAGCACATTGGCTCCTGCTCCCGAAACTCAGGCTCCCGAAGTATCCACCGATGACGTTGTCGTTCCTCCTCAGGGCGATGTACTCTCTGTCGTAGCACTCGTTGCTGTGATCGGTATTCTCGGCACTGCCGTGGTTGCCAAGAAGCGCAAGTAATTCGGTTTCACTCCGCAGTTACTTAACACATAAAAAAGTTGCCCCGCGTAAATTGAACAAGTCCGTTAAAAACGGACAATAGACAAAAGCCCCCTTGATGTGGTAGAATTAAAATACCATATCAAGGGGGTAATTGTATGCCAAGAAAATAT
>SVSA01000086.1 GCA_015064545.1 Oscillospiraceae bacterium | reverse complement strand
CACGCAAATTTGAAATACAAGTATGGATCAAGAAATTTTTGGTGTCGAGGATATTACGTGGATACGGTCGGCAAAAACAAGAAGATGATAGCGGAGTACATCAAAAATCAGTTGGAGGAAGATTACGCAAGCGATCAAATCAGCATAAAAGAATACACCGACCCGTTTACGGGTAGCAAGAATAAGTAGGCATAAAAAAGACAGCCGCACGTGAGCGGCTGCCTGAGATTGTAATGCGATGTCAAACTTTCTGTGCCCCTTTCAGGGGTTAAGCCTGTATTTGCCCCTTATAGGGGCTGTGCAAACCACCGGTTGAACCGGTGGTTTTGATTGTCAATTATGTATTAGATCTAAAAAAGTAATACTTGCTCGTCCTTGGATTCGGAGGTTGTTTCAGTATAGCCCATCCGGTAAAGGTTGTCAGATGGGCTGTCGGCATTTTGAAAACTTTGTTACATTTTTTTGAGATACTTGCAATTCTGTCATAATTATGCTATACTCAAAATGTCAGCGCATCATACGGAGGAAGAAAAACGCCATGCTTGGCAAGATCAGATATTGGTTTAAGAACTATTGGTACTATTACAAGTGGCCGGTTATTATTATTGGTTTTTTCATTGCGGTGATCCTGTTTTGTGTGCTTCAAAGCGGCGACCGAGAGAACTATGATGCAAACCTTATCTATACCGGCCCTTACATCTTCGAGCCGGGACAGAAGGATTCGCTGGCGCTGTCGCTTGGTCAGATTATGAGCAGTGACTATAACGAGGATGGCGAGAAAAAGGTCGGTATTATCGAAATGCCGGCATTTTCGGATGAGCAGATCGAGGAAATGCTCGGCGGAACCGGTGATGTGGCAGATTACGTACGCTATGCACCATATACCATTGAAGAGGTAAAGAACAAGTTTGCTCAGCAAGTGTTTGCCGGACAAGCGGTCATTTGTCTTGTGGACGAATATTGGTACCAGCTTCTCTTGGAGGGGGACGGATTGCTTCCGATGGAGGAGGCGCTTGGCTATAAGCCCACCGGCTTACGGGATGAGTATTCGGTTTATTTTCATTCGCTTGATTTTGCCTCTTTTGTCGATGCCGCAGGAAAGCTTCCGGAGGGAACGATTCTCTGCTTCCGAAGAATGTCAACGGCATCGGGATTTACCGGTAAGGCGGAAACTGAACGGATCTATGAAAACAGCAAAAAAATGCTGCGCGATTTGTTTGCTTTTAAAGCGGATGATTAACGATTCAAAAAACCAAAGTATGCAAGAATACCGTTATAGATCCCGGTAGCAAATGCGCCGGGATCGTTTGCCATTCGCTCGGCATCGCTCGGATTGGTGATAAAGCCGAGCTCAATCAGAACGGCAGGCATTGCGGTTTTGCGCAATACCCACAAACTGGGGCGTACATTCATCCCTCGATTGGCTAATCCGGTAGCGCGGTTCAGCCAAAGGAGAATGTCCTCTCCGAGGACATATCCCTCGGACGCGCGGGAATAGGCAAAGCCCTCACTGCCGCTGGCACTTTCGATGGTTGAGGCGTTTGCATGAATGCTGATGAAATAGTCGGCCCCCCATGCGTTCGCGGCGTCCGTACGGGCGCGCAAGCTGGAGGCCACGCTGGTGCCGAGAATCTCATCGGGCGAATTCCGCGATAGGCGTACCTCAAAATTCGGGTCAGCCTGCAATAATTCCGCAAGCTGACGCCCCACCTCATAGGTAATGTCCTGCTCATAGTAGCCGTTTCCCTCGGCGCCAGCGTTTGGGTTTCGGGGATTGTGTCCTTGGTCGATAAATATTTTGATAGCCATGATGTTTCTCCTTTACGGTCTTTCGGTATCGGTTGTTATCGCAGTATATGCCAAAAACCGAAATCGGACACCGTTCAGAAAAAAGGAAAGGATTAGAGATGGAATTTAACCGTATTCGCCATTTGCTCAGCTGCTCTCGCCGCGCCATCGATACTTACGGTATGATTGGGGAAGGAGATCGGATCGCGGTCGGCCTTTCGGGGGGGAAGGATTCGCTGGCGCTGTTTTGCGTGCTTGTGAATTTACAACGCTTTTACCCCAAGCATTTTGAGCTTGTTGGCATAACCGTTTCGATGGGGTTTGAGGGGATGGATTTTTCGCCTCTTCAAGCGTTTTGTCATAGCTGCGGAGCCGAGTATCAGCTGGTGGAAAGTGAGCTGGCTCGCGTAATCTTCGAGATACGGAAGGAGAGCAATCCCTGCTCTCTCTGTGCCAAGATGCGTCGTGGTATGTTGCACGATGCCGCCAAAGCGCTCGGGTGCAACAAGCTGGCGCTCGGTCATCACTATGATGATGTGGTTGAAACCTTCATGCTGAACCTGTTTCATGAGGGGCGGCTGGGTGCCTTTCTGCCTGTCACTTATTTAAGCCGCAAGGATCTGACCATGATTCGCCCCATGCTCTATGCTGCCGAAAAGGATGTGCGGTATTTTATCTCGAAAAATCCGGAGCTGCCTCTCATCCATAACCGTTGCCCCGAGGACGGCCGTACCGAGCGCGAGACGATGAAGCAAATGATTCGCGATCTGGATCGGCAGTATAAGGGCTTGAAGCATCGCATTTTTACGGCGGTAGAGCGCGGTGGGCTCTTTGAACAGCAGGAAGAACGATAACCGAAAAAGGCTTTCCTTCGTGAAGAAGGAAAGCCTTTTTGTGTCTTGTGCTTTAACGAACGCCGAACAGCAGATCGCCGTAATTGGGCATTGGCCACATATCCTTGGCGGTCATGGTCTCCATATCGTCGCAGATGCTTCGCAGAGCAGCCATGGCGGGAATGACAATATCCTTGTAGAAATGCGAGCGTGCCGTATAATCGCGAATGGTACGGGCATCGGAGGTCACACGAGTCAAGGTTTTCAGCTTGCTATAAGCCTCGGCATTCAGCGAGGATAAGGTGTCGATCAGCTCGGTTTCAAAGGTGGTGGTGGCGCGTGTAGTAGCGGCCTTCATGGAAACCGCGGTTTCGGAAAGAAGCTTCAAATAGCGGGATACCGCAGGAAGAATCTCCTTTTGTGCCATATCGATCATGGTAACGGCTTCAATGTTGATGATTTTGCAATAATTCTCGTGCATGATCTCCGAGCGAGAACGAAGCTCGGCTTCCGAGAAGATCGCGTTTTCGGTGAAGAGACGAATGTTCTTTTCATCCAAGAAATGCGCCAGTGCGTCGGGCGTCGTGGGAAGATTCATCAGCCCGCGACGTTCAGCCTCAGTAATCCAGGAATCGTCATAACCGTTGCCGTTGAAGAGAATTCTCTTATGGGAGCGAATGGTATCACGAATCAGATCATGAAGCTCAGACTCAAAATTCTCTGCGGCTTCAAGACGATCGGCAAAACCCTTGAGAACCTCAGCTACAGCCGTATTGAGAACTACATTGGCATCCGAAATGGAAGCCGAAGCGCCGACCATACGGAATTCAAACTTGTTGCCGGTAAAGGCAAAGGGTGAGGTGCGGTTTCGATCGGTTGTATCCTTGGGGAACTTGGGGAGGATATGAACACCGACACGCAGAAGCTCCTGCTCCTTGGCACCGTAGGGGGACTCGGTTTCAATCGCTTCGAGAATATCGTTCAGCTCATCGCCAAGGAAGATGGAAACAACGGCAGGCGGTGCTTCACCGGCGCCGAGACGGTGATCGTTACCGGCCGAGGCAACCGCAATACGGAGCAAATCCTGATAGTCATCAACCGCCTGCATGATGGCGCAAAGGAAGAGCAAGAACTGCGCGTTTTCATAGGGCGTTTCACCGGGCTCAAGAAGGTTGACGCCGGTGTTGGTGGAAATCGACCAGTTATTGTGCTTGCCCGAGCCATTGACGCCGGCAAAGGGCTTTTCATGGAGCAGACAGACCAAGCCGTGTCGTTTTGCCACATTGCGCAAAACCTCCATAATGAGCTGATTATGGTCACAGGCTATGTGCGTTGTCGAGAAGATGGGCGCGAGCTCATGCTGTGCCGGAGCCGCCTCGTTATGTTCGGTTTTGGCAAGAACACCAAGCTTCCACAGCTCCTCGTTAACCTCCTCCATAAAGGCGGCAACACGGGGCTTGATCGAGCCGTAATAATGGTCATCCAGCTCTTGTCCCTTCAGTGACTTGGCACCGAACAGCGTACGGCCGGTGTAGAGAAGGTCTTGGCGCTTGGTATAGGTCTCCTCGGTGATGAGAAAGTATTCCTGTTCGGCACCAACCGTGGTATTGACGGTGGTAACGTCATCGTTTCCAAAGAGCTTGAGAACGCGGAGAACCTGTTTGTTGATGCGCTCCATGGAGCGGAGCAAGGGGGTTTTTTTGTCCAGCGCCTCGCCGCCATAGGAACAGAAGGCGGTAGGGATATAGAGCGTTTTTCCCTTGATAAAGGCATATGAGGTGGGGTCCCATGCGGTATAGCCTCTGGCTTCAAAGGTGGCGCGAAGACCGCCGGAGGGGAAGGAGGAGGCGTCAGATTCGCCGCGGACAAGCTCCTTGCCCGAAAATTCCATGATGACCTTGCCGTCACCGTTCGGACTGATAAAGCTATCGTGTTTTTCGGCGGTGATGCCGGTTAACGGCTGGAACCAGTGAGTGAAATGCGTTGCGCCCTTTTCGATGGCCCAGTCCTTCATGGCGTTGGCCACCACATTTGCCACCTCAAGATCAAGACGCTTGCCGTTCTTGATGGTGCGTTGCATGGCGCGGTAGGTTTCTTTCGGCAGCTTTTCGCGCATAACGGCGTCGCCGAAAACCAAACAACCGAAATATTCGGTAACAGTATTCATACGATGTAACTCCTTATCGCAGGGTCCAACGCCGCTGACGGCGCGTCAATGGCGTTGATGGAAAGACGGTGGGGAAATGTCAATCGACCGTGGTGTCGTCGGCGGTGTCAGGGGGATTGGTGGTTGGCGGATCGGTAACCGGTTCGGGACCAAGACTGATCACAAAGCTGATGACAGTGCCGCGAATGGCCTGTGTGCCGGAGGGAAGACTTTGCGAAATGATGCGTCCCTCTTCGACCGTGTCGGAATACTGATAAGATACCTCGCCGACGCGGAAATTACCATTCATTTTCTTATGGGCTTCGCTGGGTGTCAGGTCGGTTAAGACAGGGACACTATACTTTTGCGGTGTCGAACCGATACTGTAATAAATAATCAGGGAGGAGCCGAATTCCACCGGGGTCTTGGCCGACGGTTCGGTGCGAATCACGTAACCCATGGAAACCGTTTCGCTGGCAATGGGACGCAGTTCACACTTGAAGCCGAGCTTTTCAGCGGCAATTACCACACTGCGGTATTCGAGAATGGTATAGTCGGGGACCGTTAGCATCTCGGCGCCCTTGCTGATTGTGAGCGTCACGGTACAATACTGTTGATTCTTGAGTACCTTTCGCTTAGCTCCCGGCTTGGGGTCCTGTTCGATAACGGTGTTTTGGGGTACATCGGCATTGTAAACCGATTCTACGACAATTTTATAGATCGTCGGATCAAATTCCCGTTCCAGATCGTCGGAATAAATCTGTCCGATAACTCCTGGTACCTCGACCGTGACCGGCGTGTTACTGCTTTGCGCCTTAATGACCATATCGAGAACGGTAATTGCTCCGGTGACGAGGACGATCAAAAAGGCAACCGTAACACCGAAAATGATCGGGAACATGGAGTTGCTTTCGTGATGACGAATACTTTTTTTCTTTTTCTTCATGGTGGTATCGATGATGGCATCGGTAGTCTCGGTGCTGCTGGCCTTTCGGGTTTTGAAAACGTAATTCGGGTTGGTGCGCAAGCGCTCGGTGTATCGAAGCATCTGCTCCGCATTCTGAAAACGGCGATCGGGATTCTTCTCCATGGCGCCGAGGATGATTTGTTCAAGGCCGTAGGGAATGTTTTCCTTTATCTCGGAAGGGGCCTGCGGCTGATCCTTGACCTGCATCATGGCGACAAGAACCGGAGAATCGGCATTAAAGGGCAGAGCACCCGTGGCCATTTCATACATGAGAACACCGAGGGAATAGAGATCGCTGCGGTGGTCAACGTCTTCCTTACCGTTGGCCTGCTCGGGACTGATATAGTAAACAGTACCGATTGCCTTATCGTTTGTGGGGATGGGCTCCGTATCGGGAAGCTTGGCAATGCCGAAATCGGTGACCTTGACACGGCCGTTCTTGAGAAGCAGGATGTTTTGCGGCTTAATGTCGCGGTGAATGATTCCCTTGCTGTGAGCGTGCTCCAGCGCGCGAAGAACCTGCTCGGAATAGCTGAGAACCTCGTCGGTGGACAGAGCACCTTTTTTCTGCATATAGCTCTTCAGCGTAATGCCTTCAATGCGCTCCATGACGATATACTTCATGGTTCCCTTGACCGAAACATCGAAGATTTTAACGATGTTGGGATGAGAAAGCATCGAAACTGCTTTGGACTCATTAATGAAGCGGGCAACCGCTTGCTCGTCGTGAGCCATTTCGTCCTTGAGCATCTTGACGGCGACGGTGCGGTTCATCACCAAATCGGTGGCCTCAAACACGACGGCCATACCACCCACGCCAATCACACGGCGCAGACGGTATCGGCGATCGAGGAGGTTTCCTACGTATCTGTCGAGATGATTCATATATCTGTATCCTTTATCGTAATGCGGCATAATGCCGGAAGGGGAGTGAGCTATGTAAAAGAGATTAGATACTGCCGACAATGACCGTAATATTGTCAAAGCCGCCGGCCTCGTTGGCAAGCTCTACCAAACGCGAGGCACAAGCCTCGGGATCGGCACCGAGAGTCTGAATTGTGGCGAGAATCTCCTCGCCCGACACCAGATTGGTCAAGCCATCGGTGCAGAGAAGCAGGTGACTGCCCGGCTCGGTATTGAGGGCAAACACATCGGGATTAGCTTCGGCTTCATTT
>SVSA01000085.1 GCA_015064545.1 Oscillospiraceae bacterium | reverse complement strand
AACGGGCTTACTTATAGCTCGCCCGATTTATTTGTAGCACTGCTCGGTTTTCCGCTCCCCCAGTAGAACTGGGGGTTTATTTACACTACCAACAAAACGACAGTTGCGGAGACATTCCGCAGCTGTCGTTTTTCATGCGTTCGGTTATTTGTTGGCGCGACAGATAAAATAAGCGCGTTCGGTGGTTTCGGTGACGGGCGAGCCGTCAAGATCTCCCTGCATAGAAAGCAGAGTAAAGCCGGTGGAGGCAAGCAACGATTGAATCGTCTTTAAGCTCCAACAGCGTTCGCGCTGGCTCTCGTCAAAGCGTGTGTAGGTGCCGTCCTCATTCTCGGAGAAAATTGTCAGCTCGAAATCGCAAAGTCCCGAGGCCTTGTCATAGTAGTTTTGCCATCCGCAAAAGACGCCCTCACCCTCCAGCAGATATTGCTGCGTTCCGTAAACATGCTCAAATTTGTAGGGCGTATTCATGTCGAAGAGGAAAAGCCCGTTAGGGTCCAGATAATTGTGGACCAGTGAGAAGCATTTTTGAAGGCCGGCACGGCCGGTCAGATAATTAAGGCTGTCAAGACAGCATACCGTGGCGGCAACCGTGCCGTAAAGCTCAAAACGGCGCATATCCTGACAGAGCCAGAGAATATCCTGTCCCGGTGCCTTTCTTCGAGCGGCATCGAGCATTTCGGGGGAAAGATCCACGCCGATCATGTCATAGCCGTGGGCGGCCAGTGCCAGGGTGATGTTGCCGGTCCCGCAGGCCAGATCCAAAACGAGCGAGCCGTCGGTAATTCCGTAGCGTCGAAGCTGTTCGGCGAGATAATCGGCGTATTCGCGATAGTTGACGGCGGCATTCAGACGGTCATAGCAAGAGGCCAACACCGAATAGGGACGATTCATTTTCTGCGCTCCAAGCGAGGCAGAATGGCGGCATAACCATCGTTGCCGTACTTGAGGCAACGATTGACGCGGCTGATGGTAGCGGTGCTGAGACCGGTTTTTTCGGCGATCTCGGAATAAATATAGTTATTGTTGAGCATCCGCGCGGCGGTCAATCGCTTGGCCATTTCACGAATTTCGGAAATGGTGCAGAGATCCTCAAAAAAAGCATAGCACTCGTCAAGATCGTTTAGTGTCAAAATAGCCTTAAAAAGATAATCCGTTTGCTCATCACGAATTTTGTCTGCCATGGGAACCTCCGAAAAACGCCGTATGGCGTATACTTGTTCGGTATCTGAGAGGGGAAAACGCCTTCTTTTTGATCCGAACCAATGAGATTATACCAAACTCTGACCAATTTGTCAAGATTCGAGAGGCTTCTTATTGACAATTTTTATCGAATATGGTATACTTGATAAGAAAAAATCTGTATAATTTAGTTAGCGAAACGATGCAATATGAAGAAAAACGTTAGAATCCGAATTCGTGCGGCGGTCACCGATCTCGTGCTTGCTGAGCGCTATCAGAATACCGCTCACGACGGCTTTTTTACGACCGATGAGGGGAAAACACTTCCGGTGGCTTCGGTAACCGAGGCCGCTTCTCAGATCATTACCTATACCGTGTACGGTTGTTATACCCGGGAGGACGGTGTAGTAACCATTTGTTACACCGAACCGTCTGAGGTCGGTTACGAAAACTGTATCACCTCGCTCATCTTCCGTCCGGAGGAGAAAGAGGTATTGACGATGGTTCGCTCGGGCGATGTCAGAGCGGCCTTTCGCTTTGATCGGAAGGAGCGCCGTCAGAAATGTAGCTATGAAACACCAATTATGCCGATCGAATTCACCGTCAATACCCGATCGGTCCGTAATACCGTGACCGAGGAGGGCGGAACAATGCTGTTGGATTATTATTTGGAGGTGCGCGGTGTGAATACCGAGCGCAATCGGTTGTTTATTGAGGTAGAAGTACTGTGACGCCGGTTGAATTTCGCGCCGAACTGAAGCATCCGCGAGGCGGGTATTTGTTCTGCGGTGAGGAGGATTATCTCAAGCGGCGGTATTTGGAATCGCTCCGCAAGGCGGTTGTTGCTGAGGACGATGTTTTCAATCATATCCGTCTGAACGGCGATACGTTTTCCACCGATGCGCTCGCCTCGGCAATTGCCATGCTGCCGGTTATGGCCGATGCCAAGCTGATTGAGGTCGAAGGGGTTTCGCTTGCTGCTATGAGTGATACCGAGATCGAGGAGCTGTGCGGAATCTTTTCACTTTTGGAAAACAGCCCCGAAACCGTGCTTGTTTTTTATACTGAAGCAGGCGATCTGGAGCCGGGTACACCAAAGCAGCCGGACAAACGCTATGTCACCCTGTCGGAGGCGATTACGGTCGTGCTGTTTCCACGTGAGACACCGGCTCGTTTGGCCGCTTGGGCAGCAAAGCACTTCACTGCCGAAGGGGTTGCGGCACCGCCGATGGCGGTTAACGCACTGTTGTCGCGTTGCGGCTGCGATATGTATACGTTAGCCTCGGAAATCGATAAGCTGTCGGCCTATGTCAAAAGTAAGGGCCGAGAGATTCTGACCGAGGAGGATGTAGCCTTGGTAGCCTCGGAATCCAAGGAGATCGCGGCCTTTGATTTTACCAATGCGCTGATTGATTTTCGGCCGGAAGCCGCTTTTTCGATCTTGGCTGAGCGAAAGCGACAAAAGGAAAAGCCCGAAATTTTGCTTAGCAGTATCACCCGTGTGGTGTGTGACCTGTATATGATCCGCACCCTCTCCGATTCGGGGATGACGGTTGGTGAGATTGCTAAGAAACTGAAAAAACATGAGTATACGGTTGGCTTGTATCTGAAAAGTGCCTCCAAGTCGACCGTGACGCGCCTGAATGCTTTGATGGACGCTTGCTTTGAAGCCGATCTTCGCATCAAATCCACTTCGGTGGAAAGCTATGCCATATTGGATCGTCTGGCGGCAGAGGCATCGACGCGGCCATAGCGTTCTTGAGGAAAGGAAATGCTTATGCAGAAAACCCCAACGCCATCCTTTAAGACGGTGTTCAAGGAGCACCTGATTACTGCTTTAACGCTGGCTCCTGCCCTGTCCGTTCTGATCTTGTCGGCAGTATATCAGGGCATCGTTCGTCTTTCGGGATACGAGGTCTCATTCGGAGCTCCGCTGATTCTCGGCTGGTTAACCGTTTTGTCGCTTTTGGCTTCCACGGTGCTTGCGGTGGTATTGCGCCGTCGGTTTACAACGCTGTTCTTTTCGGTTTTGTTTACGCTCTGCTTTATTTTTTCGGCGCTGTTCTATGCCAATGGCACGACCGATTTGCTTTCGGACTCCTTCTTTGAAGCCATCATGCTGGTATTTACCTTGCCGAGCTATGCCTATATGTCGGTATCGAGTAGCTTGTCATCGGTGCCTGCCATTCCCTCGCTGATTCTGACCGGTATGTTGATGCTGGCGAATATCGGTGCTACGGTATTTTTGTTCTATGAGGGCAGACATCGTGAGTGAGCGCCTGGTGATCGATCGCCCGGTTGTCGTGGAGGGAAAATACGACAAGATTCGCTTGCTCTCGGTCATTGATGCGGATATCCTGGTGACCGATGGCTTTGGCGTGTTCAAGGAAAAGGAAAAGACGGCGCTGTTACGGCGGATTGCCGAAAAAAACGGTCTGATTGTTTTGACCGACAGCGACGGCGGCGGCCTTGTCATCCGAAATTATCTGAAGAGTATTCTCCCGAAGGACAAGCTGATTCATTTGTATGTGCCGGCTGTGAAGGGAAGGGAAAAACGGAAGCTCGCCGATTCCAAAGAAGGGCTTCTTGGGGTAGAGGGTTTTGATACCGAAACCCTTCGTGCCTTGTTTCTTCCCTACGTACGGGGAAACGAAGCAAGGCCAAGAAGAACGGCCTTGACCAAGGCACAGCTATACGCCGATGGCTTGTCAGGCGGGATAGGAAGTGCCGCACGCCGTAAAGCTCTCTGCCGAAAAGCAGGCTTGCCGCTTAATATCAGCGCCGATGCTATGCTGGAAGCGCTCAATCTTTTGTTTACTTATGAAGAGTATCGGCATTTCTTGGAAGATATCGCCGCAGAAAACGAGGAAGAATGACCTATGAATATCGGAAACCGTTTACGCCATTTTTGGATTCTGATCAAAACCTTTGTGTTTGTCGCGATCGATTGGTGCCGCGAGCACCGCGAAATCGTTACTTATATCTTTTTCGGCGGCCTGACAACGGTGGTCGATTGGGCTGTCAGCTTCGGCTTGTATACCACGTCGATGAATACGCACTTGATTCATGTCATTGCGTGGGTGGCTGCGGTGCTGTTTGCTTTTGTGACCAACAAAATCTGGGTATTCCGCAGTAAGCGAAGCGGATTTACCGCGGTTTTCAGCGAGCTGTTTGCGTTTGCGGGCGGCCGTGTTTTGTCACTTGGTGTACAGGAGCTTTTGTTTGTCGTTACCGAAGAATGGCTGTTGTGGCCGCGTGCGATTGTGAAGATCCCGATTTCGGTTGTTGTTGTCATCATCAATTATATTCTCGGAAAGTTGGTCTTTCATAAAAAGAAAAAGCCGGTGGCCGACGGACTGTCAACACAATCGCCCCGATCAACTGCTCGTGCGGTAAGCGGTGCGGTTGTGATCGGCGATGTGTCCGACCAAAGCTCCGATAAGGAAGAACATGAATCTACGTCAGAGAAAGATGAGGATGAACCATGAAGCTGAATTATAAGCGAACGCTCTTATGCGGCTTTGCCTTTTTTGGTATTACGGCCTTTTGGCAGCTCTATGACAATATTATTTCACTCATTCTGAAATTTGATTTTCATATGGCCGAAAAAACAGCCGGCTGGATTATGTCGCTTGACAATGTTTTTGCCTTATTTATGCTTCCGCTCTTCGGAGCCCTGTCGGACAAAACGTCGACTCGCTTCGGAAAACGGATGCCGTACATCCTGTTCGGTACGGTGATGGCGGCCATTGCCTTTACGCTGCTTCCGATTGCGGCAGAGGCAAATCTGCTGGTGCTGTTTATCGTTCTTCTGCTGTGCTCGCTCTTGGCGATGAGTGTTTACCGTTCGCCTGCCGTTTCGCTGATGCCGGACATTACACCCAAGCCGCTTCGCTCCAAGGCTAATGCCATCATTAACCTAATGGGGACGATCGGCGGTCTTGCGGTTTTGATTTTTGTCTCCCTGTTGATGAAAACGAGCTATTATGCCGTCTGTGAAAACGGTGTAAAAACCTCAATTTCCGGTACCTCGATCGCGCGCTATCTGTGTGAGGAATGCGGGGTGGAGCATGAATTAACGGCAGTTACCGTTGGATTGGAGCACGCCAGCTTTTTCCCGCTGTTTGCCATTACGTCAGGAATTATGGTGATCTGTCTTGTTGTACTGCTTTTGTTTGTCAAAGAAAACCGCTTTGTCAAGGAGCGTGAGGAGGCTGAGACCGAATATGGCTTGACCGATGAGGCTGTGATCGATACGGAGGCACCGACCGAACGCCTGCGCCCCGAGGTCAAGAAAAGTCTGGTCTTCCTGCTTCTTTCGGTGGCGTTTTGGTATATGGCCTATAATGCTGTCACTACTGCTTTTTCGAAATATGTCATCGCATACTGGAATCTGCCCGACGGCGGCTTTGCCAATTGCCTGATGGTTGCCATGGCGGCGGCCGCGGTTTCCTACATTCCGATCGGTATTGTTTCGAGTAAGCTCGGACGCAAAAAAGTTATTCTCTTCGGTTGTGCGCTTCTGACGGCTATGTTCGGCTGTTCCTTCCTGTTCCGCTCCTTCCACCCGTCGATCAATCTGCTGTTTGCGCTGGTCGGTATTGCTTGGGCGGCGATCAATGTGAACTCCTATCCGATGGTCGTTGAGATGAGCCGCGGCAGTAATATCGGGCGCTACACCGGACTCTATTATACCTTCTCGATGGCGGCACAGGTCATCACGCCGATTCTGTCGGGATACCTGTTGGATATCAGCTATCAGACGCTCTTCCCCTATGCCACGGTGTTTTCCGGTCTTTCGTTTGTGACGATGCTCTTTGTCCGTCACGGTGACAGCAAGGCTCCGGCGAAGAAATCGATGATCGAGCATCTGGATGTCGATGCCTGATATGGAGCTTGCGTGTGTGATCGGCGGTCTGCTTTTGGTCGGTATCGCCGTGTATCTGTTTTTAATATGGCCGGGAAACGGACAAAGAGCCAAACCGCTTGCGGGATGCTATATTGCCCATCGCGGCCTTCACGGTGGAGACCGTATCGAAAATACCTTGCCGGCCTTTGCAGCGGCGGTGGAGCGTGGCTATGGGGTAGAACTGGACATTCAGCTTTCCTCTGACGGTGTTCCGGTTGTCTGTCACGATTACGATTTGAAGCGTGTTTTTGGCCTTGACCGCAAGGTATCGGCGCTGACGGCCGAGGAATTGAAGGCGATCGGTGTGCCGCGCTTGAGCGAGGTGCTGACATTGCTCGAAGGAAGGGTGCCGCTGGTGGCCGAAATCAAAGGAGAAAGCCTGTCTACTGAGGTGTGTGCAAAGGCGGCCTTGCTGTTGGATGCTTACGATGGCTTTTACTGTGTCGAATCCTTTAATCCCATGCATCTTGGCTGGTTTCGCAAGCACCGTCCGCAGGTGGTTCGCGGTCAGCTTTCCACCGCGTTCGGAAAGAAGCCGGATAACAGGCGGAGCCTGTTACATTATGCGCTTCGCCATTTGCTTTTGAATGTTGTGTCCCGTCCTCATTTTATAGCCTATGAATACCGTTATTTTGGCCTTTCCACCCGTCTTTGTGCCGCTCTCGGCGCTCAAATGGTCTGTTGGACGCCCGACTCAAAAGCATCGCTGACGGCAGCGAAAAAGCATTACCATTGCTTTATTTTCGAGGGCTTTGATCCCGAAGCATCATAACGAATAAGGAGCCGATTCCGCTTGGCGGAATCGGCTCCTTTGACTGGTAGTGTAAATAAACCCCCAGTTCTACTGGGGGAGGGGAAAACCGAGCAGAGCTACAAATAAATCGGGCGAGCTATAAGTAAGCCCGTTGAAAAGAATTAAACCTCCAAGTATAATGTAAGTGGT
>SVSA01000084.1 GCA_015064545.1 Oscillospiraceae bacterium | reverse complement strand
AAAGCTGTTGCGATGGCGTGCAAAATTAGCGGCAAAATTGAAGCCACCACATTTTTTGTGGTGGCTTTTTGATATGCAGAAAGCAAAGAAGCTCTCGCTGTGAGGTGTTAAAACAGGATTTATTTTTTCAACGATGTTCTCCATTCACATATCATTTGATTAACTTCCGTCGTGGTCATTTTTGAAGCAACATCCCACGCTTGCGGAAAATAAGTTTGCACAAAGCGTACTTGCTCTTGCTTGGGTACATAGTCAGACGGAATCAATAATTTTTGCATATGGATTGCTCTAACAGTTTGCTTGAAAATTTTATTTTTATCATCTAATGATAGCTGACTATATCTTCGGATTATAATCTTTCCCAATGATTCTTGTTTTAGAATTTCATTATATACATTACCAATTTGTGTTTCTTTTTCAATAGATATAGAAATTTCGGAAGTATATACACCCTTCATGTGAGTGGGGGTAATCGCAGGATTATCACCGTTGCATTCATAAATGCTTCCAGTTACCTTGCTATAAAAATCGTAAAGCATATTATCGTAATGTTCGACAAAAACTACTTTACCATTTTCATTTTCACTAAAAGTTACCCATTTGTAAGAACGATTCCATATGTAAAACAGAGCAATACAATAGCTTGGCGTAAAACATATCACGGGTTTTGATATTGCATTGGTTTGTGTAGCGAACGGTTCTAATTTCTTTATGTTTTGAATTTGAGTTCCGTGATATAGATTCATATCAATATCCCCCATAACTTTTGGTACACTAATATTGTATCATAAAATGGGAACATTGTCAAGGAACATCAATTGTAAAGCCATTTTGTGGTGCTTGCGTCCGGGGCAAGCATAGCACGTGGCAGTCCACGCACGACCGGGCAGAAGCCCGAACCCACTATACGCAGAGAAACGACACACAAAAGCCTTCCTCTGGGAGGAAGGGGGACCACGAAGTGGTGGAAGGAGCCTGCGTGACTTGGAATTTAGATTGACCTCATAATAACGCGCTCTCCCTCAGTCGCCTTACGGCGCCAGCTCCCTCCCGGAGGGAGCCTTTCGTAAGTTCCCGTCGATAAAAACACCACCAAAGGAAATTCCTTGGTGGTGTTCTTTTTTCTCCGCTAAAGATTCATAGCAGAAGGGGTGTTCTTCTTTTTTACCTATCGATTATTCCTCGGCGGCTTTTTTCTTTTTCTTTTCGGCCTGCTTTTCCTTGGCCCAAAGATGCATTTCTTCGGTAGCAAACGAGATTTTTGTAATGGCATCGCGCTTGGAGAGATAGCACCAGAAGCTGTCATCGGGAATCGAAATATCAATGCAGTCACCGTTTCCGAGATAATCGTATTCGATGTGCATGCTTTCGAGTGCGAGCGCAGGACGCTCCAAAGTAAAGGGCTCCCCGTAATGCAGACAGGTCAGCGTGGTGCCCTCGGGGGTTTGAATCAGCTTGCCCTCTCCCTGCTTGTAGAATTTCCAGGCATTGGGCAGAGTCTCAACGCGAACGGTGTCCTCGAAGTAATAGGTACCGTTGCGAACCTCCTCGCGGACGCACGCGCGTTCCCACTTTGACCAGTCGGGAATGTGTGCAAATTCGGTCACGCCGTCCGAACCGGTGAGACGGCCGTATTCATCCATATACCAGCTTTTGCCGCAGGCGGTGCAGCGCAGGGTGTCGGTTTCGCTTTCGGTTTGATGCTCGGCAAGACAATGCGGACACTTGTAGAGAAGCGAATGCAAGCCCTTGGCGCGCTCCGGGTGATCGATTTTAATTTTCTTTTCGTATTGCCAGGCAAAATCGTCGTAGGCAAAGGCTTCCTTGATACGGGCAAACAGCGCGGTGGCCGGCAGGGTACGTGCCTCCTCCTCGGTGATCAGAGGGAACATTTCGGCCTCTACCCAGGTTTTCTTATTGATTTTGTTCCATTGCGGATTGGTGATGAAATTACCGTGGATTTTCAGCATGACGACCGGTACACGCATCATATGTACCAGCTGACCGAGCGATTCGGGCAGGAAGGAGGTACAGCCGTCCAGCGAATAGCGCGCCTCGGGGAAGAGTGCAAAAATTGTCTTCAGCTCCTTCAGACAGTAGGACATATTACGGATCAAATGCAGATCGGAAATATATTTCCGTTTGCCGAGAACACCGAGACCGCGCATCAGGGGCTCGGTATAATCGCGAAAGCCCTCGAGCGTCATCACATTGTTGACCAGACGCGGATGGGTGGACATCATCATCAGATTCAGGTCGACAAGGGAAGCATGATTGATCAAAAGCAAATAGGGCGTATGTTCATAGGATTCCATATCGCGCTTGATGATGGTAGCGTTTCGCTTTTTGAGGTCCGGCTTGCAGAGAATATTTTTGGCGAGAAAAAAGAGAAAGGGGCTTGGCTTGTGGGGCTTTTTGGCAAAGTCAAAGCGCTTGATGGTTTTGCTCATAAGGATAAGCTCACTTTCTGATCGTATTATTGGGAAATTTTTGGTAGACAGACAGAAGGAAATCCAATTCGGTTACAAGAGAGGGAACGGAAGAAAGCTTTTCGGTGTCGTCACGTGATGTTTTCCAAAAATAGGGCGTCATGAGGAACAGGTTGGTAAGCTGCTCTTTCGCTACGGTTATGGTATAAGCAGTGCGGATATCGTATCGCTTTTCAAAGCCAGCAAAGGAAAATGTTTTTTCCTCGTTCTCATAGGGCTTTTCGTACAGAAGACGCTTAAGCCCCATCAGGTGCCGTTTTCCCGGATGAGCAACAAACAGAAGACCGTTCGGCTTCAAAATGCGGTATGCCTCAGCCTCGGGTACCGGGGCAAAAACCGAAAGAACGGCATCCAAGCTTTCCTCGGGCAACGGCATATCAAAAATACCCGCCACGGCGTAAGAAATCGGATGATCAGCTCCTTTTTCGGCACGGGCGGCCAGCTTTATCGAGGTCTTGGCAAGATCAAGACCAACCAAAGAGGCGGAAGGAAGCCGCTTTCGCAGCGAACGGAGATAAAAGCCTTCACCGCATCCCGCATCACAGACCGTTTTGACACCGTGTTCCGCCATCTCGGCGGCGATGGCATCGGCAAAGAGACCGTAAGCCCCCGTTGCTAAAAATTCGTGACGTCCGCGGCACATGGCAGGACTGTCGCCCGAGGCGCCGCTTTTGCCGACGGCAAGGTTTACATAGCCCTCGGCGGCAAGGTCAAAGCTGTGCCCCTTGGGACAGACCAGCGCCCGTTCCTTTGGCGCCAGGCGTTGACGGCAATGTGGACAGAGAAAGAGGCTCACTTGATATTCTCCCCATGCTGCTTGGCATAGCGGCGGAGGATGGGCTTTTCAAGCGCGCGCTTGGCGCGAAAAAAGAGAGAGGTTTTATCCTTGATTGGTTTGACCAAAATACAGTAAAGGCCCAGACGCTTGGCCGACCAGACATCGGTAAAGACCTGATCGCCGATGACGGCCGTATTGCTTTCGTCGGTGCCGAGGTGCTTCATGGCCGCACGGTAGCATTTGCCGGACGGCTTACCGCTGTCCCAGGTGGCAAAGAAGCCGAGCTCGGCATTAAAGCATTCGACGCGATCCTTGTGATTGTTGGAAATAAAGGCGGCGGCAATGCCCCGATCGGCAAGCGCCGTCAGCCAGGCAAGAACCGACGGTGTCGGCTTGGGATCGTCATAGGTGACAAGCGTATTGTCAATATCCAGCAATACCGCACGGATTCCTTGACGTTTCAAAAAGGCCGGATCAATGCTGTAAATGTCGTCAAAATAACGGTCCGGCATAAAGTAGCGGTCGATCAGCACGGTGCATTTTCTCCTTAGCAGTTGATGGGAATAGTATATCACAAGTTGCCGGTCTTTTCAAGTGTTTCGCAGAATTTACAATTATGACTTGCATTCTGCCGCGGTTACGAGTATAATAATAGCGTGATTTTTTGACATTATGGAAGGGAACACCAAAGCATGGGCTATCCAAGCTTACTCTATCTTGTTCAACCGAAGCGAAAGCCGATGTCGGTTTCGGTTTTTGAGGATCTGCAGCTGCTGCATTTCATGCCGCGATCGGTTGCCAAAACGGTTCGCATTCCCTGCGAAAAAGAAAACCTTATCCCGCGCCAAAAGCTTTTCACCTCGCTGTTCCGCGACGAAGCCAGAGGCGTTTTTGTCTCGTTGTATCGGATCGCGGGCGAGCTCGTGATGCTCCATACGGCATATGAAGGAGCGCGGTGCGATGCAGAGCGGTATGCGGTATTTGCCGCGCTGATGGACGCCGAACGGCGGTTTGCCGCCGAGGCGGCGGATGCCTGCTTCGGCGATCCGCTTTCGGATCGCTTTGCGCTTGCCTTTGCCGCCGAGGCACAGGGAACCCGTTACCGCGCGATGGTCGACACCTTGAACGGACTACGCGAGGAGCTGGATGGGATTGGACGCAATACCCTCTGTTCCCACACGACAGCCGATTTGCGGCTGACGGCGGGCGTTGAGACAACCTTCTTACAGCGGATTGTGTCCTGTGCCGAAACATTGGGGGTCGGGAAACTGCATATCAAGGAAACCGAACCGCGCCGTCTGTCGCCCGATATGGTGGCGGCGGCCGCCGCACTCCGTCCCGAGACCTTCCGAAAGCTCAAGAATTTCTACGAGAGTTATCGGGATTTATATCAGGAATCGGTAACCTATTATCACAAGGAGCTCTGCTTCTATCTTGTCATGCTCGATTTCTTCGATCGTATTCGTGCGGCGGGGATCCCCCTGACCTTCCCGACGGTTGCCGAAGCGCGCGGCATCTCGGTGACCGAGGCCTACGATGTGTCGCTCTTAGCCAAGGATGAAACACGGATTGTGCCGAACGATGTGTCCTTTACCGCTGAAGAGCCCTTCTTCTTCCTGACCGGTGCCAATGGTGGCGGTAAAACCACCTATCTGCGTGCCGTCGGTATTGCCGTGCTTCTGTTTCTTTGCGGCTGTCCGGTGCCGTGCCGTCATGCCGAGATCAGCGAAATCTCCTCGCTTTTTACCCATTTCCCGCGAGACGAGCGCTTTGACGGCAGCGGACGCTTTGTCGAGGAAAACAGCCGTGTGCAGAAGATTCTTTCCGATATGGACGAGCAGTCGCTTGTTCTGCTGAACGAAACCTACTCAACGACGAATGAAGAAAATGCGGTTGCCATGACCGAAAAGCTGGCCAATGAGCTGAACGGCAAGCGGATTTTCGGCTTATATATTACTCACCAGCACGCGCTGGCTGCCTCGCAGATTCCGTATCTCAACGTATTGATTGACCGCAACGATGCCAACCGCCGTACCTATAAGATCGCCAGACAGAAGAATACCGACGGTTCCTTTGCCAAGGATATTCTGGTGCGGTGCGGCTTGACCTTTGAGGCATTGGAGCAGCGCTTCGGCCGCTTGGTTTCCGAGGGAGAGGAGGAGAGCGAATGAAATTCAGCTTGTTACAAAAGAGGGATGACGCTCCCGCGCGTTGCCGTATTTTATACGATCTGTCGGTTGACCGCGCGGTGTATCAGCTGGTGCCCGACCGTCGGCGCGCCGATTACTTTCTTTCGGTTTTGGAAAAGCCGCTTGTCTGCGCCGAAAATATCACGTTTCGCCAGGAAATTTATCGCGATTTCAAAACGATTCCCCATTTGGCCGAGACGCTGAAAACGCTGTTTGCCCGCTACGACCGGATCAAGAGCGACTGGCAGGAGATGAAGCTTGGGGCTGCGCCGACCCGAGGCGGTGAGATTAACCCCGAGGCACTATTAGAGCATACCTTTGCTTCGCTGAAGGTGACGGCCATTTTCCCCTCGACCATTACGTCGTTTTTTACCACGATCGGGGAGACGCTCCGCACCTATCCCCTTGCCTCGGAGGGACTGATTCGGATGCGCGACTGGTGCTTACAGATGTCGGAAAACGAGGCGCTGAATGAGCTGGTTTCCATTTCTCAGCAGTTTCGGTATCAAAGCCCCGAGGCCTTCGATTTCTCGGTTGCTGTTACCTTGGACCGCGCCCTCCGTCTGATTGCTTGCGATATTTCGGATATTGCGGAGCATAAGAAGGAAAGCGGCGGCTTGAAACGGCTCTTTTCCAAGAAAAAGAGCGAGAGCGACGGTGTTGCTGTTCATGCCGAGCTGTCGGAAGCCGGAGAGGATCCTGCGGCCGATGCCGCTTTTATGCTGAATGAGGCACTCAGCCGCATCGATGCGGCGCTGACACAGGTAACCAACGAGGTTTATGAGGCCTTCTTCGGGTTGTCGAGCGAAATGATGTTCTATGAAGCGGCGCTTCTGTATGCCGAAGCTGCCGAGCAGCAGGGTGTGCCGACAACGATGCCCGTGCTTTTGCCCGCCGAGGAGGATTGCTTTGAGGCGACAGGACTGCGCGAGCTGGTTTTGCTGTCGGGCGGCCATGGTGCCAAGACCGTGCCGAACGATCTGAGCCTTTGTCCTGAGGTTGCCGGACTTTTGGTCAAGGGTCTGACCGACAGCGGTAAAACGGTGTATTTGCGCGCCATCGGCGCGGCACAGCTCTTGGCGCAGGCTGGGCTTCCGGTTTTGGCCGAACAGGCGACCATGAGTATCCGTCACGGCTTCTTCTCTCATTTTTCCTCGGCGGAGGAGGAGTTCTTGGCAGGCGATACCGCCGGCCGCTTTGAGCAGGAGGCCAAGGCGATTGCCCAGATTATCAGTGAGCTTCAGCCCTATTCGCTGTTACTGCTGAACGAAACCTTCCAGACAACCTCGTATCGGGAGGGTACGCAGAGTATGTACGATATTTTACGTTTCATGCCGAAGCTGAAAACCAAGTACGTATTCGTTACCCATCTGACACGCCTCTTCGGCTATATGGAAAAAGAAACCGTGATTCTTGCCCGCACCTCGGAGGATCCGGGCGACAAGTATAAGATTCTGATTGAGAAATCGTATCGAGAATAAATCAAAACCACCGGTTCAACCGGTGGTTTGCACAGCCCCTATAAGGGGCAAATACAGGCCTAACCCCTGAAAGGGGTACAGAAGTTTGGCATCGCATTACAATTACAGGCAGCC